>CAZEPK010000118.1:0-13516 GCA_964514085.1 uncultured Nocardioides sp.
GTGCTGTGGGGTGCGCTCGTCGCCTGGCTGGGCGCCGAGATCCTGCCCTACCTGCTCATCCAGGGCGTCGTGGGCTTCACGCTGCTCGAGGTCGTCAACTACATGGAGCACTACGGGATGCTGCGCCAGAAGGTCGGCATCGGGGAGCGGCAGCGCTACGAGCGCGTCGACCCGTCGCACTCGTGGAACTCCAACAACATCGCCACCAACGTGCTGCTCTACCACCTGCAGCGCCACAGCGACCACCACGCCAACCCCACCCGGCGCTACCAGACCCTGCGCGACTACGAGGAGTCCCCCGTGCTGCCGACCGGGTACGCCGGGATGATCGTGCTCGCCATCGTGCCGGCCGTGTGGCGCCGGGTCATGGACCCACGGGTGCTGCGCCACGTCGACGGCGACCTGAGCCGGGCCAACCTCTCGCCGCGCAAGCGCGAGGAGCTGCTCGCGGCGTACCCACCGCCCAGCCACGACGAGCCGGCCCCGACCGAGCAGCTCTGGGCCGAGGAAGCCGCGCAGGTCGAGGTGCTCGCCGCGCAGTGCCCCGGCTGCGGCTACACCTACGACGTGGTCAGCGGCGACGAGCGCGAGGGGTTCGCGGCCGGCACCGCCTGGGCCGACATCCCCGACAGCTGGTGCTGCCCCGACTGCGGCGTCCGCGACAAGGTCGACTTCGTCCCGCTGGACCGCGAGCTGAGCAGCGGGAGCAGCCGCTGAGCCCGCACGGGTGAGGACGTACGGTTCATGACCGTGACGTCCGAGCCGCTGACCATGCGCGAGCGGGTGCTGGACGCGGCGGTCGCCCTCACCACTCGGGTCGGCTGGGCCCAGGTGACCATGGCCCGGCTGGCCGACGAGGTCGGCGTCAGCCGGCAGACCGTCTACAACGAGATCGGGACCAAGCCGCGGCTGGCCGAGGCGATGATCCTGCGCGAGCTGGAGCGCTTCCTCGGGCTGGTGACGGTGGCCTTCGACGCCCATCCCGCAGACCTGGTCTCGGCGATCCGCGAGGCGTCCGCGTCGGTCCTCGAGGCCTCGCAGGGCAACGCGCTGCTGCACGCGATCGTCTCGGCCACCCACGGCGCCGACACCGAGCTGCTGCCGCTGCTGACCACGCACGCCGGCACGCTGCTCTCGACAGCCAAGGCGGTGCTGGTCGAGCGCGTCGCGCCGTACGACGTCCGGCTGGACGCCGAGCACCTCGACGCCGCCGTCGACATGGTGGTCCGGGTGGTGCTCAGCCACGTGATGCAGCCCTCCGGGCCCCCGGGCCGGACCGCCGAGGACATCGCCTGGATCGCCGCGCGGGTGCTGCACCTCTGACCCCCCGTGCGACGTGCGGTCAGGATGCCGTGCGCGTCTGCCTGATGACGGTCAGGAGCTCGTCGGCACCGTCGACGTCCCGGGCCACGAGGTCGGACACCCGGCGCTCCACCTCGTCGAGGCTCGCGCCGTCGTACGCCGCCCCCTTGAGCAGCAGGGCCGTGTCGGCGACCGCGCCGGCGAGCTCGAGCTCCGGCCCTGCGGAATCCTCCGTGGCGGCGCGCACCTCGGCGGACGCTTGGTGGGCGCCGCCGTCACCGGGATCGGCCCAGCGGACTTCGGCGGTCCCGATCGTGGCGCCCGGCTCCACCCCACCGGAAAGCCGCACCTCGTAGAGCGCGGTGGCGTGGTGACCGGGGCCGAGCTCCCCGGCGTCGACGCCGAGGTCCTCGAACTCCTCGTCGTCGAGCGCACGGTCCTCGTAGCCCAGCAGCCGGTACGACGAGACGAGCTCGGGGTCGAACCGCACCTGGGCCCGTGCCTCGGCGGCCACGGGCACCAGCGTCGTGGTCAGCTCGGTGCCGAACAGCCGCTCGGCCTCGTCGAAGGTGTCGACGTAGGAGTAGAAGCCTTCGCCCTGGTCGGCGAGCTGCTCCATGAGGTCGTCGTTGTAGTTGCCCATGCCGAAGCCCACGGTGACCAGGTGGATCCCGGCCGCGCCCTCCTCGGCGACCGTGTCGACGATCGAGCCCGGCATCGTGTCGCCCACGTTGGCCACGCCGTCCGAGCAGAGCACGACCACGTTGACCGCGTCGTCGTCGTAGGACTCGCGGGCCTGTTCGTAGCCGAGGCGGAGCCCGGCCTCGAGGTTGGTGCTGCCGCCCGGCTGGAGCCGCTCGACGGCCCCGAGGATCGCCTCGGTGTCGCGGGCCGGGGTGGGCTCGAGGATGGGCGTGGCCTGGTCGTCGAAGGAGACGACCGCGACCGTGTCGTCGTCGCGGAGCCGGTCGGCCAGCACGGCGAGCGACCCCTTCACCAGGCCGAGGCGGTCCTGGCGGTCCATGCTGCCGGACCGGTCCACCACCAGCGTGACGTGCGCGCGGGGGCGCTCCTCCTCCGCCGCGCGGGAGCCCACCGCGACGCGGACCAGCTGGGTGCCGTCCTCGGCGTCGGGCCGCAGCCCGGTCTCGGTGGTCACACCGAGGGCGCCGTCCTCGGGGGCCGGGTCGTCGTAGTCGAAGGAGTTCAGCCACTCCTCGACCCGGATCGAGGCGGCCGGCGGACGGACGCCCTGGGCCAGCAGCGTCCTGGCGACGGAGAACGAGCCGGTGTCGACGTCGAGGGCGAAGGTGGACTCGGCGTCCTCCCCGGTGTCGACGTAGCCGCTGACGCCGTGCTCGACGAAGGTGTTGCCCTCGAGCAGCTGGGAGGAGTCCGCCGTCACCGGGGCGGACGCCGCCGAGCCGCTCGAGGAGGAGTACGAGGTGCCGGAGTCCTGCTGCTGCTCGGCGTAGGAGTCGACGTACTGGGAGGCGTCGATGCCGCGGTCGGCCGAGCCGGAGACGGAGGGGCCGTCGTCGTCGCCGGAGCAGCCGGCGAGGGTCAGGGCACCCGCGATGGCCACGGAGGCGAGGATCGCGGTGCGTCGGTGAGAGCTGGTCATGGCCGTCCGACGGCCGTGCGCGAGGAGCGGGTTCCGGTCCGCGGTCACGAACCGGCAACGGTTCGGACACCATCCGGTCAGTCGAGGGGCGCGCCGTGCTCGGGGAGGTCGGGGAGCTGCTCGGGGTCGACCAGGCAGGTGCGGCAGAAGTTGGTGCCGAACGGCGTCAGGTGGATCGAGCGGCGCACCAGCTTGGGGAAGCGCACCGAGTGCATCGCGGCCAGCACCTCGGGCTGGGCCTCGAGGACCTGGTAGTCCAGCGGGTCCTCCACCTGCTCGGTGGAGAACCACACCAGCCCGAGCCGGAACAGGTTGTTGAGGTAGGCCGGCACCTCGTCGCCGTACCGCACGCCGGCGCGCGCGCCGATCATGGTGAGCCCGGCGGCCACCAGCGTGGAGCTGACCACCCCGATCGGCCCGCCGGTGCGGACGTCGACCGCGGGCTGCGGCCCGGCCCGCAGCATGTGCACCAGGATCCGGGCCTCGTCGGGGGCGAGGTCCTCGAGGATCCGCTTGTACGCCGGGTGCGGCTCCTCGTCGCTCCACACGTCGCGCGACCGCTCGAGCAGGTCCTCGCCCCGCTCGCGCAGGGTCGGCTCCCGCGCGGGCCGCTCGGGGTGCGCGGGCTCCGGGATGACGGCGGCCAGCGCGGCGCCGCCGTCCAGCAGCGCCCGCGAGACGGGCACGCCCTCGGCGATCGCGCGGGCCACCTCCGACACGGTGCGGGTCGCCTCGAAGACGTCCTCGGCCACCTCGTGCACGAGCTCCTCGGCCGCCTTGCGGTCGGTGAGGGCGCGGGCCAGCAGCCGACCCGACCGCGCGTACGAGCCGGCGGTCCAGGCCAGTGAGCGGGCCGTCGTCGCCGCCACGATCCGAGCCATGCCGGGCAGCTCGTCGCTGTTCACGACCCGCCCGCCCCGAACACCACGAGGTGCAGCACCCCGCCCGCGAACCCCATCACCGCTCCGTGCAGGTAGAGCATCCACTCGTCCTCCCTGAACGCCGAGCGCATCATCTCCACGAAGTCGGCCGGCGCGAGCTCCTTGGTGCGGGCCGCGAAGAGCGCGCGGATCTTCTCGCCCTGCTGGCGCCCGAACTCCGGGTCGCGGAAGGCCAGGTCCGTGCGGCCGACCGCCTCCACGGCGATCCCGTCCCGGATCCGGTCGAACTGCCGGCGACCGACCGCCACCCGCACCACGGGGAGCAGCGGTCCGGCGGCGTCGTCGATGGCCGGCTCCAGCGCGCGGGCCAGCATCCGCCGGGTGCGGTCGCCGCGCGGGCCGTTCATGAGGAAGTCGCCGATGCGCTCCAGCGTGATGACCTCCTCGGCGATGTTCCGCGCGTACACCTCCGCGGCCTGGTCCTGGCGGCGCAGGAACAGCCCGTGCGCCGTGATGCCGAGGACCCGCCGCGGCTCGAGCGGCTCGAAGATCAGCCACATCCCGAGCTTGTTGGTGACCCAGCCGACGACGACGCCCATGAGGGGCAGCAGCCACCAGGTGCCGAACCAGTGGTCCACGACCGCGACGGGGACGCCGAGCAGGAAGCCGAAGACGAAGCCGAAGGTCACCATCAGGCGCAGCTCGCGGCGGCCCACCTCGCGGAAGATCGAGACCACCAGCCCGGGGTTCCGCCGGAAGTGCTCGATCACCATGATCTTGGGGTCGAGCAGCTGGTCGATGTGCAGGCCGATCTCCCCGGTCACGCGACGGACCACCGTGGGCAGCTGGGCCTGCACCCGCTCGACCACGGCCTGCCTGCCCCAGCCCGGCAGGTCCTGCCAGAGCCGCGGGTGCTCGCGGCGCATGATCTCGTCGATCATCCGCGGCAGGTCCGGCTCGAAGACCTCGACGATGTGCTCCGCGATCCGGTCGGGCTCCAGCTGCTCGTAGAAGTCGCGCGGCGTCCCGACCTTGGCGATCACCTTGTCGACCGCGATGCTGCCCATCTTGGCGGCGCGGGCCGGCACGATCCCCTGCCAGCCGATGCCACCCTCCAGCAGCCCGGGGATCTCCTGGACCTTGCGCGGCAGCACGCGGGCCAGCGGCTTGAGGCCGGGGACCCGGACGCCGTGGAAGCGCTCGGGACCGAACAGCATCCAGAGCCCCGACCAGTTGATCAGCCAGCCGACCACGCCGGTGAAGACCGGGATGGTGAGGATGTGCAGCCAGTCCGAGGGCCCGGCGTCGGTGAAGAACCAGTCGACCGCGAGCGTCGCCACCGGTCCACCTCGTCCCTGCCGTCCCCCGGAGCTGCCCTGCTCCGTCTAGGAGGAGAACGCGCCAGCCGAGGCCGGGTCACGCCGTGACGCGGGCCACGGCGTACGGCTCAGCGGTGCAGGTGCGGCAGGTGCGCGCGGTCGCGCGCGAGGTCGACGGCCTCGTGGAAGGCCCTCGAGACGTAGTCGGGCACCTTGAGGCCGCGCTGGCGGGCCCAGAGCAGCTCCTTCTCGACCCGGGTGACCTGGACCGCGAAGTCGTCGAGGCCGTCGGCGATGCCGAGCGTGGCCATGACGTCGCCGAAGTCGGCCTTCTGCTGGGGGTTGTTGGCCCCGACCGGGGCGAAGGACGCCTTGCGCATGAAGCGCACCATCCAGCGCTGCCAGGAGGACAGCTCGGCCCAGAGCGCTCGCGCGGAGAGCTGGTAGAAGACGAAGTGGCCGGGCTCCTGGCGCTTGATCTGGCCGATCACCGACTGCGCGATCGCCTGCTCGCCGAGGTCGACGGTGCCGCGGTGCAGGAGGTTGTAGGCCAGCACGGCCGAGCGCTCGGTCGACATGCCGGTCAGGTAGTAGAGCATCCGGCACACGTCCTGGAACGGCCCGACGTGGGCCAGCGCCCCGAGGATGCGGAGCTTGAGCCCGATCGAGTCGAGGTCGGCGTCGGCCGACTCCCGGCCGAGCTCGACCTGGAGCCGGTCGAGGATCAGCCCGTGCTGAATCTCCTGGGGCTGCCACACGGCGTAGAACTGCCGGTCGACCTCAGGCGGGTCGGGCAGCATCGTGGTGAGCTCGAGGACGTTGCGGTCGACCTCCAGCTCGACGCGAGCCATGTAGTCGAGGACGTGCCCGAAGCGGGCCTCGAACTCCCGCGGGTTCTTGACGGTGAAGTCGACGGAGTCGAGCTCGATGGGCGGCTGCTCCTCGGCCAGCCGCGCGACGTGCTCGGTCAGCCGGAGGCCTGCCGAGGAGGCGTACGCAGTGGACACGGAGAGAGGCTACCTTTCGGGACATGGATGATCGTGGTTGATTCGCCACCGGCCGCCGTGCGGATGGGGACGGGTGCCGGGCGGGCCGTCATCGCCGCCGCAGCCCTCGGCTCGGGCATCGCCTTCCTCGACGGCACCGTGGTCAACGTCGCACTGCGCACCATCGGCGAGGACCTCGACGCGAGCCTGTCGCAGCTGCAGTGGATCACCAACGGCTACCTGCTCTCGCTGGCCAGCCTGATCCTGCTCGGCGGCTCGCTGGGCGACCGCTTCGGCCGACGCCGGATCTTCGTGATCGGGACGGTGTGGTTCGGGGCGGCCTCCCTGATCTGCGGCATCGCCCCCAACCCCGAGATCCTCATCGGCGCTCGGGTCCTCCAGGGGATCGGCGGCGCCCTCCTGACCCCGGGCAGCCTGGCCATGATCCAGGGTGCGTTCGCGACCGAGGACCGGGCTCCCGCCATCGGCGCGTGGACCGGGCTGGCCAGCGTGGCCGGCGCCATCGGACCGTTCGTGGGGGGTGGACTGATCCAGTACGCCGACTGGCGCCTGATCTTCCTCATCAACCCGCCGCTGGTCGCCCTCACCGTCCTCATCGCGCTGCGCTGGGTGCCCGAGACCCGCGACGAGAAGGCCTCCACCCACTTCGACCTGGTCGGAGCGGTCCTGGCCGCGACCGCCCTGGGCGGCACGACGTACGCCCTCATCGAGTGGGGCGGCGTCAGCGCCTGGGTGGCGGTGCTGGTGGGTGCGGCCTCCGCGGTCGGCTTCCTGGTGGTCGAGGACCGCGAGCGCGAGCCGATGCTGGCGCTGGGCGTCTTCCGCGACCGGACCTTCAGCGCGGCCAACGTGATGACGCTGCTGGTCTACGGCGCGCTCGGGGCGATCGGCTTCTTCGTGACGCTGGAGCTGCAGACCGTCAGCGGGTACGGCGCCCTGGCCGCCGGCGCGGCGTTCGTGCCCATGACGCTGCTGATGCTCACGCTGGCGTCGTACGCCGGCCGGCTGGGGATGCGGATCGGGCCGCGGATCCCCATGACGGTCGGGCCGCTGGTCATGGCCACCGGCGTGCTGCTCTACCTCCGCATCGGCAGCGACCCGTCCTACGTCCTCGACGTACTCCCCGGCGTGGTGGTCTCCGGCATCGGCCTCACGCTCATGGTCGCCCCGCTGACCGCGACCGTCCTGGCCGCGGCCCCGGACGAGCACGCGGGCATCGCCAGCGGCGTCAACAACGCGGTCGCCCGGGCCGGCTCGCTGCTGGCCGTGGCCGCCCTGCCTGTGGCGGTCGGGCTGAGGGGCGAGGACTACGCCGTCCCGGCGGTCTTCGACGACTCCTTCCGGATGGCGATGATGATCTGCGCGGCCCTGCTGGCCGCGGGCGGGGTGGTGTCCTGGCTGACGATCCGCAACCCGCTCAAGGCCCTCGACGGGGTGCCCGCCGAGGACTAGGCTGACGCGCGTCGGTGCGCATCACGAAACAGGGTGCACAATGCGCAACAAAGCCAAGGCCTCCGCCGTCGCCACCATGGTGCGGCTGCTGGAGAACGCGCGCTACGAGGTGCTGCCCACCGCGTCGGCCGAGGACACCGTCCTGGAGCACGTCGGCACGGGCCAGGCCATCACCGTCACCGCCTCGCCGAGCAAGGGCCTCGGGCCGACGCTCGAGCTGGCCGAGCGGCTCGCCGCCCACGGCTACACGGCCGTCCCGCACCTCGCGGCCCGGATGGTGCGCGACCGCGCCGAGCTGGAGGAGATCTGCAGCCGGCTCACCGGCCAGGGGATCGACCAGGTCTTCGTGCCCGGCGGCGACGCCGACCCGCCCGGCGCCTACCCGGACGCGCTCTCGATGCTCGAGGACCTCAAGGCCCTCGGCTCGCCGTTCAGCCACGTGGGCATCACCGGCTACCCGGAGTCGCACCCGACCATCAGCGACGACCTCACCATCCAGTCGATGTGGGACAAGCGCCGCTACGCCACCCACGTGGTCAGCAACCTGACCTTCGACCCCACGATGCTCTCGACCTGGGTGGGCCGGATGCGCAAGCGCGGGATCACCATGCCGCTCCTGCTCGGCATCCCCGGCCCGGTCGACCGCACCAAGCTGCTGTCGATGGCCACCAAGATCGGCGTGGGCGAGTCCACCCGCTTCCTGGCCAAGAACAAGGGGACCTTCGCCCGCCTGGCCGCCCCCGGCGGCTTCACCGGCGAGCGCTTCCTCGAGCAGGTGGCCCCGAGCCTCTCAGCTCCCGAGATGCTGGTCGAGGGCCTGCACGTCTTCACCTTCAACCAGATCGCGGCCACCGCCGCCTGGCGCCGCGACCTCCTGGAGCAGCTCAGCGTCCGCGCTGGTTGAGGTCGGGCGCCGCCGCCTCCGCTGACGGTGGCTGAGGTGCGAGGAGCGCCAGCGACGAGCCTCGAAGCCTGGCGCGCTGGCGCTGGGACCCCTCACCACCCAGCCGCGGGTCACCAGGCTTCGAGGCTCGGCCGTGGACGGCCTCGCACCTCAGCCACCGTCGGCGGCGTGCGAGGTTTCGAGACGGTTGCTGCGCAACCTCCTCAACCACCGCCGTGGTCACCGCCGTGGTCGCCGCCGCCTCCGGACGGTGGTTGAGGAAGGCGCGCTAGCGCCTGTCTCGAAACCACCAAGCCTGCGCTGAGACTGGCCCGCAGCCGGTTCCAGCCTCGGCTCGCGGGCTTTCGAGACGGTTGCTGCGCAACCTCCTCAACCACCGCCGTGGGAGCCGCCGTGGAGCAGCTCGTCCAGCGCGGACTCGAGGTGCCCGTGGCCGGTGTCCACCACGGTCAGCGGCAGGCCGATGCGCGCCGCGGCCGCCTCGGCCAGCGCGCGCAGCTCGTCGTCGGGCTCCTGGGCCAGCCAGACCATGCGCGTGTAGTGGCGGAAGTAGTCGTCGCGCAGCTCCGGGTGCCGGTCCAGGCCCAGCTCGCGGATGACGGTGCGCTCGAAGGAGCGGACCAGGAAGTCGGTGAGCAGGTAGGTGCCCGGCTGCTCGTCGAGGAACGCCGCCAGCCGCGACTCGCCCGCGAACAGGTCGTAGCAGTGCAGGCCGGGCAGCCGGCGCAGGCCGAGCTCGGCGCAGACCGCGTCGAGGGCGCCGTAGGTGCCGCAGTCGGCGTAGGCCACGGCCACCTCGTCGTACTGCTCGGCCAGCTCGAGGGCCAGGGCCCGGACCTCGCCGGCGATCAGCTGCGGCTGGTTGTGGAGCAGCGGCGGCAGCGGGTGCACCGCCACCGGCCAGCCCCGGCGGGTGACGATCTCGGCGGCCGGCTGGGCCAGCGCGCCGCACGCGACGAGCGCGACCCGCGCGTCAGACCTGGAACCCGAGCTGGTCGACGAACCGGTCGTTGAACTCGGGGCGGTCGGAGAGCTCGACATAGGTCACCTCCTCCAGCAGCGCGGCCGCGCCGGCTCGCTCGCGCACGGAGAGCAGGGCCATCTTCGCCCCCTCGCCGGCCACGTTGCCGGCGGCGACGATGCGGAGCACGGGCAGCTGCGGCACCAGGCCGATGCGGACGGCGGAGGCGGCCGAGAGGTAGCTGCCGAACGAGCCGGCCAGCAGCACCTGCTGGACGTCGCGGTGCTCGAGGCCCAGCTCCTCCAGCAGCAGCGTCCAGCCGGTGGAGATCGCGGCCTTGGCGAACTGCAGCTCGCGGACGTCGCGCTGGGTGAGCACGACCGACTCCGAGGGCTCGGCGTCCGGGGTCGGGCGGTGGAGCACGAAGACCCGCTCCTCGCCGCGGTCGGAGGTGAGGGTGGTGAGGCGGTCGGCCAGCCCCGGTGCGATCTCGGCGGCCACCTCGTCGGTGACGAACCGACCGGTCCCGTCGAGCAGCCGCACCTTGACCAGCTCGGCCACGATGTCGACCAGGCCCGAGCCGCACAGGCCTCGCGGCTCGGTGTCGCCGATGACGCCGAGCGTCACGGCCTGGCCGCCCTCGGCGGGGTCGAGCGCGACCACCTCGATGGCGCCGTCGTCGGCGCGCATGCCGCAGCGGATGGCGCCGCCCTCGAACGCCGGTCCCGCGGGTGCCGCGGTCGACACGATCTTGTCGCCGTTGCTCAGCACGATCTCGCAGTTGGTGCCCACGTCGATGAAGAGCCGGGTGCGGGTGTCGCGGTCCATCCCCGAGGCCAGCATGCCGGCCACGATGTCGCCGCCCACGTAGGCGCCCAGCGCCGGGAAGAGCATGGCCCGGGCGCGCGGGTGCAGCGGCAGCCCCAGGTCGGCGGCCAGCACGACGGGCGGCTGGGCCACGCTCATGATGAACGGCGCGACGCCCAGCGGCTCCGGGTCGATGCCCAGGGCCAGGGCGGTCATCGTGGCGTTGCCGGCTATTGCCACCTCGTAGACGTGGGCGGGGTCGACCTCGCCCTCGCGGCAGACCTGGTGGGCCAGCGAGGCCAGGGTCTCGCACGCCGCGACCCGCAGCCGCTCGGCCGCCTCGGGGTCCATCATCGTGGCGCTGATCCGGCTGATCACGTCGCCGCCGAAGGGCTGCTGCTTGTTGAGCATCGAGGCCACCGCGACCGGCGTCCCGGTGACCAGGTCGAGCAGGGTCGCGACCACGGTGGTGGTGCCGAGGTCGTAGGCGATCGCGTACCGGAACGCCGTGGTGTCGCCGGGCTCGACCTCGATGAGCTCCTCGTCGACCACGACCGCGGTGACCTTGAAGTCGGAGGAGCGCAGCACGCCGGGAAGCCGGCGCAGCACGTGCAGGTCGGCCCGCGGCTCGAGGTCGTCGATGGCGGCCAGGAGCCGGGCCAGGTCGGTCTGCTGGTCCTCGAGGGTCGGCTCGGCCAGCTCGACGTACCGCTTCTGCACCGCCGGGCGCAGGATGACCTGCCGGCCGACGCCGACCGTGGCGGCCTTGGGGCGCGTGGTCAGCGGGGGTACGACGACCGCGTGGTCGCGGGTGGCGCGGGCCAGGCAGGCCAGGCGCCAGCCGCCCTGGAGCTGGTCCTTGCTGAAGGTCCGCTCGTCGTGGCGGGTGATCGCCGTGGCCGGGGTGAGCTGCACCTTGCACTTGTGGCAGGTGCCGTGGCCACCGCAGGTTGAGTCGATGGCGATGCCGTTCCACGACGCGGAGTCGAAGACGGTCACGCCGGGTGGGACGCGGATCTTCTTCTGGGCCGGCGGCGCCTCCTTGTCCTCCACGGTGAAGGACAGGTCGACGCGGCCGGTGCCGTCGTGCTCGACGGCTCCGGCACCGGCGCTGGCGATGAGCCCCTCCCGGCGCAGCGCGTCCGGGTCGAACTCCTCGACGGGGTCGGTCACAGGCGGCTCATGCGGTCGCGGCGGCGGCCTTGGCGCGGTGGGCGGCGATCCAGGCCATGCCCCAGTCGTCGTGGTTGAGGAAGACGTCGGCCGCCTTCACCGCCTCGACGATCTGCGGGGTGCGGGTGTCCATGATCGCGCTGGTCAGCCCGGCAGTCATGGCCATCGGCAGCCAGGCGGCGCCCAGGGTGTGCCGGTCGGGCATGCCGAAGGAGACGTTGGACGCGCCGCAGGTCATGTTCAGCCCGTGCTGGTCGCGGATCTGCCGCATCGCCTCCATGGTGACCAGGGAGTTGCCCGTGTCGGCGCCGATGGGCATGGCCAGCGGGTCGATGACGATGTCGGCCTTGGCGATGCCGTACTCCTCGGTGGCCACCCGGACGATCTTGGCCACCAGGTCCAGGCGCTTCTCCCACTCCATCGGGATCTCGTCGTGGTCGTTGGGCAGCGCGATCACCGCGGCGTCGTACTTCTTGACCAGCGGCAGGATCGCCGCCATCCGGTCGTCCTCGGCGGTGATCGAGTTGACCAGCGCGCGGCCCTGGTAGACCGACAGCCCCGCCTCGAGCGCCTCGACGACCGAGGAGTCGATGCAGATCGGCAGGTCGGTGAGCGACTGCACGAGCTGGATGGCCTTGGCCAGCAGCTCCGGCTCGTCGGTCAGCGGCACGCCCATGTTGACGTCGAGGACGTCGGCGCCGCCCTCGACCTGGGCCTTGACGTCGCGCTCGATGGCCGAGAAGTCCCCGGCCCGCAGCTGCTCCTGGAAGATGCGGCGGCCGGTGGGGTTGATCCGCTCACCGATCAGCGTGAACCGGTGCCCGTGGCCCATGACGATCTCGGTGCCCGTGCCGCGGAGCACGGTCTCCAGCATGTCCGTCACGCGTTGACCTTCGCGCGGCGCTGGGTCATCAGGTCCTTGGCGCGCTTGACGCACGCGGAGGCGTCGGCGGCGTAGCCGTCGGCGCCCACGGCGTCGGCGTACTCCTGGGTGACCGGCGCACCGCCCACCATCACGGCCACCTTGTCGCGCAGGCCGGCCTTCTCCAGGGCGTTCATGTTGGCCTTGAACATCGGCATGGTGGTGGTCAGGAAGGCCGAGAAGCCGACGATGTCGGGCTGGTGCTCCTCGATCGCGGCCACGAACTTCTCCGGCGCGACCTGGACGCCGAGGTCGATGACCTCGAAGCCGGCGCCCTCGAGCATGATGTTGACGAGGTTCTTGCCGATGTCGTGGACGTCGCCCTTGACCGTCCCCATGAGGAACTTGCCGATCGTCTCGATCCCGCCCTCGACCAGCAGCGGGCGCAGGCGCTCCATGGCGCCGGCCATCGCGCGGCCGGCGATGAGCATCTCGGGGACGAAGAAGTCGCCGCGCTCGAAGCGGGCGCCGACCTCCTCCAGGGAGGGGATGAGCGCGTCGAAGAGCAGCGTCTGCGGCTCCATGCCGAGCGCCAGGCCCTCCTCGGTGAGCTCCAGCACCCGCGGCGCGTTGCCGACCAGGGTCTCGTCGTACAGGCCCTTCAGGACCTCGTCCGGACTGCTCATGCTGCGCCCTCCTTGGTGATGGCCGTGGGACCGGCCTGCGCCGTCCCCCCGCGGAGCAGGTCGGTCAGCTCCGTCGCGTGCTTCCTCAACAGCCGGCCGAGCTCGTCGAACCGGTCCTCGAGTCTGGTGGTGGGTCCCGAGACACCCAGGGCGGCGACCACCTGGCCGCGGCTGCCGCGGACGGGTACGGCGACGCCGGCCAGCCCGCTCTCGAGCTCGTCGACGGTGGTGGCCCAGCCGCGGGTGCGGCAGCGCTGCAGGTCGGCCCGCAGCGCGTCTCGGTCGGTGAGGGAGGACTCGGTGGGCCGCTCCAGCTCGCCGTCGGGCAGCGTCACGACGTCCCAGGCCAGGAACACCTTGCCCAGGGAGTTGCAGTGCACGGGCACGTCGGTCTGGGTCCAGTCGCGGGTGCCGAGGAGGAACTGCGAGTCCACCTGCGCCACCTGCACGACGCGGTCGCCGCGGGCGATGCTGAGGTTGACCGTCTCGTGGGTCTGCTCGCCGATGGTGTCGAGGGTGGCGCGGGCCAGCCGGACCA
>CAZEPK010000119.1:0-8662 GCA_964514085.1 uncultured Nocardioides sp.
TGCACCGCCTCCACCAGGGCTGAACGCAACGCGTCCTTTGGCCCGGCCTTCTTGAGCTGGCTCAGCGTGGTGATGACGTCCGAGGCCAGCTCGTGGAGGTCGAGCTTCTCGGCCAGGGCCAGGGCGTCCAGGCCGGCCATCTGCGCCTCGTCGTAGCGGCCGTAGCCCGACAGCACCCGCGCCTGGGTGGCCAGCACCTTGGCCCGCAGCCCCACCATGTCGTCGGGCAGCAGGTCCACGGCCTCCTGGATGAGCTCGACCGGGCTGACCTCGACGTTCTCGGTCAGCATCACGGTGTCGGCCCGGGCGGCCAGCAGCCGGGCCCGCTGGGAGGGCGAGGCGTCGGCCGGCAGGCTGGCCAGCTGCTCGGCCAGGAGCGCGGCAGCCCGGGTCGGCTGGCCCGAGCTGGTCAGCGCCTCGGCGGCGCTGACGGCCAGCTTGGAGACGTCGACGTCCACGCTCGAGCGCCGGGCCGGGTCGGCCACCAGCTCCAGGGCCTGCTCGTAGTGGTGCGCCGCCTCGTCGGGGCCGGCCACCATCATCGCCTCGTCACCCGCCCGGATGCTGGCGTCCAGGGCGGTGTCGAGGTCGTGGGCCAGTCGCGCGTGCCGGGCCAGCTCGGCCGCGGTGCCGCGGCCCATCCCCTCGCGCAGCGCCTCGGCGTACTGCTGGTGCAGCCGCACCCGCTCGCCGGGCAGCAGGTCGTCGTAGACGGCCTCGCCGAGCAGGGCGTGCCGGAAGGAGTAGGTGCCGTCGCCGGGGACCAGGAGGTTCATCTCGACGGCCTGGCGCACGCCGTCCTCGAGCTCGGCCGCCGGGAGGCCGGACGCCGCCACCAGCAGGTCGTGGGCCACCTTGCGGCCCGCCACGCTGGCCACCCGGACCACCTGCCGGGCGGCGTCGCCGAGCCGGTCCAGCCGCACCAGGAGCACGTCGGCCAGGTCGTCGGGCACCCAGCTGCCGGGCTCGCTGGCGGCGCCGACCAGCTCCTCGACGAAGAACGCGTTGCCCTCGGCCCGGCGCACGATGGCCAGCAGCTCGGCCTCCTTCATGGCCTCGGTCGAGAGGCTGGCGATCAGCAGCCGGACCTGGTCGTCGCCGAGCGGGCCGAGCTGGAGCCGCTCGACCCCGCGCAGCCGCGACCACTCGGCCACCTGCCGGCGCAGCGGGTGGCGGCGGTGCAGGTCGTCGGAGCGGTAGGACGCCACCACGGCGACCGGCGCCTCGAAGGGGCGGGAGAAGAGGAAGCTGAGCAGGTCGCGCGTCGACTGGTCGGCCCAGTGGCAGTCCTCGACCACCAGCAGCACCGGGCAGACCCGGGCCACCTCCTCGAGGAGCGCGTGCACCGCGGTGAACAGGTCCGCGCGGTCGACCATCTCGCCCTCGCCGCGGTCGGACGCCGTGGCGGACCCCTCGGTGGCCACCAGCATCCGCCGGCCCGGCCGCAGCCGGCCCAGCGCGGGGTGCGCCTGGGCCACCCGCTCGACGACCTCGGGCAGGTCGGCCTCCAGCCGGCCCAGGACCTCGGAGAACGGCAGGTAGGGCAGCGCGCTGTCGCCGAAGTCCAGGCAGTGCCCGGCGACCACGTGCCACCCCTCGGCGACCGCGAGGTCGCGCAGCTCGGTCAGCAGGCGGGTCTTGCCCACGCCGGCGTCGCCGGACAGCACCACGTGCACCGGCTCGACGGGCGCCGTGCCGGCGTCCGATCCGGTGCCCGTGGCCGTGCCCGCAGACGACCGGACGCCGAGCAACGAAGCGATCTCCGTCAGCTCGGCGTCCCGGCCGATCAGGGTCCGGCTGGTCGTGTGTACGGCCACACCGCCCATGATCCCTTGTCCCGCTGCCTGCTCCTGCATGGTTTCCGTGGTGGTCCCGGCCGCAGGGGCCGTGTCGGTGCTCATCGGGGCCGACGCCGCGCGATGACCGGCGGCGTCAGCGGCTGGTGCGGGTGGCCTGGGCCGGGCGGCGGACGAACGGGACCCGGAGGCGGCGGCCGTGGCTGTGGCGGCCGACGTCCTTGCGGATCCGGTTGCTGCGGTACTCGATCTCGGCCTGGTAGGTGTCGAAGGTGTTGAACTCCATGGTGGGTGTGCTCCTCAGTGGTGGCTGGTGCTGCCTGGCGAGTACGAATCTCGCCGCCTGAGGTAGGCACCCACATCGGGAAGGTGCCTTATCTCTGACACCTGGACGACGAACGGGCTGCCTTAGGTACGACACCGGGGAGCGGCTACCTCAGGGGCCGGCCGCCCTGCCAGGTGCCGGCCACGAGCGGGACGCCGGGGCGGTAGGCCAAGTGCACGTGGCTGGGGGCGTCGAGCAGCACCAGGTCCGCGCGGGCGCCGACGGTGAGCCGGCCGACGTCGTCGCGGAGCAGGGCCCGCGCGCCGGCGTACGTCGCGGCGTGCACCGCCTCGGCCGGCGTCATCCCCATCTCGCGGACCGCCAGGGCGATGCACAGCGGTACCGAGCTGGTGAAGCTGGAGCCGGGGTTGCAGTCGCTGGCCAGCGCCACGACCACGCCGGCGTCGAGGAGCCGGCGGGCGTCGGGGTAGGGCTGGCGCGTCGAGAACTCGACGCCGGGCAGCAGCGTGGCCACCGTCCCGGACTCGCGCAGCGCGTCGACGTCGGCGTCCTCGAGGTAGGTGCAGTGGTCCACCGCGGCCAGCCCGAGCTCCGCGGCCAGCCGGACGCCGGGCCCGGGGCCGAGCTGGCTGGCGTGCAGCCGTCCGCGCAGGCCGGCGGCCGCGCCGGCGTCGAGGACCGCCCGCGCCTGGTCCACGTCGAAGGCCCCCTGCTCGCAGAAGGCGTCGACCCACCGCGCGTACGGCGCCGCGGCCTCCAGCATCGGCCCGGTGACGAGGTCGACGTAGCCGGCCGGGTCGTCGGCGTACTCGGCCGGGACGACGTGGGCGCCGAGGAAGGTGGTCTCCTCGGTGAACTGGCGAGCGACCGCCAGGCTGCGCGCCTCGTCGCGGACCGTCAGCCCGTAGCCCGACTTGATCTCCACGGTGGTCGTGCCCTGGCGGGCCATCTCCTGCACCAGCCGGGCCACGTGGGAGGTGAGCTGCTCGTCGGTGGCGGCGCGGGTGGCGGCCACGGTGGTGCGGATTCCGCCGGCGGCGTACGGCTGGCCCGCCATCCGGGCCGCGAACTCCCCGGCGCGGTCGCCCGCGAAGACCAGGTGGCTGTGGCTGTCGACGAAGCCCGGCAGCACCGCCCTCCCGCCGGCGTCGACCACCTCGTCGGCCGCCGGTGCGTCGGCCGCGGCCCCCACCCAGGCCACCCGGCTGCCCTCGACGACGAGGGCGGCGTCGTGGAGCAGGCCGAGCAGGTCGCCCCGCTCCTCCAGGGCCTCGGGGTCGTTGGTGACCAGCTCGCCGATGTGGGTGATGAGGGTGGTGGCGCTCATGCCCGCAGTGCTCCGATCGCCTCGTCGAGCTCGCGGCCGATGCCCGCGGCCAGGTCGGGTGTGTGGACCACGCGGCCGGCCACCACCACTTGGGTGACGTCGGCGGCGGTGGCCGCGAAGACCGCGGTCTGCTCGTCCGCACCGGTGCCGGCCGTCCGGGGGCTGGCCAGGTCGAGGGTGACCAGGTCGGCCGGTGCGCCCACCTCGATCCGGTGCGGGCTGGCCACCCCGAGCAGCTCCGCCGCGCTCCAGTGGCCGCGCTGCCCGGTGGCCAGCCGCTCGTCCATCTCCAGCCCGCGCAGCTCCTCGAACGGGTCGATGACCGCGTGGCTGTCGCTGCCGATGCTGATCCGGCAGCCCGCCTCGTGCAGCCGGCGCGCGGGCCCGATGCCGTCGGCCAGGTCGCGCTCGGTGGTCGGGGTCAGGCAGACGTTCGTGCCCGTGGTCCCGAGGAGCTCGATGTCGTCGTCGCTGAGGTGGGTCGCGTGCACCACGGTGGTGCCGGGTCCCAGCAGGTCCGCCTCGTGGAGGAGTCGGGTCGGGGTCACGCCGTACGCCGCGAGGCAGGCGTCGTTCTCCGAGACCTGCTCGGACAGGTGGACGTGCAGGGGCGCCCGCCCGGGGAAGGCCGCCAGCTGGTCGCGGGGCACCGCCCGCACCGAGTGGATCGCCGCCGGACCGTCCCCCGCGCGGGCGACCCAGGCCGCCGCGTCGCCGTCGGAGTAGCGCCGCTGCACGCCCTCGGGCGGCGCGCCGAAGCCGCTGCTCAGGTAGCAGGTGTCGAGCAGCGTGAGGCCGATCCCGGCCTGGCGCGCGGCCTCGTGCAGCGCCTCCCCCATCGCGTCGGGCTCGTCGTCCGGCGTCCCGTCGGGCTGGTGGTGCAGGTAGTGGAACTCCGTCACCGCCGTGTAGCCCGCCGCGAGCATCTCGCGGTAGGTCGCGCGGGCCAGCGCGAGGTAGGAGTCGGGGTCGAGCCGCTCGGCCACGGCGTACATCTGCTCGCGCCAGGTCCAGAACGTCCCCCGCTCGCGCTGGGTCCGGCCCCTCAGCGCCCGGTGGAAGGCGTGGCTGTGGTCGTTGACCGCCCCCGGGACGGTCAGGCCGGGCAGCCGGGATCCACCGGGTACCCGGTGGATCCCGGACTCCCCCGCTGAAGGTTCGGCGGGGAGGCTCGGGAACCTGCGGGGCAGGTCGACCGCGGTGAGCACGCCGTCCGTGATCTCGACCCGCACGTCGTCGTGCACCGCGCCCTCGACCCAGGCGCGCTCGAGGACGTACGACGTGGTCACGTGGCCAGCCGCTCGAGGGTCTGGGCCAGGGCGTGCACGCCGGCCAGGCAGTCGGGGACCGACGCCGTCTCGGCGGGTGAGTGCGAGACGCCGGTCGGGTTGCGGACGAAGAGCATCGCGGTGGGGATGCCCTGGCCGGCCAGGATCCCGGCGTCGTGGCCGGCGGCGGTCGGGAGGACCGGCCAGTCGCCGTCCCCGTGGTCCGCGACGATCCCCGCCGCCAGGTCGGCGTCGAAGGTCACCGCGCCGGAGACGGACTCCGGCGTCACCGTGACCGAGGTCCCGTCGCGGCCGGCGCGCTCGGACGCCTGCCGGGTGATCGTCCCGACCAGCTCGGCCAGCGCCCCGTCGGAGGAGCACCGCGCGTCCAGCCAGGCCAGGACCCGTGAGGGGACGGCGTTGGTGCCGTTGGGCGTGACCTCGAGCCGGCCGAACGTCGCCCGCTGGCCGGCCAGCCGGGCCTGCTTGGCGGCGGCCAGCGCCGTCATCGCGTAGGTCAGCATCGGGTCGGCGCGGTCCTCCATCCGGGTGGTGCCGGCGTGGTTGGCCTCGCCGGTGAAGTCGAAGCGGTAGCGGCCGTGCGGCCAGATCCCGCTCGCCACCCCGACCGCCGCGCCGCGGTCGACCAGGTCGCGCCCCTGCTCGACGTGCAGCTCCACGAAGCAGCCGACGTTCTCCAGGAGCCCGGGGCCGCCGCCCTCGACCACCTCCTCGAGGGCCACCCCGTCCCGGTCGCGCAGCACCCGGGCCTGGTCCCACGAGGTCGCACCGGTGGCCAGCCGGGAGCCCAGGCAGGCCAGCCCGAACCGCGACCCCTCCTCCTCCACGAACACCGACACCCCGATCGGCCGGGTCGGCACCACGGCCCGTGCGCGCAGCTCGTCGACCGCCGCCAGCGCGGACACGACGCCCAGCGGGCCGTCGTACGCCCCGCCGTCGAGCACCGAGTCGAGGTGGGACCCCGTCAGCACGCCCCCGGTCCGGGGTAGTCCGTGACGTTCTGGCCCCTCCTGTGGACGACCAGGGGCCGCAGCGTCACGGACTACCCCGGCGGGCGGGTCCCACCAGGCCACCAGGTTGCCGGTGGCGTCGGACTCCAGGCGCAGGTCGCGGGCCAGCGCCTGCTCGCGGAACCAGTCCGACAGCTCGCGCTCGGGCTGGGTGAAGGGCTGGCGGAAGTAGCCGCCCGAGGAGGCGGAGCGCCCGATCGGCGCCAGGTCGGACCACATCCGCTCGAAGTCGTCGGGTGGGGGCGGCACGGTCCCATCCAACGCAGCCCGCGGTCCCGGCGCCACCAGCGCGCCGGTCGCACGGTCTCGGATCCGAGATCGCAGGCCGCTGGAATACTGGCCGGCATGGAGTTCCAGGAGGTGGTGCGCCGACGGCGGATGGTCCGCGACTACAGCGACGAGCCGGTCGACCCCGCGGTGGTGGACCGGGCGCTGGCCAACGCCGTCCGGGCGCCGAGCGCCGGGTTCAGCCAGGGCTGGGCGTTCCTGGTGCTCGACACCCCGGACGACGTACGCCGGTTCTGGGCGGCCACCGCCGACGACCTCGACCACCCCGACAGCTGGCTGGCCGGGATGATGGGCGCGCCGGTGGTGGTCATCCCCTGCTCCAGCAAGAAGGCCTACCTCGAGCGCTACGCCGAGGAGGACAAGGGCTGGACCGACCAGGACGAGGCCCGCTGGCCCATGCCGTTCTGGCACATGGACGCCGCGATGGCCAGCCTGCTGGTCCTGCAGACCGCCACGGACGCCGGCCTGGGCAGCTGCTTCATCGGGGTGCCGCCCCACAAGGACGCCGCGGTGCGCGAGGCGTTCGGCATCCCCGACGACCACGACCCGGTCGGCGTGATCACCCTCGGCCATCGTGCCGAGGGTGAGGGTCCGTCAGGGTCGCCCCGCTCCAAGAAGCGCCGCCCGCTGGAGGAGCTGGTCCACCGCGGCGACTGGGGCGCCTAGCCGGGCTCCAGCACCCGCCGCAGGAACTGCTTGGTCCGCTCCTCCTGCGGGTCGGTGAGCACCTCGGCGCCGCCCCGCTCGGCGATCACGCCCTGGTCCAGGAAGAGCACCTGGTCGGCCACGTCGCGCGCGAAGCGGATCTCGTGGGTGACGATCGCCAGGGTCCAGCCCGTCCGCGCCAGGTCCCGGATGACGGCGAGCACCTCGCCGACCAGCTCCGGGTCGAGCGCGGAGGTGGGCTCGTCGAGCAGCACCACCTGCGGGTTGAGCGCGAGGGCGCGGGCGATGCCGACCCGCTGCTGCTGGCCACCGGAGAGCTGCGAGGGGTGCTGGTCCTCGCGCCCGGTCAGTCCCACCTGCTCGAGCAGCCGGCGGGCGTCGGCGGTGGCCTCCTCGACGTCCCGGCCCTGCACCTGGACCGGCCCCTCCAGCAGGTTCTCCAGGACCGTCTTGTGCGGGAACAGGTGGTGCGACTGGAAGACCATGCCGCTGCGCGCGCGCAGCGCCGCCACCTCGCGGCGCCGGGTCGCCTTGTCCACCGAGGTGTCGCCGAAGTCGACCGCGGCGTCGGCGATCCGGACCAGGCCCGCGTCGGGTGTCTCCAGGACGTTGAGCGAGCGCAGGATGGTGGTCTTGCCGGAGCCGGAGGGGCCGATCAGCGCGGTGGCCGTGCCCTCCGTCGCCGTCAGGTCGACCCCCTTGAGGACGTGGTTGTCACCGAAGCTCTTCTCGAGTCCGCGGACCTCGATCAGGGGCTGCGTGGTGTCGGACGTGTTCGTGACGGTCATGCGACGAACCTCCCGAGTCGCCTCTCCAGCGGATCCTGGGCCAGGGAGACCAGGAAGCAGACGACCCAGTAGTAGAGCGCTGCGAACAGGTAGAGCGGCAGGAACTCCCCACTGGACGCCGCGGCGTTCGACGCCTGCTTCAGCAGCTCCGGGACGAGGATGATCCCCGCGAGCGAGGTGTCCTTGATCAGCGACAGCAGCGTGTTCGACAGCGGGGGTACGGCGATCCGGGTGGCTTGCGGCAGCACGATGCGCCGCATCAGCTGCGGGTAGCGCATGCCGATCGTGGTCGCTGCTTCGTACTGTCCGCGCGGCACCGACAGGATCGAGGCCCGGATGATCTCGGCCGCGTAGCCGCCGACGTTGAGGCTCAGCGCCAGGATCGCGGCCGGCACCGACGGGATCTTCAGCCCGACCTGGCCGAGCCCGTAGAAGACGATGAACAGCTGGACCAGCAGCGGCGTGCCGCGGATCGCGGAGATGTAGAACCTCGCCGGCGCCTGGACCAGCCGGTTGGTCGACAGCCGGGCCAGGGCCGCCGCCAGGGCGAGCACCAGGCCGATCGCGAAGCTGGCGATGGTGATGGGGATCGAGTACTTGAGCAGCCCCTTCAGCATCGGCCAGGCCGTGTCCTTGACGATCTCGGAGGTCGTGCGGGTGTCCGAGCCCTTCACGTCGGTGACCTCGGCGTCCTCCTGGCTGACGTCGGCCCCGAAGTACCGGTCCGAGATGCCGGCGAGCGTGCCGTCGTCGGCGAGCGCCGAGAGCGCGTCGTCGGCCTGCTGCTGGAGCTCGGGCTCGTCCTGCCGGAAGGTCAGCGCCTGGGCGCTCACCTCGTCGCCCGCCTCGCCCACGACCTTGATGTCGTCGGATCCGGTCGAGGCCAGGTAGTCGAGGACCGCGATGTTGTCGTTGACGACGACGTCGACCCGTCCCTGGACCAGGAGCTCGGCCGCCTGGGCGAACTGGTCCACCGACCTCACGTCCGCGCCGGCGTCGCGCGCGACCTGCGCCCAGTTGCTGGTCTCGGACTCGGCTGCCACCTTGCCCTCGAGGTCGTCGAGGGTCTTGATGTCGTCGTTGTCCGCGGCGGTGACGATGACGCCGCGCGAGTAGGTGTAGGGCGTGGAGAAGAGGTAGCGGGCCTTGCGGTCGTCGTTGATGGTGATCTGGTTGGCGATCACGTCGATCCGGTCCGAGTCGAGCGCCGGG
>CAZEPK010000119.1:8672-13457 GCA_964514085.1 uncultured Nocardioides sp.
GGGAAGATCGAGTCGAACGGCGCCTCCACGAACTGCAGCTCCCAGCCCGCCTCGTCGGCGACCGCCTTGATGACCTCGATGTCGTAGCCGGTCAGCTCGTTGGTCGACGGGTCGTGGAAGGTGAAGGGTGGGTAGGTGCCCTCGGTCCCGACCCGCACCACCGGTCGGTCGTCGCGCGCGCTGGCCGAGGCCCCGGCCCCCACCAGCACCAGGGTGGGGAGGAGCAGCGCCAGCAGCAGCCACGCCGTACGTCGTCCAGCAGCCATGCGCGACACCGTAGTCCACCGATTCACTAGACAATTGGGGCAGGGTGCCCTGCAGGTACCCCCGCACTAGGGTCACGCCATGGAGGAGGGGTCCGGGCTGCCGCGCGCGGTGGCCGCGCTGCAGGCGCTGGTCCGCATCCCGACGGTCTCCCAGCGCGACCTGGACCTGCTCGACACCGAGGCCTTCGACCGGTTCGTGACCGAGCTGGAGCGCCAGTTCCCGCTGCTCCACGAGCGGCTGGAGCTCACCCGCGTGCACACCCACGGACTGCTCTTCCGCTGGCCGGGCGCCAGCAGCGAGCGGCCGGTGGTGCTGATGGCCCACCTCGACGTGGTCCCGGTCGAGGGCACCTGGCAGCACGGCGCGTTCAGCGGCGCGGTGGTCGACGGCAGCATCTGGGGTCGCGGCACCCTGGACGACAAGGGCTCGCTCGTGGCGATCTGCGAGGCCGTGGAGAGCCTGCTCGAGCGCGGCTGGACGCCCGCCCAGGACGTCTGGCTCTCCTTCGGCTGCGACGAGGAGGTCTTCGGCACGGCGGCCACCACCGCCGTCGAGGAGCTCCAGCGGCGCGGGGTCAGGCCGTGGTTCGTGGTCGACGAGGGAGGGGCGGTCGCGCACGACGCCTTCACCGGGGTCGGCAAGCCGATCGGGGTCGTCGGGGTGACCGAGAAGGGCATCATGTCGGTGCTGCTGCGGGTCGAGGGCCGCGGCGGTCACGCCTCGACGCCGGCCCGGATGGGGCCGACCGCCCGGCTGGCCCGGGCCATCCTGCGCGTGGACCGCTCCCCCATGCCCTCCAGCCTCCCGGCCCCGACCCTCGAGCTGTTCCGCCGGCTGGCACCGCACGCGCCGCGGGCGCTGCGCCCGGTGCTGGCGGCCGCCGGCCGCCTGGGTCCGGCCCTGCCCCGCGTGCTGACCGCGCTCGGCCCCGAGTCGGCGGCCATGGTGCGGACGACGTTCGCGATCACCACGCTGCAGGGCAGCCCGGCCCTCAACGTCATCGCCGGCACGGCCACCGCCGGCGTCAACATCCGGATCATGCTCGGCGACACGTCCGCGTCGGTCCTCGCCCACCTGCGCAAGGTGATCGGCGACGACCAGGTCCAGGTCGACGTGGTCGAGGTCTTCGAGCCGAGCCCCCTCTCGCCGTACTCGACGGCCGAGCACAGCGACGAGGCCTTCGACCTGCTCACGGACACGATCAGCGAGGTCTTCCCCGACGCCGTGCCCGCGCCGTACGTGATGATGGCCGCGACCGACTCGCGCAGCTTCAGCCCGGTCTGCGAGCGGATCTACCGCTTCGCGCCCTTCCGGATGACCAAGGCGCAGCGCGAGTCGATCCACTCCTACGACGAGCACCTCGGCGTCGAGGACCTGCTCGACGGCGTGCGGTGGTACCGCCGGTTGATCGAGAGGCTGCCGTGAGCACCACCGCACCGCTGCCGCTCCGGCCGACCCACGGGCTGCTGGCGGTCGTGGGCTTCCTGGTCTGCGTCGAGCTGGCCAGCGGGGTGCTGCAGGGCTACTACACGCCGATCTACAGCGACATCGCCGACCACCTGTCCATCAAGGACGCGGACGTCAACTGGTTCGAGGCCGCCCAGCTGATCGTGTCCGCCCTGGTCGTGCCGCCGCTGTGCCGGCTCGGTGACCTGGTCGGGCACAAGAAGGTGCTGCTGCTCTCCACCGCGGTCACCGCCCTGGGCAGCTGGGTGCTGGCCTTCGCCCCCGGCTTCACCACCTTCCTCGTCGGTTGGGCCCTCCAGGGCGCGTACGTCGTGTGGCTGCCGCTGGAGATCGCGATCATCCACCGGCGCACGGCGGACCTCGGGCAGGGCAGCGACCGGCAGGCGCTGCTCACGCGGCGCGGCGCGGCGGTCCTGGTGGGGGCGCTGGAGCTGGCGGTGATCATCGGCGCCCTGACCTCCGGCGCGCTGGTCGAGGCGACCTCCATGCGGTTCCTGCTGGCCCTGCCGGCCATCGTCGTCACCGCGGTCCTCCTCGTCATCTGGCTGGGCATCGAGGACGTCCCGGGGCAGGCGACCGGCGGCTACGACTGGGGCGGTCTGGTGCTGATCAGCGTGGCCCTCGGCCTGGTCATGGGCGGGCTGATCACGATCCGCGTGCAGGGACCCGGTTCGCCGCTGGCCTGGGCCCTCGTGGCCCTCGGCCTGGCGGCGCTGGTGCCGTTCGCGCGCTACGAGGCGGCCCACCCGGCGCCGATGGTCGACGTCCGGCTGCTGGCGACGCCGGGCCAGTGGCCGGTCCAGCTGACGGCGTTCCTGTTCGGCATGTCGGTGCTGGGGGCCCAGATCCCGCTCTCCACCTTCGCGCGCACCGACCCGGACACCGCCGGCTACGGGCTCGGCGCCGACGCGTCGTTCGTCTCCACCCTCATCGGGGTCTACGTGGTGTTCCTGGCCATCGGCGCCTTCACCCTGCCCCTGACCTCGCGACTGCTCGGCCCCCGCGGCGCGCTGGTGCTCGGCGCGCTGCTGGTCGCGGCCGGGTACGCGCTGTGGATCCCGCTGCACGGCTCCACCGGCCAGGCGCTGGTCAACATGGGCATCGCGGGCCTCGGCTCCGGTGCCCTGGTGGCGGCGCTGCCCGCCACGGCGGCGGCCGCCGCACCGCCGGACCGCACCGGCTTCGCCACCGGGATGACCAACGCCACGAAGACCGTCGGAGGCGCCATCGCCTCCTCGGTGTTCGCGATCTGCCTCGCCTCGACCGGCTCCATCGACGACCCGGTCAAGGGACAGGCCCCGCTGTCGGGCTACCTCACGGTGTGGGCGATCTGCGCCGTCGCGGCCCTCCTGGCGGCGCTCGCCCTGTGGTTGATGCCGGACGACACGGCGAGACGGCGGGTGACGCGCGGGTGAGGCAGCGGTCGAAGGACTGGGAGGACGAGCCGTGGGGCGACGCCGACCTCGGCCTCCGACGCCGCTGGCGGCGCTGGTGGAACCACTACCTGGCCTACCTCCTCGGCTTCATCGGACCGCTGGTCCTGGTCAGCGCCCTCGTCGCCCGGCACGGGCCGGCGGTGCTGGGCGGGGCGATGATCACCGCGAGCGCCGTGTGCTTCGTCCGCTCCGACGGGCCGCGCTGGGCCCAGGGGCCCAAGCCGCCCCCGCCCACTCCCACCTACGAGCTCGGCTGGGTCGCCGCTGCGGTCCTCCTCCTGGTGCTCGGGGTCGTGCTGTCGCTGTAGTGGTTTCGGCGGGCCACGTATTTTGGGTCCATGCCGGAGAGCGAGGGCAGGCCAGAGGAGCGTCGGCGCTCCGACGTGACGCAGGACGGCAAGGCCGCGGCCCGCGCCCGGATCGCCCAGCAGCAGACCTGGGTCGACCTCCAGGTGCGCCAGGCCATCGAGCGCGGCGACTTCGACGACCTGCCGGGCGCCGGCAAGCCGCTGGAGCTCGGTGACACCCACGACCCGAACTGGTGGATCAAGAAGCTGGTCGAGCGGGAGAACGTCGCCCTCCTTCCACCCAGCGTCGCGCTGCGCAAGGAGGACGCCGAGCTCGACGCCACCCTGGACCGGCTGAACGTCGAGGCCGACGTCCGCCGCCACGTCGAGGACTTCAACACGCGCGTGGTCGCGGCCCGCTACCGGCTCCCCGAGGGCCCGCCCCTGGTCACCATGCCCCGTGACGTCGACGAGGCCCTCGCGGCCTGGCGCGAGCGGCGTACGGCCCGGCTGGCCGAGCAGCGCCGCAAGGCCCGGGCCGCGCTGGCCGCGGAGCGGGACCAGCCGAAGCCGAAGTCGAAGCGTTGGTGGCGCCGGGGCTGAGCCGGCCCCGTCCCTGACTGTCAGATCCGTCATACCGACGCCGACACCATCGCTGTTACCTTCCGGCCATGACTGGCAAGAGCGCCAAGGACTTCTTCCGCCCGCTGGCCGTCGGGGCTCCCGAGCCGCTCCGCGAGATCCCCGCACGGCCGAGCCGGGCCATCCACTTCTTCGACCCCAGCAACGAGAAGATGGCCTCGAAGGTGCCCGACCTCGTCGGCACCGTCGACGTCCTGCTCGGCAACCTCGAGGACGCGGTCAAGGCCGACAACAAGGTGGCCGCCCACGAGGGGCTGGTGCGGATCGCCCAGGGCACCACCGACCTCGGCGGGCCCGGCTCGCCGACCCAGCTCTGGACCCGCGTCAACGCCCTCGACAGCCCGTGGGGTCTCGACGACCTGACCACGCTGGTCCCCGCGATCGGCGACCGGCTCGACGTGGTGATGGTCCCGAAGGTGCAGGGCGCCGAGGACATCCACTACGTCGACCGCCTGCTGGCCCAGCTCGAGGCCAAGGCCGGGCTCGACCGCCCGATCCTGGTGCACGCCATCCTCGAGACGGCGCGGGGCGTGGCCAACGTCGAGGAGATCTGCGGGGCCAGCCCCCGCATGCAGGGCCTCAGCCTGGGGCCGGCCGACCTGGCCGCGGACCGGCGGACGAAGACCACCCGCGTCGGCGGCGGCCACCCGGGCTACCTGGTCCGCGAGGACCCGCCCCGCGTGGAC
>CAZEPK010000120.1:0-13378 GCA_964514085.1 uncultured Nocardioides sp.
CCGGAGCCGCCTTCTTGGCCGGAGCCGCCTTCTTGGCCGGAGCCGCCTTCTTGGCGGGCGCAGCCTTCTTGGCCGGAGCCTTCTTGGCCGGCGCAGCCTTCTTGGCCGGAGCGGCCTTCTGCGCGGGGGCCTTCTTCGCCGCAGCCTTGGTCGCCGCCGAGGTGGCGCTGGGCGTGGCCTTGGTCGAGGTACGCCGACCGATCACCTTGCGGGCGGCCGAGGCCGTCCGGCCGGCGAGGGAGCGGGTGCTGGTGCGCGCCATGGGGCGGGCCTTCCTGGTGGCCTGGCCCGTGGCGGCGGCCACGGGTGCTGCGCGGAACCGTAGCGGCTGCCCCGCGCCCACTCAAACAGGCGCGCTCAAGCGGTGGTCAAGCGGATCTGGCAGTCCCGGACCTCAGAAGTGCAGGTCAGCGCGCTGTCAGACCTCGTCGTCGCCCAGGATCGAGCGCAGGCGCTTGGGTGCCGGCGGCTGGTCGTCGGACACGGCCGGCGACTCCCCCGGACCCGCGAGGGCCTCGAGCTGCTGCGTGAAGTAGCTCTTGAGCCGCGAGCGGTACTCGCGCTCGAAGGAGCGCAGGGTCTCGACCTCGCTGTTGAGCTTGTCGCGCTCGCGCTCGAGCTCGCCGAACATCTGCTGGCGGCGCTCGGCGGTCTCGGAGTCGAGCATCTGGGCCCGGGTGCGGGCGTCGGACTCGAGGCGGTCGGCCTTGACCTTGGACTCGGCCTCGAGGCGCTCGGACTTGGTGCGGGCCTCGCCGATGATCTTGTCGGCCTCGCCCTTGGCCTGCTCGACGAGCTCGTCGGCGTTGCGGGTCGCGATCTCGAGCAGCCGGGCGGCGGCGTTGGAGGCCTGCGGGACCGTCTCCACCCGGATGGTCTCCGGCTCGGCCGCCGCGGCGACCGGCTCGGGCGTGGGCGGCGGGGTGGGGGCCGCGACGGGGGTGGGCTCGGGCTCGACGATCCGCTCCTGGATCGCCGGCGTCTGCGCCGTCGGCGGGTTGTCCTGGAAGCTGGAGCCACCACCGGTCTGCGCGGCGGAGAGCTTGGCGCGGAGGTCGTCGTTCTCCCTCGTCAGCCGGGCCAGCTCGGCCTCGACCTCGTCGAGGAACTGGTCGACCTCGCCCATGTCGTAGCCCTCGCGGAGCCGGACAGGCGTGAATCGCTTGTTACTCACGTCCTCAGGCGTCAGCGGCATTTTCCCACCCATTCATCTTCATCGAGGTTCGTCGACGTCGTGTTCGCGTCGTGTTCGCTGCGTCCGGCGCGGCTTCGCGACCGGCAAGTCTTCCTTCGGAACTGTAGCGCCTGTGCTGGGGCTGATGTGACAGGTGCTGCCGACTGGCAGGTTCACCCGCCACCGACAGGGCGCAGACCTAGAGGAAGCCACCCACGATCCACAGCAGCATGTAGGCCACGATCATCACGATGATGAACGACAGGTCCAGGGCCACCTGGCCGATCCGCAGCGGCGGGATGACCCGGCGCAGCGCCTTGATCGGCGGGTCGGTCGCCGAGTAGACGACCTCGAGCACCACCAGCAGGAAGCCGGTCGGCGCCCAGTTCCGCGCGAAGATCTGCACCCAGTCCACCACGAAGCGGATCCACATCAGCGCGATGAAGACCCACAGCGCGATGTGGATGAGCGAGAGGACGGCGTGCACGCGACGATCATGCCGGGTCGGACCACACGGGACCGCACCGGCACACCGAGGGCGGACTCAGCTCTGGTTGAAGAAGCCGCCGTCGGCGATGCGCTGCTTGTCCTCGGCCGCCACCGACACGTTGGGCGGGGAGAGGAGGAACACCTTGCTGGTCACCCGCTCGATCGACCCGCGGGTGGCGAAGATGAGCCCGGCGGCGAAGTCCACGAGCCGCTTGGCGTCGTTGTCGTCCATCTCCGAGAGGTTCATGATCACCGGCGTGCCGTCGCGGTAGTTCTCACCGACGGTGCGGGCCTCGTTGTAGGTGCGCGGGTGCAGCGTGGTGATCCGGGACAGCTCGGCCACCTGCTGGACCGGAGGCGCCATGGTGGCCACACCGCCGCGGCGCCGGTCGTCGAGGTGCGCGACCGTGGCGGCCTCCCGCGCCTCCCGCGCCTCGCGGCGGGTCGGCCGGGCCACGGCCACGGGGCTGGTCTCGTCGACGTAGCGACCCTCGCGGGTGTCGTAGTCGTCGGCGTAGCCGTCGGTGTAGTCGTCGTCGTACCGGCCGGTGTCCTCGAGCAGGCCGAGGTACTCGCCGATCCTGCGCATCGCGCCGCTCATGGTTGCTGCCTTCCGGGTCCGGCGACCCCGTCCTCGGGATCGCGCCACTCTGTTCGGAACACTAGTTGTTGGAGGGTCTCGATCCGAGGACCGCGGACCCGACGCGCACGTGTGTCGCGCCGGCTCCGATCGCCTGCTCCAGGTCGGCGCTCATGCCGGCCGAGAGCCAGGTCGCACCGGGGTGGCTCTGGAGGAAGCCGGCCCGGACCTCGGCGAGGCGCGCGAACGCCGCGGCGGGGTCCTCGCCCAGCGGGGCCACGGCCATCAGCCCGCGCAGCTCCAGCCCCTGCGCCTCCTCGACCGCCGCGGCCAGGTCGGCCAGCGCCGCGGGATCGGCGCCCGCGCGACCCTCGCGACCGGGCGGGTCGAGGGAGACCTGGAGCAGGACGTCGACGGGCCGCTCCCCCGCCTGCGCGCCGCGGGACAACGGGCCGACGAGCTTGGGCCGGTCGACGGACTCCACCACCGAGGAGTACGCCGCCACTGCCGCCGCCTTGTTGCTCTGGAGCCCGCCGATGAAGTGCCAGGTCAGGCCCAGGTCGTCGCACTCGGCCGCCTTGGCCTCCGCCTCCTGGTGGCGGTTCTCCCCGACGTCGGTCACGCCGAGGCCGGCCAGGATCCGCACGTCGCTCGCGGGGAAGAACTTGGTCACCACCACCAGGCGGACGTCGCCCTCGGGACGACCGGCGTCGGCGCAGGCGGTGGCGATGCGCCGGCGCACCGCCGCCAGCGCGGCCTCGACCTGCTCCTCGCGGGTCATCCCGCGCTCCTCAGCCTGACCAGCCCGGCCAGCCGGCCGGCGCGGTCGCCGTCGCGGCGGTAGGAGTAGAGGTCGGGCGACTCGCGGGTGCACCGGCCGGCGTCGTGGACCACCACGTCGACCGCGGCGAGCTGGGCCCGCACGCCCGCCCCGAGGTCCACCGACGGGGTGCCCCACGAGGTCTCGGCACGGGACGCCGGCACCGCGGCCGCGACGTCCTCGCGCATCTCCTCGGGCACCTCGTAGCAGCGACCGCACACGTGCGGCCCGAGCCAGGCCTCGATCCGGCCCGCCCCACGCTCGCGCATCCGGGCCACCGTAGCCGGGACCACGCCGGCGACCAGCCCCGGGCGGCCGCAGTGGGCCGCTCCGACGACCCCCTCGTCGGGCGCGACGAGCAGGACCGGCGCGCAGTCGGCGGCGCGCACCATCAGCACCACACCGCTCTGCGCCGTGACGACCCCGTCGGCCTCCGGCGGCGACGGCGTACGGCGCTCCTCCGCGACGTCGACGTCCGCCCCGTGCACCTGGTGCAGGTCGGCCAGCACGTCGCCCGGCGCGAAGTCGGCCAGGAGCCGGCGGTGGTTCTCGGCCCTCGCCGCCTCGTCGCCACCCCCGGAGACCGACAGGTCGAGCTCGTCGTAGGGAGACGCACTGACCCCGCCGTACCGGTCGGTGAAGGCCAGGTCGGCGGGGCCACAGGTCGTGCGGAAGAGGTACAAGCGGCTACTTCAGGAAGTCGGGGACGTCCAGGTCATCATCGTCGAACTGCATCGGCTTCGAGACCGGGCGCGGGGTGGTGGACGGGGTGACGGGCGAGGCACCCGCGGGCACCCTCTCCTTCTCCTCCCGGCGGTCCCCCTGGCGCTCGTCCTGGCGCTGGGCCGCGACCGCGGCCACCGCGGCCCGGGTCTCGGCCTGGGTCTGCGCCGGAGCCGTGCGCCGCAGCGCCGACCCCTCGTGGGCCCGCTTGGGCGTGCCGCCGTCGAAGCCGGCGGCGATCACGGTGACCCGCACCTCGTCGCCCAGGGCGTCGTCGATGGTGGCGCCGAAGATGATGTTGGCGTCGGGGTGCACGGCCTCCGCCACCAGCGCGGCCGCCTCGTTGATCTCGAACAGGCCGAGGTCGGAGCCGCCGGCGATCGAGAGGAGGACACCGTGGGCGCCGTCGATCGAGGCCTCCAGCAGGGGGCTGGAGACCGCCATCTCGGCCGCCGCCACCGAGCGGTCCTCACCGCGCGCGGAGCCGATGCCCATGAGCGCGGAGCCGGCGTTGGCCATCACCGACTTCACGTCAGCGAAGTCCAGGTTGATCAGGCCGGGGGTGGTGATGAGGTCGGTGATGCCCGACACGCCCTGGAGGAGGACCTGGTCGGCCTGCTTGAAGGCGTCGAGGACCGAGACGTTGCGGTCGGAGATCGAGAGCAGCCGGTCGTTGGGGATGACGATGAGGGTGTCGACCTCCTCGCGCAGCGCGGCGATGCCCTCCTCGGCCGAGCCGGCGCGCCGGCGTCCCTCGAAGGCGAAGGGCCGGGTCACCACGCCGATGGTCAGCGCGCCGAGCGAGCGCGCGATGCGCGCCACGACCGGTGCACCACCGGTGCCGGTGCCGCCGCCCTCGCCGGCGGTCACGAACACCATGTCGGCGCCCTTGATGACCTCCTCGATCTCGTCGGCGTGGTCCTCGGCGGCCCGCGCCCCGACGTCGGGGTTGGCGCCGGCGCCCAGGCCGCGGGTGAGCTCACGGCCGATGTCGAGCTTGACGTCGGCGTCGCTCATGAGCAGGGCCTGGGCGTCGGTGTTGATCGCGATGAACTCGACGCCCTTGAGGCCGACCTCGATCATCCGGTTGACGGCGTTGACGCCGCCCCCGCCGATGCCCACGACCTTGATGATCGCGAGGTAGTTCTGTGCTGCCACGGCTTGCTCCCTGTGCTCGACCCTGCTCGGTCCCTGCGCTTGACGTTGTCCCGGAACTGTCACCCTCAGCCTGAGGGTTATAGTTATGTCAACCTGTCCGTGCTCACGACAGTAGGGACGGGTGTGGCCGCAGTGGCGGCGACACGCGGAGGGACCCGGTACGGGTCGAGTTTTTCCGGGAGGTCAGCGCGTGGTGGGCTTGGACGGCACCGTCACGTCGTAGACCTCGGCCTGGACCGTGGCCAGCAGCGTGCCGAGGACGTCGGCCTTCGTGTCCGACTCGTCGGAGCTCCCCCACACCACCGTGCGGCCGTCCTTGAGCACCAGCGAGATCTGGTCGACCGTGGTCACCTGGACGTGGTCGACCAGCAGGCTCAGGGCCTGCGGCAGGGCCGAGATGACCTTGGCGGCCTCCTGGAGGGCCGCCGACGTGGTGCCGATCGACGTCTGCACCTTGGGCAGTCCGGGCGGCGCCTTCTTGTAGTCGCGGAAGACCACGCCGTCGGCGTCCATCCCCCGGAGCCGGGTGCCGATCTCGACCACGGCTATCGCGACGCGCTCCTCGATCGAGATCAGGACGCCGTGCGGCCACTGCCGCGTGACCGACACCGACCTGATCACCGCCAGCGTGGCGATCCGGCGCTCGGCGGAGGCCAGGTCCACGCGGACCAGCGGATCGCCGTCGTCGATGCCCGAGCGGGCCACGATGTCCTTGGCCTCGACGGTCTGGGCGCCGCTCACCTCGATGTCCTCGACCGCGAGCCAGGAGGAGAACCACACGGCGTAGACGCCGCCGGCGACGAGCGCGAGGACCACGACGATGGCGAGCAGGTAGCGCCACGCCAGCCACCGGCGGCGCCACTGCCGGCGTGCGAAGCGGCGTCGGCTGCGCCGGGTCGCCCGGTCGACCGCGGGCTCGGCGCCGGCCGGGTCGGCCGACCCTCGGCGCAGGCTACGCACGGCCGGCCCCCAGGAGCGCCAGCAGCCGGGGGCCGGCCTCGGTGATGCTCCCGGCGCCCAGGGTCAGCACCAGGTCGCCGGGGCGGGCCAGCGCGGCCAGCGCGCCCGGCACGTCGGCCAGGTCGGGGACGAAGGCCACGTGCTCGGGCGCCAGCGGCACGGCGTCCGCCACGAGGGCGCCGGTGACCTCGGGGTCCGCGTCCTCGCGCGCCAGGTAGACGTCGCAGACCACGACCTCGTCGGCCGCACCGAGGGCCTGGCCCATGGCCACGCCGAAGGTCCGCGTGCGCGAGACCAGGTGCGGCTGGAATCCGACCACGAGCCGGCCGTCCCCCGCCAGCGCACGGGCGGCCACCAGGTCACCGGCGATCTCGGTCGGGTGGTGGGCGTAGCTGTCGTAGACGCGGACGCCACCGGCCTCGCCCTTGCGCTCCATCCGCCGCCGGGTGCCGGAGAAGGAGCCGATGCCGCGGGCCAGGTCCCCCGGGTCGAGGCCCAGGCCGCGCCCGACTGCGAACGCCAGCAGCGCGTCGGCGAGGTAGTGGTCGCCCGGCGACCACAGGGTCACGCCGGCCAGCGCCTCGGGACCGACGTCGGCGACACCCGGGGCGGTCGAGACCGTGATGACCCGCCGGCCCAGCGCCCGCTGCCGCTCGCCGAGGGCGGCCGCTCCCCCGTCGTCGGCGCAGACGACCAGGAAGCCGTCGGGGTCCAGGGTGGCCGCGAAGTCGTCGAACGCGCGGGCGTAGGCCTCCTCGGTCCCCCAGTGGTCGAGGTGGTCGGCCTCGACGTTGGTCACCACCGCGGCGTACGGCGAGTAGTGCAGGAAGGCGCCGTCGCTCTCGTCGGCCTCGGCCACGAAGAGCTCGCCGGTGCCCTCCCCCGCGTTGCTGCCGGTGGCGGCCAGGTCGGCCCCGATGGCGTACGTCGGGTCGGCCCCCGCGGCCTGCAGGGCCGAGGTGAGGAGCGCGGTGGTGGTGGTCTTGCCGTGCGTGCCGGCCACCGCGAGCACCCGGCGTCCGGCCATCACCGAGGCCAGGGCCGCCGAGCGGGGCAGCACCCGCAGGCCCCGCGCGAGCGCCGCGGCGTACTCCGGGTTGTCCTCGCGCACCGCGGTGGAGACCACGACCGTGTCGGCGTCGCCGACCTGGTCGGCGGCGTGGCCCACGTGCACCCGCGCGCCGAGCGCGCGCAGCGAGTCGAGCGTCGGGGACTCCACCCCGTCGCTGCCGCTCACCACGATCCCGCGGGCCAGCATCAGCCGGGCGATGGCGGAGAGGCCGGCGCCGCCGATGCCGACGAAGTGCACGTGCCCCAGCTCCTCGGCGGGGAGCAGCACCGCGGGCACCGCGAGCTTCACGGGGCGGCCGTCACGGTGCGGTCTCGATGATGATCCGGGCCAGCTTCTCGTCGGCGTCGCGCGGGATCAGCGCCGAGGCCGCGGCGCCCATGGCGGCCAGCCGGCCGGCGTCCGAGATGAGGGCCGGGACGTGCGCGGTGACCCAGGCCGAGGTGAAGTCCGCGTCGAGGACCGACACCGCTCCGCCGGCGTCTGCCAGGCGCCGGGCGTGCAGGACCTGCTCGCCGTTGCCGATCGGGAGCGGCACCAGGATCGTCGGGAGCCCGACCGCGGCTGCCTCGGTGACGCTGGAGGCGCCGCCGCGGCAGACCATCAGGTCGGCCGCCGCCAGGGCCAGGTCCATGCGGTCCACGAAACCGACCGGCACGTACGTCGGCACGCCCGGCTGCGGCGCCACGTCGTTCTTGGGGCCGACCACGTGCAGGACCTGCACGCCGGCCTCCCCCAGGGCTCGCGCAGCGCCCGAGACCGCGTCGTTGACGTGGCGGGCGCCCTGCGAGCCGCCCGTGACCACCAGCGTGGGCCGGTCGGGGTCGAGGCCGAAGAACGCCCGGGCCTCCGCGCGCCGGGCCGGCCGGTCGAGCCGCGAGATCATGGTGCGGATGGGCAGGCCGACGTACTCCGCGCGCGGCAGGTCGGTGTCGGGGAAGCTCACCGCGACGCGCGCCGCGATCCGGGACCCCGCCCGGTTGGCCAGCCCGGGCAGCGCGTTCTGCTCGTGCACCACCAGCGGCACCGTGCGCCGCCGCGCCGCGAGGTAGACGGGCATGGAGACGTAGCCGCCGTAGCCGACCACGACGTCGGGACGCGTGCGGTCGATGACGTCCACCGCCGCCCGGACCGCACCACGGAGCCGCCCGGGCACCCGCAGCAGGTCGCCGGAAGGCCGGCGCGGCAGCGGCACCGGCGGGATCAGCTCCAGCGGGTAGCCGGCCTCGGGGACCACCTTGTTCTCCAGCCCGCGGGGCGTGCCCACGCAGGTGACCTCGACCGAGGGCTCGAGCCGGCGCAGGGCGTCGGCGGTCGCGAGCAGCGGTGAGGTGTGGCCGGCGGTGCCGCCGCCGGCGAGGAGGATGCGCATCGTCCGCAAGCGTAGGGAGTGACCCGGGCGGTCAGCGCGACCGGCGGGCCGAGAGGCCTGCCGAGCGCAGCTTCTTGCGCTGCGCCAGCGCCCGGGCCGCCTCCGGCTCGCGGCGCGCGAACCCGACGAGCAGACCGAGCGCGACCAGGGACGGGAGCAGCGCGGAGCCGCCGTAGGAGATGAGCGGGAGCGGGATCCCGATGACCGGGAGCAGCGCCAGCACCATGCCGACGTTGATGATCATCTGGCCGATCAGCCACACCACGATCCCGAAAGAGGTGTAGCGGACGAACGGGTCGGCGGTGCGCCGCGCGACGCGCAGCGCCGCGAACGCGATGGTGAGGAAGAGGCCGATGACCAGCAGCGTGCCGGCCAGGCCCAGCTCCTCGCCGAGGACGGCGAAGATGAAGTCGGTGTGGGCCTCGGGCAGGTCGCCCCACTTCTGCTGGCTGGCCCCGATGCCCTGCCCGAAGACGCCGCCGGTGGACAGGGCGTACAGGCCGTGGGCCGGCTGCCAGCCGCGGTCGTGGTAGTCGTTGAACGGGTCGGTGAAGTTGGTGATCCGGCCCAGGCGCTCGGGGCTGGTGCTGACCAGGACGACGAGCCCCACGGCGACCACGGAGAACATGACCGTGAAGAACCGGCGGGGCGCGCCCACGACCCACAGCGACCCCAGCAGGAGCCCGAAGAGCACCAGGGCGGTGCCGAGGTCGTTTCCCAGGACCACCAGGCCGGTGGCCAGGATCATCCCCGGGACGACCGGCACGATGATCTCGTGGGTGCTGGAGAGCCGGCGCTCCTTGTTGGCGTAGATGTGCGCCGCCCAGATCACCATGGCCAGCTTGGCGATCTCGGAGGGCTGGATGACGACGGGCCCGACCCCGAGCCAGTTCTGGTTGCCGTTGCGCTCCACACCCAGGAAGGCGGTGAGCAGGAGCAGCACCAGCGAGAGCGAGAAGCCCGGGTAGGCCAGCCGCCGCACCCAGCGGTTCGGCAGCCGGCTGGCGATCCAGGCCAGCGGGAGGCCCAGCAGCACCCAGACCAGCTGGCGGCGGACCACGGCGTAGGAGTCGCCGTCGTTGACCTCGTAGGAGTACACGCTGCTGGCGCTCAGCACCATGATCAGCCCGATGGTCAGCAGCAGCGCGGAGGCACCGAGCAGCAGGTAGTACGACGTGAGGGGCCGGTCGAGCGCGGCACGCAGCGAGCCCAGCCAGGTGCGCGGCCGGACCTGCGACTCGGTGGCGACGGCGTGGGCCAGTCGCGGGCGCAGCCGGAGGCGAGAGGTGTCCGGGAGCTCGAAGCGCCGGGGCCGGGTGCGCTCGGGGTTCGCGGTGGTCACTCCGGCCCTCCTGCCTGACGTCGCTAGGTCATTTGCTCCCGCACCGCCGCGGCGAACGCGTCACCGCGGGCGGCGTAGTCGGTGAACATGTCCTGCGAGGCGCAGCCCGGGGCGAGGAGCACCGTGTCGCCCGGCCGAGCGAGCTCGGCTGCGGCGGCCACGACGCGTCGCATGGGCTGAACCACATCAGACGCACGGTCACCTTCAGTCACAGCAGTCTCACCGGTCCCCACCACGATCACCGGCACATCTGGTGCGTGTCGCGCCAGAGCCTCGGCGATGACCTGACGGTCCCGGCCCAGCAGCACCACCCCGCGCAGCCGGCCGGCCACGGTGCGGACCAGGTCGTCGAACGACGCGCCCTTGGCCAGGCCGCCGGCCACCCAGACCACCGGCTCGTAGGACAGCAGCGAGGCCCGGGCGGCGTGGGGGTTGGTGGCCTTGGAGTCGTCGACCCACGTGACGCCGTCCTTCTCCCCCACCAGCGCGATGCGGTGGCCGTCGCTGCGGAAGCCGCGCAGCCCGTCGCGCACCGCGGCCTGGTCGACCCCGTGGGCCCGGGCCAGCGCGGCCGCGGCCAGCGCGTTCTGGACGGTGTGGGGGGCGGGCGCGTCGGTGCCCGGCGCGGTCAGGTCGGCCAGCGTGCACAGCTCGGCGGCGCTGGTGGCGCGGGACTCGACGAAGGCGCGGTCGGCCAGGATGTCCTCGACCACGCCGAGCATGCCCACCGCCGGCATCCCGAGCGTGAAGCCGATCGCCCGGGCGCCCTCCACGACGTCGGCCTCGCGGACCAGCTCCTCGGTCAGCGGGTCGGCCACGTTGTAGACGGCGGCCCGCTGGACGCGCTCGTAGACCCGGCCCTTGTCCGCCGCGTAGTCGGCCATCGAGGCGTACCAGTCGAGGTGGTCCTCGGCGACGTTGAGGACGGCGGCGGCCTGGGCGCTCATCGAGTCGGTGTAGTGCAGCTGGTAGCTCGACAGCTCGACGGCGAGCACGTCGTAGGGCTGGGGGTCCATCACCACCTCGACGATCGGCAGCCCGACGTTGCCCGCTGCCACGCTGCGCAGACCGGCCGCCCGCAGGATGGCGTCGAGCATCTGGACCGTCGTGGTCTTGCCGTTGGTGCCGGTGACGGCCAGCCAGGGCGTGTCGTGGTTCGGGTCGCGCAGCCGCCAGGCCAGCTCCACCTCGCCCCAGATCGGTACGCCGCGGGCCCGGGCCTGGGCCAGCAGCGGCGCGTCCGGACGCCAGCCCGGGGAGGTGACCAGCAGGTCGACGTCGTCGGGCAGCGTCGCCGTGGCGCCCGGCCCGAGGCGGATGCTCGCGCCCAGCACCTCGAGCAGCTCGGCCTTCTCGGCACGCTGGTCCGGGCCGTCGGCCCGCTCGTCGAGCGCGGTCACCGCAGCTCCCAGGTGCAGCAGGTTGTCGGCGGCGGCGAAGCCGGAGACACCGAAGCCGGCGACGACCGCCCGGACGCCGTCCCAGGAGTCGTGCCGGCCCAGGCTCGCGGGGTTCATCGGACCCGGCTCATCCGATGCCGCTGACCCACTCGGCGTAGAAGACGCCGAGCCCGGCGGCCACGCAGATGCCGGTGATGATCCAGAAGCGGATGGTGACGGTGACCTGCTCCCAGCCGAGCATCTCGAAGTGGTGGTGGATCGGCGCGATCCGGAAGACCCGGCGGCCGGTGCCGGTCAGCCTCTTGGTGACCTTGAACGTCGTCACCTGGAGCATCACCGAGACCGTCTCGAGCACGAAGAGGCCGCCCAGGATCACCAGCAGCAGCTCGGTGCGGGTCAGGATGGCCAGGCCGGCCAGCGCGCCGCCGAGGGAGAGCGAGCCCGTGTCGCCCATGAAGATCGCGGCCGGCGAGGCGTTCCACCACAGGAAGCCGAAGCAGGCGCCGGTCAGCGCGGCCGCGACGACGGCGAGGTCGAGCGGGTCGCGGACCTGGTAGCAGAGGCTGAGGTTGTCGGGGTCGAGGTTGGAGGAGGCGCAGGACTGGTTGTTCTGCCAGATGTTGATCAGCATGTAGGCGCCGAAGACCATCATCGAGGCGCCGGCGGCCAGGCCGTCGAGCCCGTCGGTCAGGTTCACGCCGTTGCTGGTCGCGGTGACGATGAGCCAGATCAGCAGCAGCACCAGCACCGTGGGCAGCGCGAAGCCGTGGAAGTCACGGATGAACGAGATGTGCTTGGACGCCGGCGTCAGGCCGTTCTCGTCCTTGAGCGCCGGCGCGAGGGCCAGCCCGCCGAAGACCAGCGCCACCACGGTCTGGCCGACCATCTTGGCCTTGCTGCGCAGGCCCAGGCTGCGCTGCCGCGCGATCTTGATGTAGTCGTCGAGGAAGCCCACCAGCCCCATCCCGACGAAGAGGAAGAGGAGCAGCAGCGCCGAGCCGGTCGGCGCGCTCATCGTGATCAGCTTGGCCAGGAAGTAGGCGCACAGCGTGGCCAGGATGATGACCACGCCGCCCATCGTCGGCGTGCCCATCTTGGTGTGGTGGCTGGTCGGGCCGTCGTCGCGGATCTGCTGCCCGAAGCCGAGCCGGCGGAACTGGTTGATGGCGATCCGGGTGCCGAGCAGCGACACGAACAGCGCGATGGCGCCGCTGAGCAGGATCGCTCTCATGCCCTGCCTCCCTGTCGTGACCCGAACCGCTGACCCATGATTCCGTACGCCGCCCCGGACTCCGACGCGGCCCGCCGACCAGCGGCTGCCCGATGTGCCGGGTCACCCTCCGGGGTGAGGCTCCAGCAGCTCGCGGACCACGGCGCGGTCGTCGAAGGGGTGCACCACCCCGTCGACCTCCTGCCCGGTCTCGTGGCCCTTGCCCGCCACCACCACGATGTCGCCGGGCCGGGCCAGCCCCAGCGCCGCAGCGATCGCGGCCCGCCGGTCGCCCTCCTCGAGCACCTCGGCGGTGCCGGAGCGGGTGCCCTCCAGGACGGCCGCCCTGATGGCAGCGGGTGGTTCGGTGCGCGGGTTGTCGTCGGTCACCACCACCACGTCGGCCAGGCCGGCCGCGAGCCGGCCCATGATCGGCCGCTTGCCAGGGTCCCGGTCGCCTCCGGCCCCCAGGACGACGATCAGCCGCCCCTGGGTGAGGGGCCGCAGGCTCTGCAGGGCGGCCTGGACGGCGTCCGGCTTGTGGGCGTAGTCCACGACGACCGTGAAGGGCTGGCCCGCCTCGATCCGCTCGAACCGCCCCGGCACCCCGCCGCCCGAGGCGATCGCCGCGGCCAGCGTGGTGGCGTCCAGCCCGGCCTCCGCGCACGCCGCGACCGCCGCCAGCGCGTTGGTCACGTTGAACCCGCCCGGCAGGGGGACCCCGGCCGGGGCGTCGACGCCCGGACCGAGGACCCGGAACGTCGTGCCGTCCGGCCCCGGCTGCACGTCGGCGACCGCCCAGTCGGCGTCGCGGCCCTGGCTCGAGAACGTGCGCACGGGCAGCGCGGTCTCCCCCGCCAGGCGCCGGCCGTGGTCGTCGTCCACGCACACCAGCGCGAGGCGGGCGCGCTCCGGGGTGAAGAGGGAGGCCTTGGCCCGGTAGTACTCCTCCTCGTCGGCGTGGAAGTCGAGGTGGTCGCGGCCGAGGTTGAGGAAGACCGCGACGTCGAAGACCACCCCGTCGACGCGGCCCATCACCAGCGCGTGGCTGCTCACCTCCATGGCGCAGGCGGCGACCTCT
>CAZEPK010000121.1:0-13342 GCA_964514085.1 uncultured Nocardioides sp.
GCTCACGGATCGTGCCGAGCGGGTCCTCGCCGTTCTCGACCTTGGACATCTCGGCCTTGAACATGCGGCGCAGCATTGTCACGCCGACGTCGGAGCGGCCGAGGTGCTCCACGGTGCGGTCGGTGATCTTCCCCTGCGTCACCCAGGCCATGATGTCCTGGCCCTCGACGTAGTCGGTGCGGTGCCGGCCCTCGGCGGTGAAGACCGGGATCTCGTAGTCGGGCACCACCGGCTGCTCCGGGAAGTCGATGCCCTCCGGTGCGTGCACGGAGTAGAGCATGAAGCGGGTCGTGGTCCGGTCGATCGGGACCCGGATCTGCATCTGCTCGATGTTCGCACCACCCACGCGCATGTTGTAGGGGAAGACGAGCGGGTGGCCGACCGCCCAGTCGTCGTCCGCCTCCGAGGCCCCCTCGACCACGCGGCGCTTGATGATGCCCCACTCGAAGGCGTCGAAGCCCACCTTGACGTGCTTCTTGGCGAAGGACGCCGGCGCCTCGAAGCCCTGCTGCTGACCCATGAACTGGAAGTAGCGGCCGTGCAGGAACTCCACGTGGTGGGGGTCCACCGCGTTCTCCATGATCTGGACGAAGTTGCACGGCAGGTCGGCCCAGCCGATGTCGCGCACGCCGTCCATCACGAAGACGTCGAACCGGGGCAGCTCGGGCGCCGGGTTCTCCGCGGTGTCGGGGCCGACGTAGACCCAGACCAGCCCGCCCATCTCCTGTGCCTTGCCTGCCTTGACGCGGACCCGGTCGCGGAAGTTGGTCTCGTCCCGCTCGGCCGGCTGCTCCAGGCACTCGCCGTCCAGTCCGAAGAGCCAGCCGTGGTAGGGGCACCGGATGCCGTTGGACTCCACCACGCCGTAGGCCAGGGACGCCCGGCGGTGCGGGCAGGCCTCCGGCACGATGCCGTACCGGCCCGAGGCCGTCTTGTAGACCGCCCAGTCCTCGCCCAGCAGCTTGGCGTGCTTGACCGGGAACTCCTCGAGCTCGCGGGTGAACGCCACCGGGTACCAGTAGCGGCGCAGCAGCTCGCCCATCGGCGTGCCCGGCGCGATGTCGGTCAGCTCGTCGTTCTGCTCAGCAGTGAGCACGGGGATCTCCTCGGATCGGGGGGAGCGGGGGGAGGGGACGGGTCAGTCCAGGACGGTGACCGTGCCGGCGTTGCCGTCGACCCGGATGCGCTGCCCCGTCTTGATGTTCTTGGTGCCGAACGCCGTCCCGGTGACGGCCGGCAGGCCGTACTCGCGGCACACGATCGCGGCGTGGCTCATGATCCCGCCGACGTCGGTGACGGTCGCGCCGATCTTCCCGAAGACCGGAGCCCACGAGGGCGCGGTGAGCGGCGCCACCAGGATCTCGCCGGGCTGGAGGTCGGCGATGCCGTCGGCCGACAGGATCACCCGCGCCGGCCCCTCGGCGATGCCGGGGGAGGCCGCGAATCCCGACAGCACGCCGTCGGGGTTGTCCGACCCGCCGAGCCAGGCCCGGACCGAGTCGGAGGTGACCCCCCACAGCATGACGCTGAACGGCTCGGTGATGACCTCGGGAGGTACGCCGAGCGCCGGCGGCGCGGACCAGGTCCGCAGCGCCTGCATGATGCCCTGCCGGCGCGGGATCTCGCGGCCCCAGTACTGCGGGCCGCGGGCCGGCACGCCGACCGCCCACCCGTGGAAGTAGTCGAAGATCGCGTCGGGGACCTCGTGGCGACGGAGCAGGAAGATGTCGTCGGCGTCCGCCCAGAAGCCCTGGTCGGCCAGCAGCTGGCCGAGCTGGCGCATCTTGCCCCAGACCTGGGACATGCCCCAGTGCTCGACGTAGAAGTTGTGGTTCTCGACGTACGGGAAGACCACCCGGGCCAGCCCGAGCTTGCCCTCGAAGGTGGCGCGGGCCTCGTCGTCGTCGATGAGCTCGGAGTACTCCGCGACGATCCGGTCCCGCTCGGTCTCCACCGCCTCGGTCGGGCGGGCCAGCGACTCACCGCGGCCCAGCTTGGCGACGTAGGACTCGATGAAGTTCATCGGGATGTCGGGGTACTCGGCCCAGATCTTGTCGGAGTGGTAGAAACCCGACCCCGCGGAGAAGTTGAACCACGGGTGGTGCGACTCCTCCCACTGCTCGAGCCACTTCTTGCCGTCGTCGTCGGCCCCCATCGCCGCGATCGTGTCGGCGGCGCTGCTGCTGATCCGGTCAGCGACACCCAGGTCGACGGACAGCTGGGCCAGCTTCTTGAGCTCCTCGTCCGGCCGGAAGAGGTCGACGTCGATGCCTGCCACCATCTTGGCGATGGCCTGGTCCGGGATGGACGGCCACAGGCTCTTGCAGAAGCCGAAGAAGTCGAGGTAGGCCGCGTAGCCGAGGTTGAGGAACTCGAAGTGGTGCGCCCAGAGCCGGCCGGTGAGCTGCACGAGCTTGTCGTACTCCGCCAGCATCAGCTGGCCGCTGCCGATGCCCCGGCCCTCGGTCAGCACGGCCATGTCCTCGCGGTGCGGCAGCGGCTGGAAGTCGATGGCCTCCAGCTCGTGGATGACGCCCTTGATCTTGTCCATCCATGCGTCGTAGAGCGTGCCCCAGTTGGCGAAGTAGTAGCCGGCCCGCTCCATGAACTCCGGGACCCGCGACTCGATCTCGGCCGGGTCGGTCACCCCGACCGGGGAGAGGTACATGTGGCCGTTGAGGTAGCGGATGTCGACGCCCATGGCCGGCGGGATGACGTAGTGCCGGGTCGTGTACTGGCTCAGGAAGGTGATCGCGTAGTCCAGGACGGTGGCGTCCCAGGGCTCGATGACCTCGGGCGTGTGCACGCCGTCCATGAACCAGAACATGGAGTCCTCCATCTCCCGGCGGTCCTCGCTGAAGACCGTGGAGTAGCCGTAGAGCTCCTCCCAGCCCTCGGCTCCGGTGGGGGTGGGGATCTCGAACGGGCTCGGGAAACGGTCCGGCATGGCTGGCTCCTCTTGGGTCTGCTCTGTGGCTGCGGGTTCAGTGCGTGTGCAGGTGGGGGATCTGGTTTCCCGAGGGGTTCAGCAGGTTGTGCACGATCGAGCTGTACGTGTCCTTGGCGACCTCGTCGACGACGAGCTTCCGGCGGCTCCAGACGGTCTCCGGCCGCGACTGCAGCAGCACCACGCTGGCGTCGGAGGGCAGCAGCGGGTCGATGGCCCACTCGACGTCCTGCGGCTTGCCGTAGTGCCGCTCGGCGCGCCGGGCCAGGGCGGCCACCGCGCGCACCTCCTCGTCGGAGAGGCAGGGCGAGGTGCGCCGCTCGTCGTCGACCGCCCGCTCGACCACCCGGTCGGAGTCGTCGAGCACGTGCTCCACGGTCTTGTCCGAGATGACCCGGGAGGTGATGTCGCCCATCACCTTGTCGACCAGGTAGTTGTCCGGGGTCACCGAGCCGCTCACCACCGCCTCGCCCAGGCCCCAGGAGGCGTCGATCGCGACCTGGGAGCGGTCGCCGTTCAGCGGGTTGAGGGTGAAGGCCACGCCGGAGGTCCGCGGCATCACCATCTGCTGGACGCCCACGCTCATGGCGGCGCCGTCCTCGCCGTAGTGCATCTGCCGGCGGTAGCAGATGGCCCGCTCGGTGTAGAGGCTGGCCCAGCAGCGCAGGAGGTGCTCGCGGACGCTCTGGGCGGACCGGACCCACAGGTAGGTGTCGTGCTCGCCGGCGAAGCTGGCGTCGGGCTGGTCCTCGCAGGTGGCCGAGGAGCGCACGGCGACCGGCAGGTCCGGCGCGCCGCAGCGCTCGGAGAGCGTCTGGTACGCCGCGTCGATCTCCTCGACCAGCCACGCGGGCAGCGGCGTGCCGGTGATCGTGTCGCGCGCCTCCGCGGAGACCCGGGCCAGCTCGGCGGCGTCGTCCACGTCCAGCTCGGTCACCATCCGGCCCAGGTCGGCGTCCACGCCGGTGTCGCTGAGCGCCTTGCGGTAGGCGCCGGCGGTGACCGCGAAGCCCGGCGGCACGGGCAGGCCGGCCATCGTCATGATGCCCAGGCTGGTGTTCTTCCCCCCCAGCACGGGCTCCAGAGCGGGGTCGTGCCGGTCGAACCACGCGATCTCCACGTGCGCATCCTGTGGCCACCGTCACCCGGAAGGGGGAGAATGTCCCGCGGAGCGGGACACCACCCGCGCGCGGGGGCAGGGGGAAGGACCGTGAGCGCCGTGGAGCCGACCCGATCGCCGCTGCTCTCCTCGGTGCGCAACGCCGCCCGGGTGCTCCGCGCGTTCTCCCACGCCGACCAGGAGCTCGGCGTCACCGAGCTGAGCCGCAGGCTCGGCCTGGGCAAGAGCACGACGCACCGGCTGGTGGCCACGCTGGAGGCGGAGCGGCTCCTCGAGCAGGACCCCGACACCGGCAGGTACCGCCTGGGGCTGGCGCTCTACGAGCTCGGCACCACGGTGACCGAGCACGTCGACCTGCACCAGGCGTCGCTGCCGGTGCTGACCACCCTCCGGCACCGCACCGGCGAGATGGTGCACGTGGCCGTCCTCGACGGGCTGGAGGCGGTCTACGTCGAGCGGCTGGAGAGCCCCTACATGCTCCCCGTCTTCCGCCGCGTGGGCCACCGGCTGCCGGCCCACTGGACCAGCTCGGGCAAGGTCCTGCTGGCGGCCCTGCCGCGACCCGAGCTGGAGCGCCGGCTCAAGGGCGCCCAGCTCGACGCCCGCACCAGCCACACCATCACCGACCACCACGCGCTGGTGCGGGAGCTCGGCGAGGTGGCCACCCAGGGCTGGGCCTCGAACTTCGAGGAGGGCGAGCTGGGCGTCAGCTCGGTCGGCGCCCCGCTGCGGGGGGCCGACGGGAAGGTGATCGCCGCCGTGACGGTGGTGGGCAGCAGCGAGCGGATCCACGACGGCTCGCTGCGCCGCTACCGGGCGGCGGTGCTGGAGGCCGCTGCGGTGATCAGCCGCCGGCTGGGCCACCGCGGCCGGCTGCACTAGCCGCCAGAGCGCACGGCGTCCTCGCTCAGCAGTCGCTGGAGGGACGCCAGGCCGCGGGAGGTGTGGCTCTTGACCGTCCCGGCGGCGATCGACAGCTCGTCCGCCGTCTCGTCGACCGACAGCCCCAGCCAGTGGCGCAGCACCACGGTGCGCCGCTGCATAGGGGGCAGGCGCCGGAGCGCGCTGAGCAGGTCCAGGCGCTCCTCGGGCGTCTCGGCCCGGCGGGCGGGGACCTGGGCGAGGTCCTCCTCGGGCACGTCGGTGCGGCGTCGGTGCCAGGGCCGGCGGCGGTCGTCGAGGTCTGCGTTGATGATGACCCGCCGCGCGAACGCCTCCTCGGAGCCCGCCTTCCGGAGCCGCGGCCAGGCGAGGTAGACCTTGACCAGCGCCTCCTGCAGGACGTCCTCCGCGCGGCTGTCGTCGGAGCACACGGCGTACGCGATGCGGCGCAGCTTGTCCTGGGTCGCGGCCACGAACTCGGTGTAGGAGGCCTCGTCGCGGGTCACGGGCTGGGGACCTGCGGGACGAAGCCGGACGAGACGTAGGTGAGGAAGCCGGGGAGGTCCGGTGCGGAGACCGACGCCTCGTAGGGCATGTAGAACGCCTGCCCGACGCGACGACCGTTGGCCAGCACGAAGTAGGTCTGGCCGCCGACGAGCACCTCCGCGGCCGAGCGGCGTGCGTACTGCTCGAGATCACCGGTGTCCACGTCGGTGGCCTGGCGGACGATCTCGACGCCCGGGAGCGGCACCAGGACTGCGGACCGGTCGTCCTCGAAGCGGACGAGGCGATCGGGGAACGACGGCTCGCCGAGCTGGGCGGCCGCCTCGTTGGCGGCCCACAGCGCGAAGTCGGAGGTCCAGCGATCGGGGGCGTCCAGGGAGCCCATCGTCGCCGGGCTGCCCTCGTCCTGGAAGCCGTACCACCACACCAGGCCCTCCTTGCCGACCTCGACCCCAGGACGCTGCCAGCGCACCTCGAGGGCGTAGGAGTGCGCCACGCCGGCCGCTGCGCTCCCGGGCCCGACCGGGTCCGCGATGGACCGCACGACCGCCGCCTCCGGGGCGACCCACAGGCGTCCGTCGGGTGCGATCGACGCCGGCCCGTGGTTGCCGTACTCCTGGGCCCACTCCGGCGCCGAGTCGGTCGTGAAGCTGTCGATGTCACCCAGCCCCGCGTCGACCGGGAGGTCGGAGAGGGAGGGCGGCTCGACCGCGCCCTCGCTGGCCGCGGTGGCCGGCCGGTACTCGCGAGCCGTCTGCGGGCCGGCTCCGCCCGACCACGTCTGGGTGGCGACGAGGACCCCCGCCACGACCAGGCCGAGCGCTCCGCCAGCGCGCCGCTGGTGCCGCCTGCGCCGGGCCACTCTCCCGGCCGCCAGGTAGTGCTCAGGTGGGACCGGCGTCAGCCCGTCCAGGCGTTCGTCGAGGGCTCGGGCGACACGGGTGTCTACGCTCATGTCCCGTAGACGGACCTCGGGGCGGTCGCGTTGTCATGCACCCGGCCACCCTGGCACGGGGCCGCCGACGCGGCGCCCGGGTCACACCGGCGTGGTCGTCACCCGGCCGTCCTCGACCTGCCAGCGCTGGTCCAGGCGGACCTGGTCCAGGAGCCGGCGGTCGTGGGTGACCAGCAGCAGCGCTCCGTCGTAGGACTCCAGGGCCTGCTCCAGCTGCTCGATCGCCGGCAGGTCCAGGTGGTTGGTCGGCTCGTCGAGGACCAGGAGGTTCACCCCGCGGGCCTGGAGCAGCGCCATCGCGGCCCGGGTCCGCTCGCCGGGGGAGAGCCGGCCGACCAGGCTGGTGACCTGGTCCGCCTTGAGGCCGAACTTCGCCAGCAGCGTCCGCACGTCGGCGGGCGCCATCTGCGGCAGCGCCGCCTCGAAGGCGTCCCCCAGGGCGAGGTCCTCGGCCAGCCCGGTGCGGGCCTGGTCGATCTCGCCGACCGCGACCGAGGCGCCCAGGCTGGCCCGGCCGGTCGACGGCTCCAGCCGGCCGAGGAGCAGCCGCAGCAGCGTGGTCTTGCCGGCGCCGTTCGGGCCGGTGACGCCGATGCGCTCGCCCGCGCTGACCTGGAGCGAGGCCGGACCGAAGCGGAAGCGGCCCAGGGTGGCGGTCGCCGCGTCCAGGGTGGCCACCACGGAGCTGGACCGCGGCGCCTGTCCGATGGTGAACTGCAGGGCCCACTCCTTGCGGGGCTCCTCCACCTCCTCCAGACGCGCGATCCGGGACTCCATCTGACGGACCTTCTGGGCCTGCTTCTCCGAGGACTCGGCCTGCGCCTTGCGGCGGATCTTGTCGTTGTCGGGGGCCTTCCGCATGGCGTTGCGCACGCCCTGGGAGCTCCACTCCCGCTGGGTCCGGGCCCGGCCGACCAGGTCGGCCTTCTTGTCGGCGAACTCCTCGTAGGCCTCGCGGGCGTGCCGGCGGGCGACCGCCCGCTCCTCCAGGAACGCGTCGTAGCCGCCGTCGTAGACCGACACCCGGTGCTGGGCGAGGTCCAGCTCCACGATGCGGGTGACCACGCGGGAGAGGAACTCGCGGTCGTGCGACACGAGCACCACCCCGGAGCGCAGCCCCTCCACGAAGGTCTCCAGCCGGGCCAGCCCGGCCAGGTCGAGGTCGTTGGTGGGCTCGTCGAGCAGCACCAGGTCGAACCGGCTGAGGAGCAGCGCCGCCAGCGCCACCCGGGCCGCCTGCCCGCCCGACAGGGAGGTCATCAGGGCCTCGGGGCCGACGTCGAGCCCGAGGTCGGCCAGGACCGGCGGGAGCCGCTCGTCGAGGTCCGGTGCGCCGCTGGCCAGCCAGTGGTCGAGGCGGTGCGCGTACGCGTCCTCGATGGCCGGGGTCGGGTCGCCGGCTCCCAGCGCGGCGGCCGACTCCTCCATCGCGGCGCTGGCGGCCGCGGCGCCCGTGCGCCGGGCGACGTAGTGGCCGACGGTCTCGCCCGGGACCCGCTCGTGCTCCTGCGGGAGCCAGCCCACGAAGGCGTCGCCGGGCGCCGTGGTGACCGAGCCATCCAGCGGCTCGAGGTCGCCGGCGAGGATCCTCAGCAAGGTCGTCTTGCCGGCGCCGTTGGCGCCCACCACGCCCACCACGTCACCCGGGGCGACGGTGAGGTCGAGGGACTCGAACAGCGTGCGGTGAGCGTGCCCCCCGGCCAGGTCCTTGGTCACCAGGGTCGCGCTCACCCGGCGATCGTAGTTTCGGCACTCTGCGCCGGGGTCAACGGTCACCGGTGCGCAGCAGCTGGGCCAGGTCGGTTCGCCGCAGCCGCGCGCTCTGGCCGGCCGCCACCGCGAGCGCCGCGAGCGGCAGGACGAGGGCGGCCAGCCACGTCCACAGCGGTACGACGAGCCGCGGCGTCTCGCTCTGACCGGTCACCTCCTCCAGCCCCAGCCAGCCGAAGGCCGCCCAGGCGGTGACGACACCGACCGCCAGGCCGGTGAGCACGCCGGCCAGCACCGGCGCCAGCAGCTCGCCCGCCAGGACCCGGCGCAGCTCCCGGTCGGCGAGCCCCAAGGACCGGAGCCGCCCGAGCGCGGTGACGCGGGCGGGCGCGTCCACCGCGGCCCCCAGGACGACGCCCAGCCCGGCCAGCAGCAGCAGGAGCAGCGAGGCAGCGACCGCCAGGTGCACGAGGGCCACCCGCAGCGGCGCGTCGCGGAGCAGGGTCAGCACGCGGTCGTAGGTCAGCACGGTGGCCGCGAGGTCCAGCTCGGCGGCCGAGCGCAGCGCCTCCGGTGCACCCGGCCCCACGGCCCAGACGGTGTCCGGCTCGGCGACCGCTCCGGCCGCGGCGAAGGCGGCGGCGTCGACGACCACCACGGGGTCGGTGGTGGCCTCGACGCGGGGCGCCTCGCCCACGACGTCGAGGGCCACGTCCGCGTCCTCGCCCCAGCGCACGTGCAGCCCGTTCTCCAGGCCCGAGGGCCCTCCGAGCAGCAGGGCCGGCACCGGCGCGTCCGCGCCGGCCGTGCTCGGCAGCCTCCCCAGCTGGGGCGCGTCGGGCAGGTCGCTCGCCGAGAGCAGCCGCTCGTAGGCCAGGGCGTCGACGACCACCAGCCGCACCGAGGCGCCCGTGGAGACCGAGGACACCAGCGTCCGGTCGGCGACCCGCCCCGCCACCGCCACGCGCACGCCGGACGCCTGGCCCACCGTGGCGGCCGTGGCCGAGACGTCCTGGCCGGGGACGGTCTTGAGCCGGGCGTCACCGCCGATGGCGAGCAGGGCTCCCGACTCCTGCCCGCGCTGCTCCGTCGCGGCCAGCGCGGTGGCGAGCACGAGCTGGGCCACCGCGACCACCACGACGACCAGGGACAAGGCGCGCAGCCCGCCTGCGGCCACCCGGGCCGCCACGAAGAACCGCAGCCGGCCCGGTGACCGGCGGGCCGCGCGCAGCACCAGGCGGACCAGCGGCGGGAGCACCCGGACGAGCACGAGGGCGCCGAGCAGCGCCCACCAGGTCGGTGCGCTGGCCGGGGTGAGGTCCCCCTCGGTGGAGCCCCGCTGCCGCAGGGCGACGTAGGCCAGGCCGGCCATCGCCGCGACCGCCGACTCCAGCAGGAGGCGGCGCACCGCGCGGCGCTTCTCCGCCGCCCGTCGGGCCGCTCGGTTGGCGGGCACCCGCCGGACGCTGGTGACCCGGGCCGCCTCGGCGGCACCGAGCACCGGCGCCGCGAGCACCGCCACCGCCACCAGGGGCAGCACCCAGCGTGCGCCGACCGAGCCGACGAGCGCCGCCGTCAGCGCCAGTCCGACGACCAGCCCGGCCGCCGCCACGATGATCGACTCGACGGCGAGCTCCGCACCGGTGCCGAGCAGCGTCGCACCCCGCTCACGGGCCAGCGCGAGCGGCCCGGCGCGGCGGCGCACCAGCAGGTGGGCGGCGAGGACGAGGGTGAGCAGCGCGCTGACGAGCAGCCCGACCAGCAGCACCTGCGCCTGCCCCCGTGCGTTGTCGATCTGCGCCGAGGCCTCGTCGAGCACCCGGTCCAGCACGCTGTCCCACCCGACCTCACCGCTGGCCAGCCCCGGCGTGGCCTTGAGCCGGACCAGGTCGCGCCGCAGGTCCGGTGCCGACTCCCAGTGCACCCACTGCGGCTCCGGCAGGAAGGTGATGCGCTGCGTCAGCTCGTCGGACGCCACCGCGATGCGCAGGTCGGGCAGCGACGCGGGGGAGACCAGCGCCGCGACCGAGGTGCGCTCGACGCCGTCCGTGATGCCGACCGCAGGGGTGAGCAGCTCCCGCGCGACCTCCCAGGCCGGGTCGTCCGGATCGTCGGGTGCGTAGAGACCGCTGACCTCGACGGCCACCTCCTGGCCGTACTGGTCCTCGAGGACGAGTCGTGCGCCCGCCCCGACGCCGAGCAGGAACGCCCCCCGCTCGGACAGCCCGACCTGCACCGGCCACGGCCCGTCCTCCTCGGCCAGCACCACCGCGGCCCCGTCCGACCCGGGAGTCGCCTGTGGTGCGCTGCCCTCGACCCACCTGACCGAAGGCGGGTCGGCCGGGGACTGGACGTAGACGAGCCGCAGGTTGCGCTCCGGTCCTGGGCCGGTCACCGACAGCGACGGCGAGCTGAGGGAGGCGACGCTGGGCCGCAGCACGGAGGCCAGCCGGTCGGGGAGCGCGTCCCTGGTGTCCTCGACGTCCTGCGCGAACCTCGCGAGCGCCTCGGGGTCGCGGCGGCGGTCGCCGCGGAACGGCGGCTGCGGCAGGGTCGCCACCACCGAGGCCCCCGTGCCGGCGTCGCGCACGGTCTGGCCCACCGCCTCGTCGGCGGTGCGCACGGTCAGGGGCCACACCGCCGCCAGGAGCGCGGAGACCAGCGCCACGACCAGCCCGGTGAGCACCAGCAGTCCCCGGTCGCTGCGCAGCCGGCCCCGCACCGTGGGCAGGTGCACGCGCACGCTCCTCACGAGTCCCCCGTCCGCAGCCCGGCACGGTCGGAGGCCCGGACCTGGCGCACCCCGACCGCCCAGGTGACGAGCGCCGAGCCGAGCACCGCACCGCCGAGCACCAGGGCGGCGGCGGCCCACGGCCAGTCCGCGACCGGCGCCGGCACCGGCACCGCCCCGAGGTCCGAGCGGATCATCAGCGGTCCGAGCAGCCACGAGGCGGCCGCACCGACGAGCAGACCGAGGAGGACCAGCGGCAGGAGGAACGTCGCGTGCTCGGCCAGCAGCAGCCGCTGGGCGCCCCGGCGGGGGAGCCCCAGGGCGCGCAACCGGGTCAGCTCCGCCGTCCGGCGCCGCTGGTCCGCGCCGGTGACCAGGGCGATGCCGGCCAGGAGGAGCACCACCGCGGCCACCACCAGCGTGGTCAGCACGGTGGGGACGACGACCTCGAACGGGCCGCGGGCCAGGTCGTCGGTCACCCCCTTCCGGGTCACCACGTCGCCCAGGTCGAGCTCCTCCACGGCCCGCTCGGCGCCTGCGGTCGGCGTCCCGACCCACCAGGCATCGACGACCGGCCCCAGCTGCCCACCCGCGATGAGGCTGCGCGAGACGGCGTCGGCGTCCGCGAGCACCGCCGGCCGACCCGGCGCCGACGGCACGTCGGGCACCACCGCGACCACCTCCAGAGGAAGGGTGGTGGCGCCGACGACGGCGTCCAGCGTCTCGCCGGCCTTGGCGTCGATGGCGTCGGCCAGCTCCTCCGAGAGCGCCACCGGCACAGCGTCCGGCGCGGCGAAGGAGGTGATCACCAGGTCGCCACCGCCGTCGGACAGCCGGCTGTTGTCGACCACGGCGCCGGCCTGCAGCCGGGTCCCGTCGGCGACCGGCACCAGGCTGACGGACGGCTCCTGCACCGGGTCGTCGACCTGCGGCTGGGCCTGCCAGTCACCGACCGCCTCGGCCCCGGGCAGCGTGACGGTGAGGGACACCTCGGCCGACACGAGGTCGTCCGGGGTCCTGGCCCGGGGTCCGTCCAGGCGCAGGTCGAGCGCCACCAGCCGCCACGCCTCGCGGACCGGCTCGCTCCAGGTGAGCGGGGCGACCTGGCCGTCCAGGGGCACCGGCGCGGCGGTGAGGGTGTGGCGGAAGCCGGTCGGGTCCTGCACCACGGCGGTCGCGGTCGCCCTGATCGACAACCCGCCGCCCGACTCCCCGTGGAGGGTGGTGCCCTCGGTGAGGACCGGACCGGTCACGGCGGGGCCGGGGTCCAGGCGAGGAGCCAGGCCGCCCCAGGTGGTCTCCTCGACGCGGCCGCGCAGCAGGTCACCGGCCAGGCGGCTGTCGACCGCGACGAGGGTCGGCGGCGCGTCCGGCGTACCGACGTAGCGGCCGATGGCGACCGGCCGGTCGACGACCGCGGAGACGGACGAGGACCTGCCCTCGACCGCGGAGACGACGGCCGCTGCGTCCGCCTCGGTCGGCGCGCGGCGCACGGCGAGGCTCAGGTCGGCGCCCACCCGCAGGTCGGCCTGGTCCACCTGCGAGCGCTCCCAGGTCGAGCGGAGCCCGAGCCCGAAGGTCGCGGCGGCGACCGCGGCCGCGATGAGCACCATCGCCGTGCCGGGGTGGGGGCGGCGTGCCGCCTGCTGGGCCGAGAGCGGGAGCACCAGGGCCGGGGAGCGCACCGCCAGCCGGGACGCCGCGCGCAGCAACCAGGGCACGAGCCGCACCGCCACGAGCACGGTGGCCACGACGCAGACCACCGGCGCGAGGGTGAGCGTGACGTCCCCGCGGTCCGCGCTGGTGGTCGGCTGGCCGCGCAGCTGCCACCAGGCGAGGACCGCCACCGCCGCGGCCACCAGCAGCAGGCTGACGTCGGCGCCCGACCGGGCCAGCGCCCACCGCCGCCGGGTGGCCGCCGAGGTGGTGCTGGTGTCGAGCGCGGTCAGCACCAGCGCCGGGGCGAGCACCAGGGTGCAGCCGAGCACGGTCAGCACCAGGCCGGCGGTGACGGTGGGGCCCTGGGTCAGGCCGGCCGCCTCCGGTCCTGAGGTGTGGGTCAGCCCGGCGTGCACGAGCGCCGCGGCCGGCAGGGCCAGCGCCGCGGCGACCAGTGCCAGCAGCAGGGCCTCGAGCCCGGCCGCGACCAGCTGCTGGCGCGGGCTCGCGCCGAACGCCACGAGCAGCACCCGCTCCTCGTCGCGGACGGCGGCGACCAGCCGCCCCGCGAGCAGGATCGCGGCCAGGGAGAGCGCGGCACCCAGCAGCACCGCGACGAGGACGCTGGAGCGGCCGGCGGCGCGCTGGGCCTCGATGCGGTCGAGGGTGGCCGGCAGCCGGGAGGTGACGCGGGTGAGCTGCACCCGGTCGGCGAGGTCGGCCGCCAGCCGCTCGCCGGCGCCGTCGTACGCCGCGACGGCGGCGGTCAGCGAGTCACGGTCGGCGCCGGCCACGTCGGGCCGGACCGTGACCCGCAACCGCGCCACGGGGGAG
>CAZEPK010000122.1:0-13198 GCA_964514085.1 uncultured Nocardioides sp.
ACCGACCACCGACAGTCCGAGGCCCGGAAAGCCCCATTCCACAAGGGATCCCGAAGCTTTTTCAGATTTTGGGCCCCAAGTCGAGGGTCAGTTCCAGCATCGGGTTGCGAGGTTTCGAGACGGTCGCTGCGCGACCTCCTCAACCACCGACGTCGGCCGGGCCGCGCGCTCCTTCACCACCGACCAAGCCGCAGCCAGCCCGCGGCGGCGACCCGATAGCCAGCCTGCCTTTTGACCCTCGCTCGGGCTGTCAACCCGCCTGCGCGAGGTACGGCGAGGCACCCAGGCTTGACAGCCCGAGCGAGGGTCAGACACTCGGCATTCGGGTTGCCGCAACCTGCTCAGGACCAGACCGAGTCCCAGCCCCGAGGAGAGAGGTTTCGAGACGGTTGCTGCGCAACCTCCTCAACCACCGAGGGGGCGACACCGTCGTCGGCCTACTCCCAGTGGTTCCGGTTCGTCGCGCCCTCCGGGCCCGCCAGGTAGTCGACGAACGATCCCTCAGGGTCCCGAGCCGCGCGGATCTCGCCCAACCTCGCCCACGCCTCGTCCGACATGAACCTCACCTGGCGCCGGGAGAGGTCGCTGTCGCCGAGGTACTGGCCCACCGTCACCGGCTCGAGATCGGCCATGACCGACTCCAGCCACGAGACGCAGCGCGCGTCGTCGTCGGGTGACTCCCACACGACGTACGAGGCGAGGTAGACCTCCGACTGCAGCGAGAAGGCCATGTCCGGCAGCGCCCGCAGCGGGGCCATCGAGAACAGATGGTGAAGGCCTTGGCCGTCGGCAGCGTCGTGTACGCGCGACGCATCGCCGGCACCACCTCGGACGGCGGGCCGGAGAGCCAGGCGTTGTCGACGGCCCAGCGGTGGCCCTCGGGGTTGTCGGCCAGCTGGCGCTTGCGCTGCTCGTCGATGGTGGTCGGGACGGCGTCCAGGACCAGCAGGGCCCGGTCGAGCGCGGGGCAGAGGCGGAACGGCGCCAACGCCTCGGACGCCTCGGCAGGGGAGCCCACCAGCGCGACACCGGTGACGAGCAGGACCGGGTCCGCCGCGATGGTCGGGTCGGTCTTGGTCAGGGCCACGATCTCCACCGTGTCGGCGACCGAGGCGTGGGTCTGGTGCAGCCAGGTCATCACCTCGTCGAAGTCGGCGAGGTCGTAGGCGTGCGCCGTCTGCGCCACGTGCTCCGGGCGGGGGAGCGTGCGCAGGTGGAAGCGGGTGACGATGCCGGGGAAGCCGGGACCGGCGCCGCGAGCGGCCCAGAACAGGTCCTCGTTCTCAGTGGCCGAGGCCCGGACCAGCGTCCCCTCAGCGGTCACCACGTCGACGGCCTCCACGTGCTCCGCCGCCCAGCCCCAGCCGCGCGCGTTCCAGCCCTGACCGCCCTGGAGCAGGAAGCCGCCGATGCCGACGGTGGGGCAGTGCCCGCCGGGGAAGAACCGGCCGCGCGCCTCGAGGAACGGGCCCAGCTCGGACCCGCCCTGGACCGCCGGGCCGGCCGAGACGACGTGGGTCTCCTCGTCGTAGGACAGGTCGCGCAGCGCCCCGAGGTCGACGACCAGGGCGTCGTCGCGGATCGACCACTGCGCCCACGAGTGGCCGCCGGAGCGCACGGCCACCTGCCAGCCGCGCTCCCTGGCCAGCCGGACGGCGTCCACCACCTCGGCCTCCGAGGTGGGGCGTACGACGGCCGCCGGCCGCTGCTCGCTCAGCCGCCGGTTGAAGACCCGGTCGACGCGGGCCTCCTCGAAGCCCGGGTCACCCTGCGCCAGCATCAGGCCGGGGCCACCAGCGCGCCCAGGGTCTGCCCCATGATCCGGCCGGGGTCGGCGCCGGGCGTCTCCGGGTGGATCTCCCACTCGGCCAGGGTGAGGCTGTTGTCGAGCACCATCTTGACCCGAGGGAAGCGGCGCTCCATGAACGCCGGCAGCACGTCCTCGACCTTGTCGCCCGAGGTCAGCATCTCGCCCAGGATGACGCCGTCCTCGGCGCACATCGCGGCGCCCTGGGCGATCAGCGGCGGGCAGGCGTGCGCGGCGTCGCCGATGATGATGGTGCGACCGCGGAACCACGGCGACTCCACGCAGATCGCCTCGATCCACTGGTAGTTGACCACCGCGTCGTCGGCCAGGCTGTCGCGGACCTGGCCCCAGATGCCGCCGTACCCGTGGCCGCGCTCCTTGAGCAGCGCGCCGTTCGGCCCCTCGCCCACGAAGGAGCGGTCGAGGTTCTCCTCGAGCAGGAAGGCGTAGCAGAGGTCCTCGGAGATCGGGGTGTAGCCGGCCTTGTACTTCGGACCGCCGTAGTAGAGCTCGGAGCAGTCCATCTCGGCCGGCCGGGCGGCGACGGTGCGCCAGATGCCCATGCCCACCGGGTGCGGCTCGTCGGTGATCCCGATCATCGACCGGACCTGGGAGCGGATGCCGTCGGCGCCCACCACCAGGTCGACGGTCTCGGTCGTGCCGTCGGAGAGGGTGACGACCACGCAGTCGCCACGGTCGTCGAGGTCGGTGAGGGTGGTGCCGAGGCGCACGTCGACGCCCTGCCCGACGACCTCCTCGGCCAGGATGTCGGCGATGTCGCCGCGCACCGCGCCCATGGTGCCGGGCAGGTCGGGCCCGCCCATGGGAGGCGTCGGGATCTCGGCCATGACGTGCCCGTCGGCGGTCTTGAGGCGCAGGTGGTTGAAGACGAAGCCGCGCTCGGCCAGCCGGTCGTAGATGCCGACCGCAGCGAAGGCCTTGAGGGCGTTGCCCTGGAGCGTGATGCCGTTGCCGACCCCGCCCAGCGAGTCGCGCAGGTCGACCAGGACCACGTCGACCCCGCGCTGGCGCAGCGAGAGGGCGAGCACGCCACCGCTGATGCCGCCGCCCACGATGAGGACGCGCTCGACGGTGGACGGGCTGGTGACGGGTGACTCGGTCATGGGATCTCCTGGGGGACGGGTGCGGCGGCCACGGTGCGGGCCATCAGGTCGAGGACGTCGTCGACGGGAGGGAGCGACGCGGAGAGGTTGAGGAAGGCGTGCAGCATGGAGTCGGCCTGCACGTGCCGCACGTCGACGCCGGCGTCCTGCAGCAGCGCGACGAATGCCTCGCCGGTGGTGCGCAGGTCGTCGTACTCCGCGGTGACGAGCAGCGTCGGCGCCAGACCGGCGAGGTCGGCCAGCGCGGGGAAGGAGTAGCCGTCGGCGGGCTGGCCGCCGAGGTAGTTGGCGTTCATCCCGGCGGTGCCCTCGGGGGTGAAGCGGAGGGCCGGCGGGACCTGGTCGAGGAGCGCGGCCACCTCGGGCGCCGGCGCGGGCAGCTCGGGGTGCAGCACCGGGTAGATCGGGATCAGCGCGGCCGGCTGCCAGCCGTCCTCGTCGCGGAGCCGCAGGGTGGTGGCCACGGACAGGTTGCCGCCGGCGCTGGCGCCACCGATCGAGATCCGGTGCGGGTCGACGCCCAGCTCGGCGGCGCTGTCGCGCAGCCAGCGCGCAGCGGCGACGCAGTCGTCGAGGGGCACGGGGTGGTGCACGCCGCCGACGGCGAGCCGGTAGTCGACGCTCACCACGACGCCGCCGGTGCGGGCGCTGACCTCGTGCGCGGTCCAGTCGGCCTCCGGCATGTCGAGGTCGCCCATCATGAAGCCGCCGCCGTGGATCCACAGCAGCGCCGGTCGGTCGGGCCCCTGCCCGGCGTCGTACACCCGCACCGGGACGGGCCCGTGCGGTCCGGGCACGGTGAGGTCGCGCGTCGGCACGCCGGCCGGCGGGTCGTGCGGCGGCTCCATGAACGCGCGGACCCGCCGGTCCTTCTCCGGGTCGCCCATCGCCTCCTCGAGGGAGTCGATGCCCTCGAGGAGGGGGAAGCGGGAGGCGACCTCGTCGTGGATCGGCACGCTCAGACCACCGTGCCGCTGACGGGCTCGGCGTACATCGACGCCTTGGAGCCGGTGATCCAGCCGACGACGTGGTCGCGGTCGGTGCCCGAGGCCGGGACGTCGGCGACCTTCTTGCCACGGTTGAGGATGACGATGCGGTCGGCCACCTCGTAGCAGAGCGGCAGGTCGTGGGTGACGATGACGATCGCGATGCTCTGGTCGGCCATCCGGCGGATCAGCGCCTCGACGTTCTTGGTCTGCTCGTAGCCCAGCGCCGCGGTCGGCTCGTCGAGGAGCAGGATGCCCTGCGACTCGCCGTTGACGCGGATCGCGCTGCGGGCCAGGGCCACCACCTGGCGCTGGCCGCCGGAGAGCATCTCCACCGGCCGGGTCATGGGTGCGGTGCGGACGCCGAGGCGGTCGAGCTCGGCCTCGGAGCTCTTGCGCATCGCTTTGCGGTCCACGAAGCCGAGCCACCCGAGCGGGCCGCGGCGCAGCTGCTCGGTGCCCATGTTGAGGTTGGTGGAGATGTCCTGCGGCTCCACCAGCGCCAGGTCCTGGTAGACCATCTGGATCCCGGCCTGGGCGGCGTCGCTCGGGGCGTGGAAGCTGTGCTCCACGCCGTGCACCCGGATGCTGCCGTGGGAGGGCTTGTGCGCCCCCGACATCACCTTGAGCAGCGTGGACTTGCCGGCGCCGTTGTCGCCGAGCAGGGCCACCACCTCCCCGGGCATCACGTGCATGTCGATGCCGTCGAGGGCCCGGACGAAGCCGTAGTGCATCTCGATGTCGGTCAGGGCCAGCGCGGGGCTCGAGGCGGCCGTCGTGGGAGTGGTCATCGTGGTCAGCCCTGCTTCGCGTGGACGGAGAGGTTGGCGGACATCAGCCGCTCGGACACCGCGCTCTGCAGCATCCGCTCGAACATCAGCGACCCGAGCAGCAGCGCGCCGGTCGCCACGACTGCCCAGTAGGGCTGGATGCCGCGGATGATCAGGCCGTTGGAGATCGTGGCCAGGATCAGCGCACCGACCAGCACGCGGGGCAGGCTGCCCCGGCCGCCGGTCAGGGCCACGCCGGCCAGCGCCACCGCGGTCAGCGCGGTGAAGATGATGGCGGGGCTGGCGGCGGGGTTGGCCTCGGTGGTGTTGGCCGTGTTGACCAGCCCCCCGATCGCGGCCAGGACGCCGGAGATCACGAAGCCTAGCACCTTGTAGCGGTCGGCGGGGATGCCGGCGCGGCGTACCGCCTCGGCGTTGGCGCCGACGGCCATCAGCCGCAGACCGTCGCGGGTCCGGGTGAGGAAGACGGTGCCCACCAGGAAGACCACCGCCACGATGAAGACCGGCGCCGGGATGCCCGGGAAGGTCTCGCCGGTCTCACCGATGCGCAGGTAGCGGTGGGTGCCCATGAACTCCAGCTGGCTGAGCCCCGGGAAGGTGTAGCCGCCGGCCACCACCGACGCCAGGCCGGTCAGCACCGAGAGCGTGCCGATGGTGACGATGATCGGGTTAAAGCCGCGCAGCGAGATGAAGCCGTTGACCAGCCCCACCGCGATGCCCACGCCCAGGCCGGCGAGCAGGCTCAGCCACGTCGCGTGGCCGTGGGTGAGCAGCCAGCCGCAGACGCAGCTCGCGAGGGCCGCGGTGCCGGGCAGGGAGAGGTCGAGGACCCCGGTCATGATGCCGATGCCGACACCGGCGGCGAAGAGCGCCGTCAGCGCGCCGGCGTTGGCGATGAGCAGCGCGTTGTCCACGGTGAAGAAGTACGGCGAGCACCAGACCGCGAAGACCGCGATGAGCAGCCCCCAGAGCATGAAGATGCCGCGGTCACGCAGGAACACCAGCACCGAGACCGTGCGCGGGACGTCGTGCCCGGTGGGGACCGGGGCGGGGGCGTCGGCCCCCGCCGCGGTCACCGCGGGGCTCACTTCTGAGCTCGTGGTCATCGTCAGCTGTCTTCCTTCACGACTTCCTGCGGGACGGTCAGCTGGACCCCGGTGGCGCTCGGGTCGCCGATCATGGCGACCAGGGCGTCGAAGCTCTGCGCCATGTCGGCCGCGAACTGCAGTGCCACGGAGGCGTAGATCTTGCCGTCCTTCACCGCCTGCAGGACCTCCTCGTTGCCGCCGGTCTCGGTCAGGCAGGGGAGCTCCTTGCCGGCCGCGGCGAAGGCGCCGAGGGCACCGAGCGAGCCCTCGTCGTTCTGGCCCATGACGGCGGTGATGCCGGGGTTGCCCTGCAGCGCGCTGCCCACGTCGGTCTGCGCGGTCCCGCGGTCGCCGATGGTGATGTGGGTGACGATCTCCGCGTCGGGTGCGGTGGCCTTCAGCGCGTCGACGATCGCCTTCTCCTGCACCTCCTTGCCGGCGGTGCCGGGTGCGGAGTCGCCGAAGAGCACGTCGGCCTTGCCGTCGAGCTTCTCGTTGATGCAGTTGCCGAGCTCGGTGCCCATGGCCTCGCCCTGGGCCTGGTAGTCGATGGTCGAGAACGACACGCCGGGCTCCAGGCCCTCCAGGCCGTAGTCCTCGGGGGTGCCGTTGAGGATGAGCGGGACGCCCTTGTCCAGCGCCGACTGCACGAGCGACGCGGCGGTCGGCGGGGCGATCATGATGGCCCAGGCGCCGGCCACCTTGCCGGACTCGATGACGGTCTGCAGGTCGGTGATCTGCTTCTGCGGGTCGAGCTTGGGGTCTTGGACCAGCACCTCGTAGCCCTTGGACTTGCCGTAGCCGGTGACGCCCTCGGAGAGCTGCTTCATCGCGGGGACCTGCAGGCCGATCGGCGAGAAGGCGATCGTCTTGTTGTCGGATCCGGAGCCCGAGCCGGTGTCGTCGCTGCCCGCGGCCGGCTTGGTGTCGCCACCGCACGCGGCGAGCAGCGCGAAGCTGCTGACGGCCACGACGGCCAGTGCCGCCCTGCCCTTGCTGGAGGTTCGGGACATAAGTGGTTCTCCTGAGCTCGGTGGCGACCCCGTGGCCGCCTGTGTGGTCGGTCACAGGAAACCGGCCGCCCGGCACGTCCGGAACCCCGATCGCGGTGATGCCAGATATCGGCCCCGGTGCTTTCCGCGGGGCTCGACCGCGGACCTAGCGTGAACGAGCCGCGGCGGCTGACCCGCCGTGCGGACCCATCAGCGACCACCCCGTGACCCGGGGTCACCACCACAGAGGAGCCAGCCATGGCCTACGTCGTCAGCGCCACCTGGACCGCCCAGCCCGGCCAGGAGGGCGTCGTCCTCGACGCCATCGAGAAGCTCACGCCGCTGTCTCGCGAGGAGCCCGGCAACCGCTTCTACCAGGCCTACCAGGACCCGGCAGAGGCGTCGGTCTTCCGCCTGTTCGAGGTCTACGACGACGAGGACGCCTACGCCGCGCACGGTGCGTCCGCGCACTTCAAGCAGTACGCGCTCGAGCAGGCCATCCCGGTGCTGGCCAACCGCGAGCGCGCCTTCTTCACCACGATCGCATGAAGCTGGCCGCCTTCCGGCGCGCCGACGAGCCGGACGGGACCCGTCGTACCGGCCTGGTCGTCGGTGACGGCCCGCACTGGTGGATCCACCCGCTCCCCGACGGCACCGACCTGGTCGCGCTGCTCGCGGCCGATCCCGTCGACCGCGAGACCGCCGCCGACGCGGCCGCCCAGGGCGACGGCATCCAGGCCCGCGACGTGGTGCTGCTGCCGCCGGTCTACCCGGTCGCGATGCGCGACTTCCTCACCTTCGAGGCCCACGTCGACGGCATGGAGCGCGGCCACGGCAACCCCGGCCCGCCGGCCGAGTGGTACGACGCGCCGGTCTTCCTCTTCATGGCCCCGCACGCGGTCACCGGCGCCCACGACGACGTGGCGATGGCGCCCGACACCGAGCGCTTCGACTTCGAGCTCGAGATCGCCGCCGTCATCTGCCGCGACGTCCGCAACGTCACGCCGGAGGAGGCCCGTGCGGCCATCGGTGGCTACTGCGTGATGAACGACTGGTCGGCGCGCGACGTCCAGGGCAAGGAGATGAAGCTCAAGCTCGGCCCGTCCAAGGGCAAGGACTTCGCGACCACGATCGGCCCGTGGGTGGTGACCGCCGACGAGCTCGAGGGCTGCCGCGACGCCGACGGCTTCCTGGACCTCGAGATGTCGGTCAAGGTCAACGACGTGCGCGTCGGCGGGGACCGCTCGGCGCACATGGGGTGGTCCTTCGAGCAGCTGGTCTCGCACGCCTCGCGCGCATCGTGGGTCAAGGCCGGCGAGGTGCTGGCCTCGGGCACCTGCGCGTCCGGCTCGCTGGCCGAGTCGTGGGGGCGCAACGGCTCGCTGACCCCGCCACCGCTCCGCGTGGGCGACGTGGTGGAGATGACCATCGAGCGGCTCGGCACCATCCGCAACACCGTGGTGGCCGACACGGGGACGGTCCCACCCGTCCTCCCGGCCCGGCGGCGCTCCCGCGTGGGGGCCTCTGCATGACGACGTACGTCGTGACCCGGAACCCGGCCACGGGTGCCGAGCTGCAGCGCTACGAGACCCACGACGACGCGGGGATCGAGCAGGCCCTGGCCGACGTGGCGCAGGCCAGCGGCGTCTGGGCGGCCACCCCGCTGGAGGACCGCCTCTCGCTGCTGCGCGGCGTGGGCAAGCTGCTCACCGAGCGGCGCGAGGAGTACGCCGCCCTCGTCACCGCCGAGATGGGCAAGCCGCTCAGCGAGGCGCTGGCCGAGGTCGACAAGTGCGCCTGGAACTGCGAGGTCGTCGTCGACCTCGCGCCCGGCTGGCTGGCCGACCACGAGGTGGCCTCCGGCGCCTCCCGCTCCTGGCTCTCCTACGAGCCGGTCGGCGTGGTCTTCGCGGTGATGCCGTGGAACTTCCCGTTCTGGCAGGTGCTCCGCTTCGCCAGCGCGGCCCTCGCGGCCGGCAACGCCGCACTGCTCAAGCACAGTCCCGACGTCACCGGCTCCGCCCTGGCCATCGAGCAGCTCTTCGCCGACGCAGGTGCCCCGCACGGGCTCTTCCGCTCGCTCGTGGTCGCTGCCGCCGACGTGGCCGAGGTTTCCCGGCGCGTGGTCGAGGACCCGCGGGTCGCGGCCGTGACGCTCACGGGCAGCGAGCGAGCCGGGGCCTCGGTGGCGGCCATCGCCGGTGGCGCCGTCAAGAAGACGGTGCTCGAGCTGGGCGGCTCCGACCCCTTCGTCGTGCTCGCCGACGCCGACGTCGCCGCAGCGGCCAGCACCGCCGTCAGGGCCAGGTTCGGCAACACCGGCCAGAGCTGCGTCTGCGCCAAGCGGTTCATCGTCCACGACGACGTGGCCGAGGAGTTCCTCGAGCGGTTCGTCGAGGGCGTCGCCATGCTGCAGGTCGGCGACCCGGCCGACCCGGCCACCACGATCGGCCCCATGGCCCGCCCCGACCTGCGCGACGGCATCCTGCGCCAGGTCGAGCAGACCGTGCAGGAGGGCGCCACCCTGGTGACCGGCGGCCACGCGATCGACGGACCCGGGTCGTACGTCGAGCCCACGGTGCTCGACGGCGTGCAGCCCGGCATGACCGCCTTCACCGAGGAGACCTTCGGCCCGGTCGCCACGGTGACCCGGGCCCGCGACGACGACCACGCGGTCGAGCTGGCCAACGCCACCACCTTCGGCCTCGGCGCCTCGGTGTGGGGCGAGGAGGAGCACGCGCTCGCGGTCGGCCGGCGGATCCGCTCCGGCGCGCTCTTCGTCAACGCGATGGTGGCCTCCGACCCGCGGCTGCCCTTCGGCGGCACCGGCCGCAGCGGCTACGGCCGCGAGCTCTCGGCCGAGGGGGTCCGCGAGTTCACCAACGTCCGCACCGTGGTCGTCGCGTGAGGCTGGACCACGTGGGCCTCAACGTGGCCGACCTGCCCGGCATGACCAGGTGGTACGCCGCGGCCCTCGGCCTCGAGGTGGAGTTCGAGTTCGCGCTCGAGCAGTTCGAGTTCAGCGGCGCGATGCTGCGGTCGCCCGAGGGCCACCGCCTCGAGCTCCTGCACCGCGTGGGCAGCGCGGCGGGGATCCGGGTCGAGCGGCCCCTGGACGCGCCGTTGACCCGCGGCTTCGGCCACCTGGCCCTGACGGTGGACGACCTGGAGCGGAGCCACCGCGACCTGCTGGCGGCGGGCGCCGCCGAGCGGATGGCCCCGAGCGCCTCACCGGAGCCGGGTGTCCGGATCGCCTTCGTGGCCGACCCGGAGGGCAACCTGATCGAGCTGGTGGACCGGAGCGGCGGGTCGTGACGGAGCGGCTGGCCGGCAAGGTCGCCCTCATCACCGGCGTCGGCGGGGGCATCGGCGCCGTGGCCGCGGCCCGGTTCGCGGCCGAGGGCGCTCGGGTCGTCGGCTGCGACCTCGACGCGGTGAGCGCCGCCGCCACCCAGGACGCCGTCCGCGCGGCCGGGGGTGAGATCACCGTGATGGGTGACGTCGACCTGGGCGACGCCGAGGCGGCTCGGTCGTGGGTCGACGCCGCGGTGGCGACGTACGACGGCATCGACGTCCTCTACAACAACGCCTCCACCCAGCGGTTCGCGCCGCTCGACGAGCTCACCGTCGCGGAGTGGGACTTCACCATGCGCAACGAGCTCGACCTCGTCTACTACACGGTGCGGGCCGCCTGGCCCCACCTGAAGGCGACCGGCGGTGGCTCGGTCCTCAACGTCGGCTCCATCGCGGCGATCCGCGGCGTGGAGTTCATGGCCCAGAACGCGCACTCGACCGCCAAGGGCGGCGTCGTGGCGCTCATCCTACAGCTCGTGGTCGAGGGCGGACCGCACGGCATCCGGGCCAACGTCATCAGCCCGGGGCTCATCGAGACCCCCAACACCGCGCCGATGCTGGCCGATCCTCCCGAGCGGATGAGGAAGGTCGTGCTCGACCGCATCCCGCTCGGTCGGCACGGCCAGCCCGACGACATCGTCAGCGCCGCGGTCTTCCTCTCCTCCGACGAGGCCGCGTGGATCAGTGGTGCGCACCTGGTGGTCGACGGTGGCGGGTCCGTGCTCGGCTGATGCCAACCATCACTGTTGGCTGATTCCGGAGCCCGGCCGCCGAACGTAGCGTCGGTCACATGAGCCACCTGAACGAGCACGGGATCACCCACCTGCGCCACGTGGACCTCGCCGTGCCCGACTTCGAGACCCAGCGGACCTTCTACAGGGACACCTGGGGCCTCACCGAGGTCGGCACCGACGGCGAGCTGTCCTACTTCGCCGCCGAGGGCTCGCCCGAGCAGTACGTCATCCGGCTGCGCGGCTCCCATGACAAGCGGCTCGACCTGATCTCGTTCGGCGCCGAGAGCGCCGCGGCGGTCGACGCGCTGGCCGCGAACCTCGGCGCCCAGGGCGTCCAGCTGGTGGGGGAGCCCGGCGAGCTGCAGACCGCGGGCGGCGGCTACGGCTTCCGGTTCTTCGACATCGACGGCCGGACCATCGAGGTCTCCTCCGACGTGGCGGTGCGCCAGCACCGGGCCATCGAGGAGGGCGAGGCGATCCCGGTGCGGATCTCGCACGCGGTCATGAACACCAACGACCCCAACGCCACCCGCGACTGGTACGCGAACGTGCTCGGCTTCAAGCTCTCGGACACGCTCTGGAGCCAGCACATGGGCGAGATGATGCACTTCATGCGGTGCAACGACTGGCACCACAGCCTGGCCATCGCCAAGGGACCGCACACCTCGGTGCACCACGTGTCCTTCGAGATGCGTGGCCTCGACGAGTACATGCGCGGCACCGGCCGGGTGATGCGCGCCGGCGTCAAGAAGATCTGGGGACCGGGTCGGCACAACGCCGGCAACAACACCTTCTCCTACTTCCTCGACCCGAGCGGCAACACGATGGAGTACACGACCGAGCTCGAGAAGATCGAGACCGACCCGTGGCACCCCTCGGTCTACGACATCGCCGACCCGATGACCCAGGACCAGTGGGGCACCGCCGACCCGATGTCGGAGATCATCGCCCGCGACTCCTTCAACGACCCCGACAAGGGCGTCTTCGTCGCTCCGCCCGTCTGAATGGGCAAGCTCGACGGCAAGGTCGTCGTCGTCACCGGCGCGGCCCGCGGCCAAGGTGCGGCCGAGGTGGCCGCCCTGGCCGCCGAGGGCGCGACCGTGGTGGCCACCGACGTCCTGGACCTCGACGGCCGCCACCTCGACGTCACCTCACCCGACGCGTGGGCCGAGCTGGCTGCGTGGCTGGCCTCGGAGCACGGGCGGGTCGACGCCCTGGTCAACAACGCCGGCGTGGCCGCCCGCGAGCGGCTCCCGCACGTCACCCTCGAGACCTGGCAGCAGACCTTCGACATCAACGTGACCGGACCGATGCTCGGCATCCAGGCGCTGGTGCCGCTGATGCCACCCGGCTCCTCGATCGTCAACATCTGCTCGGTGGCGGCCGTCTCCGGCCACGCGGCCGCGGCGTACACCGCCTCGAAGTGGGCGCTGCGCGGCCTCACCCGCTCCGCGGCCCTCGAGCTCGGCTCCACGCGGGGCATCCGGGTGAACGCCGTGATGCCCGGTCTCGTCGACACCCCGCTGATGGAGTCGGCCCCGCCGGCGTTCTTCGACGCGGCGGTCGCCGAGGTTCCGCTCGGCCGGGTCGGACTGCCGGCCGACATCGCGCCGACGGTCGTGTTCCTCGTCTCCGACGACGCGGCCTACTACAACGGCGCCGAGATCGTCATCGACGGCGGCCTGACCGCCCACGTCTCGCACAAGCGCATCGCCGACGCCACCCGGTCGCCGGCATGAGGCTGGCCACCCTGCTCGACGGCGCCGCCGTGCTGCAGGACGACGCGGCGTACCTCCTGCCGATGCCGCTGGGCGACCTCGTGGCCCTCGGACTGGACCGAGCCCTGGAGGTGGGCGCCGAGGCGCTGCGCGGTGAGGCGCTCGGGTGGACGGAGGCCGACCTGCTGCTGCCGTACAAGCCGCCCAGCGTGCGCGACTTCGTCACCTTCGAGTCCCACGTCGAGGGGGTGCGCAAGAGCATCGACCACGCGGTCGGCATCCCCGAGGCGTGGTACGACGCCCCCACCTTCTACTTCACCAACCCGCACGCCCTCTACGGTCCGGGCGAGCCGATCCCGCGGCCGGTCACCTCGCGCGCGCTGGACTTCGAGCTGGAGGTGGCCGCCGTCATGGGCACCACGCTGCGGTCGGCCTCCGAGGCGGAGGCGGCCGAGGCGATCTTCGGCTACACGATCCTCAACGACTGGTCGGCCAGGGACCTCCAGTCGCGCGAGATGCAGGTGGGCCTGGGCCCGGCCAAGGGCAAGGACTTCGCCACCTCGATCGGTCCCTGGATCGTGACCGCCGACGAGCTCACCGACCT
>CAZEPK010000123.1:0-13103 GCA_964514085.1 uncultured Nocardioides sp.
GGCCGGTCACGCCGTCGTCGCCGTCCTGGTGGGGCGCCGGCTCCGGTCGGTCCACCTGCACTCCGACACCTCGGGGCTGACCGTCTCACGGGGCAAGCCGCGGGGACCCGGGATGGTGGCGATGCTCGCGGCCGGCTACCTCGCCCCCGCGGTGCTCGGGCTGGTGGCCGCCCTGCTCCTCGCCGCCGGGCGCGGCGTCGGGCTGCTGTGGCTCCTGATCCTGCTCACCGCCGTGCTGATCCTGTGGGTGCGCAACGGCTACGGCTTCCTCGTCCTGCTGGCCGGCGGGGCCGGCGTGCTGGCGCTGACCTGGTACGGCAGCGCCACCGTGCAGTCCGTCGCCGCCTACCTCGTGACCTGGCTCCTCCTGCTGGCCTCGCCGCGGCCCCTGGTCGAGCTCCTCACCGCCGGTCGGGGCCGGGGTCGGACGTCCGACCCCGACCAGCTCGCCGGGCTCACCCGGGTGCCGGCCGTGCTGTGGACCCTGCTGCTCCTGCTGGCCAACCTGGCCGGTCTCGTGGTCGGCGTGAGCACCCTGGCGCCCGACCTGGTCTGAGCCGGGGAATCGGGTCGAGCCCGCTCGTCCCCGTTGGCTAGGCTTGAGGGTCCGCGCCACCGCGCGTATGCCCCACCCACGACAGAGCAAGAAGTTGAGAGGTCAGCCGTGCCGACTGGCAAGGTGAAGTGGTTCGACGCCGAGAAGGGTTTCGGGTTCCTGTCCCAGGAGGACGGGCCCGACGTCTACGTGCACTCGGACGCCCTGCCCGAGGGCGTGACCACGGTGAAGGCCGGCACCCGCGTCGAGTTCGGGATCGCCCAGGGTCGCCGCGGCGACCAGGCCCTCCAGGTCCGGGTGCTCGACTCGCCGCCGTCGGTGCAGCGCAACCGCGCGGAGTCCAAGCGCCGCTCGCCCGACGAGATGGCCCCGATCGTCGAGGACCTGATCCGGCTCCTCGACGGCGTCGGCGAGGCGTACCGGCACGGCCGGCACCCCGACCGCACCACGGCCAAGCCCACGGCCAAGCTGCTCCGCGCCCTGGCCGACGAGCTGGATTTGTGAGCGGCTAGGTCCTCCGCTGCACCGGCATCGGCTGGGTGTCGATGTCGGCCTGGCGCGCCCGGGCGTCCGTCGGGGGCCGGCGGCGCTGGCGGGCGCGCGGCGCGGTGCTCAGGACGTACGCCGTCCAGGCGGCCACCGCCACGAAGGCCACGGTGAGGCCCAGCCGGGGCGGGTCGAGGGGCAGGGCGATGCCCACGAAGCCGCCGAGCACCCAGGCCAGCTGGCAGGTGGTGTCGCTGCGCCCGAAGGCGCTGGCCTGCACCTGGGTGGGGATGTCGCGCTGGATGGTGGCGTCGAGGGAGAACTTCGCCAGCGCCTGCGCCAGCCCGGCCATCAGCCCGAGCAGCGCCAGCGCCCACACGCCGTAGAACAGCGCGGCCAGGAGCGCGGCCGCGGCGTCGCCGAGCAGGGCGAGCACCACCGCCATGGCGGGGGTGACCCGGCTCAGCATCGAGGCCGCGAGGGTGCCCAGGACCCGGCCCAGGCCGGCCGCGCCCACCACGATCCCGATCATCACGCCGGGCCCGAACGAGCTGTCGGGGCGCACGTCGGGGTTGCGCAGCAGGAAGGCCACGAACATCAGCAGGAAGCCGCTGATGAACCACGGGCCGCAGTTGGCCCGCAGCGCGAACGCCACCGGGCCGGGGATGCGGGTCCGGCGCCGGCCGCGGCGCGTGGTGCTGCCCTCCTGGCCGCGCCACGACAGCTCGCCCTCGCCCTCGCTGGAGTCGACCTCGGCGGGCAGCCGGATCGCGCAGACCGTGGCCACGACGAACAACGCGGTCGCGTAGCGCAGCGACCACTCCGGTCCGGCCAGCGAGGCCAGCCCGGCCAGCGGGGCCGAGACGGTGGCGCCGACGATGCCAGAGAGCGAGACCCGGCCGTTGGCCTTGACCAGGGTGAAGCCGCGCGGCAGGAGGCGGGGTACGGCGGCCGCCCGCGTGACGCCGTACGCCTTGGACGAGACCAGGACACCGAGGGCCGCGGCGAAGACCAGCGCCGACCCGCTCTCGATCGAGGAGGCCAGCGCCCAGCAGAGGAACGCGCGCACCGCCATCGTGGAGCCGATCGCCCAGCGGCGGCCGTGCGCGAAGCGGTCGAGGAACGGCCCGATGAGCGGGGCCACGATGGCGAACGGCAGCATCGTGAGGCCCAGGAACAGCGCCACCTGGTCGCGGGCCTCGCCCGAGGGGACCTGGAAGAACAGGCTGCCGGCCAGGGAGATCGCCACCGCCGCGTCGCCGGCGGTGTTGAAGACGTGCATCTGGATCAGCCGGGACAGCCCCGACTCGCCGGCCCCCTCGGCCTCGGAGGCCCGGCGCGCCTGCACCACGGTGAACCGGCTGGCGCGCGCCGTGCCCCGGCCCAGCTTGCCCAGGCCCCGGGCGGTGGCCCGGGTGCCCGTGGCCACGCCGCGTCCGACCTTGCGAGCCCGGTCGGCGGCCGAGACCGACGGCGGCGCCACCGGCACACCGTCAGGATGCTCGTCCCTCCAGCGCTGCGGGTCCTCCACGGACCCATCCTGCCGCAGGGGACCGACCGGCGGCACGAGGCGGACCCGTGCCCTGCGCCCCAACCTGACACGACGCCGGTCGATCGGTCACACTTGCGCCCGTGAGCACCCTCGTCTCCACCGCCGCGCCCAAGGGCCGCGCCGACGCCGTGCTGGTCGCGGCCGTCGACGAAGCCCGCTCCGCGCTGCTCGAGGACGTCTCGGCGGCCGATGTCGGGGAGCACCTCGGCGCCCTGGGGGAGGGGGAGCGGGTCGTCACCCACCTGTTCGCCTGCACCCGCAGCGGGTACGTCGGCTGGCGCTGGTCCGTCACCGTCACCCGGGCCACCCGCGCCAAGACCGTGACCGTGGACGAGGTCGTGCTGGTCCCCGGCGAGGAGGCCATCGTGGCCCCCGTTTGGGTGCCCTACCGCGAGCGGCTCCAGCCCGGCGACCTCTCGCCCGGCGACCTCCTGCCCGTCGAGGACGAGGACCCGCGGCTGGTCCCGACGTACTCCTTCGGCGACGACCCGCTCGACACCGACGACAAGGCGCAGGTCCGCGAGGTGGCCCAGGAGCTCGGTCTGGGCCGGGTCCGGACCCTCTCGGTCGAGGGCCGCGAGCTGGCGGCGCAGCGCTGGTACGACGGCGACGGCGGCCCGGAGGCCCCCATCGCGCAGTCCGCGCCGCACCACTGCCGCAGCTGCGGCTTCCTGGTCCGGATCAACGGTCCGCTGACCGACCTGTTCGGCGTCTGCGCCAACGGCGACGCCAACGACGACGGCCGGGTGGTCTCCACCGACCACGGCTGCGGCGCCCACTCCGAGGTCCGGCTGGCCAAGAAGCACGAGCCCCAGCCGCTGCCGGACCCGGTCTTCGACACCCTCACCATCGACGAGGTCGAGTCCTTCTGACCCGACCGCCGCGGGTCAGCCCGGCTCGGCGGCGCGCTCGCGGCGCAGGTTGCGGCGGCGTCGGCAGTACTCCAGGCCGAACAGGCCCAGCCCAAACCCGGCCAGGCAGGTCCACAGCCACCAGGTGCGGCCGGCGTCCTCGAGGCGGCCGTAGAACGGGAGCAGCGCCACGAAGGCGATGAGCCAGGCCAGCGTGCCGACCTCGATGGTGCGGACGCCGTCGACGTCCAGCGGCTCCACGTCGGCGACGATGTAGGTGCGGTTGCCGATCTCGTGCTGCATCGGCTGCTCGTCGCGGAGGTCCACGAGGACAGGCTAGCCACCGACTCGCCCTCGTAACACGGACGTGTTCCGAAGAGGCCCGCCTCGTGGTTGAGTCCCCCCATGAGCTCGCAGGTCAGAACCGGTGGCGCGTCCGGACTCGACGGCTTCTTCAAGATCACCGAGCGGGGGTCGACCGTCGGGACCGAGATCCGCGGCGGGGTCGTCACCTTCTTCACGATGGCCTACATCGTGGTGCTCAACCCGATCATCCTCCACGGCGAGTTCGCCCTCGACATCGACGGCAAGCAGCTGGGCGGCCCCGACGGCTTCGCCTCCATCGCCGCCGCCACGGCGCTGGTGGCCGGCGTGCTGACGATCCTGATGGGCGTGGTGGCCAACTACCCGCTGGCCCTGGCCGCCGGGCTGGGCCTGAACGCCTTCGTGGCCTACTCGGTCGCCAACCAGATGACGTGGGCCGACGCGATGGGCCTCATCGTGATCGAGGGCCTGATCATCCTGGTGCTGGTGCTCACCGGCTTCCGCACGGCGGTGTTCCACGCCGTGCCACCCTCGCTCAAGGTCGCCATCTCGGTCGGCATCGGGCTGTTCATCGCGCTGATCGGCTTCGTCGACGCGGGCTTCGCCGGCAACGGCGCCTCCACCCCGCTGCAGCTGGGCCGGGTCGGCAACGGCTCCCTGTCGGGGTGGCCGGTCCTGGTGTTCTGCTTCGGGCTGCTGCTGGTCATCGCGCTGTGGGTCCGCAAGGTCAAGGGCGCCATCCTCATCTCGATCATCGCCGCGACCGTCCTGGCGGTGGTGATCCAGGCCATCAGCGACCAGGGCAGCAGCTCGGAGACGCCCGGCGGGTGGAGCCTCAACATCCCCGAGTGGCCCGACAAGGTCTTCGACACGCCCGACTTCGGCACCGTGGGCCACTTCAGCCTGCTCGGCTCCTTCGACAAGGCCGGCGTGGTCGTCACGATCCTCCTGATCTTCACCCTGCTGCTGGCCGACTTCTTCGACACCGTCGGCACCGTGACGGCCGTCGGCGCGGAGGCCGGACTGCTGGACGAGGAGGGCATGCCGCCCCACGTCGAGCGCATCCTGGTCGTCGACTCCGTCGCCGCCGCCGCGGGTGGTGCCGCCGGCGTCTCGTCCAACACCAGCTACATCGAGTCGGCCTCCGGTGTCGGGGAGGGCGCTCGCACCGGCCTGGCCTCGGTGGTGACCGGACTGCTGTTCCTCGTCACGATCCTGGTCTCCAACCTGGTGAGCATCATCCCCTCCGAGGCCGCCGTACCGGCGCTGGTCCTCGTCGGCTTCCTGATGATGCAGCAGGTCGGCGAGATCGACTGGCGCGACGTCGAGGTGGCCCTGCCGGCCTTCCTCACCATCGTGCTGATGCCGTTCACCTACTCGATCACCGTCGGCATCGGCGCCGGGTTCTTGGCCTACGTGCTGATCAAGCTGGTGCGGGGCAAGACGAGCCAGGTCCCGCCGCTGCTGTGGCTGATCGCGGGCATCTTCGTCGTGTACTTCGCCATCCACCCGATCACCGAATTGCTGACCTGACCGAACCTTTTGCCCCGAACCTGCGTCAAGGTCGGTAGGGCACGATCGCGTATGGTCGTTCGCGCCCTGTCAACCTCGTCAGTTCAGAAGGGTTCCTTCATGAAGCATGTCCTCTCCCGCGCGACCGTGTCGCTGACCGCACTCGCGGTCGCCGCCGGTGGCGCGTTCCTCGCAGCACCGGCCCAGGCGGCCACGGTCGTCCAGGTCCGCCCGGCCGACCTCATCGCCCCGACCGACACCGCCGACGGCGGCGTCATGGAGTTCCTGGCGCAGGGGGTCCACCTCAAGACCACGAACGCCACCGGCTACGCCCGGGCGCACTTCAAGGTCGGCATCCCGCTGTCGCAGGCCACCAAGGTCGACTACACCTGGTACGGCACCGACTTCGCCCCCGGCGTCTACTACGACGTCGACGTGGACGGCGACGGCAAGGTGGACGGCCAGTTCATCGGCGAGCTCTCCTACGGCGGTTCCGACGTCTGGCTGAACCGCGACGCGCAGGACTTCCCGGACTCGGCGCTGCCTGACAACTACTTCTCCAACGCCGCTCCGTGCACCGGCGGCACCGCCGCCACCGGCGTCACCGACCCCTGCGGCTCGTCCGGTGCCTCCAAGCACGGCACCCTGGCCAACTGGGCCACCCGCCTGCAGGCGGCCAGCGGCAAGGCGCCGGTGCTGTACTCCGGCGGCTTCCTGCTCAACGGCGCGGCCGGCAACGGTGTCCTGACCCAGATCACCTACGGCGCCAACTCCTACGTCTTCACCAACCAGGCCAAGGCCAAGGTGACCGTCACCGCCGCTGCCAAGCGCGACGTCGTCCGCAAGGCCAACAAGGTGAAGATCACCGGCACGGCCACCCCGGCCGGTCCCGGCGCCCAGGTCACCCTCGAGGTGAAGAAGAGCGGCAAGTGGACCAAGGTGTCGGGCCACGCGCTCGCCGCCTCCGGCAGCTACAAGCTCGGTGGGAAGCCGGCCAAGGTCGGCGTCAACCGCTTCCGGGTCACCGTCACCGAGACCAACTCCACCGCCGCCGCCACCAGCAGCGTCGTGAAGGTCAAGGTCACCAAGTAGCACCACGCAGCACGCACGACGAGCGGCCATCCCCTGAGTGCGGGTGGCCGCTTGTCTTTTCCCGCGCGACTGGCCCACCGGGCTCGGCGCGCCGAACCGGCTCGGACGGCGTCTTTTCCACGCCCAGCGGTGCCTGACCGGCGCCCGAGCCGCGGCGTGGAAAAGCGTCGGCCGAGACGGTTCGTTGCGAGCGCGCCGAGCAGGCGAAGCGGAGCGAGCCCATCAAGCACAGCGAGCCAACCCAACCCGGAATGTTTACCTCGGGTAATGAGTTAGGCTAATGACATGCCCACCGTGGAGAAGGTCGCCCGCACCGACGCCGGACTGGCGGCGGAGCTGCGCATGTCCGTCATGCGGCTGCGCCGGAGGTTGGCCAACGAGCGGGACCCGCAGAACCAGCTGAGCCTGTCGGTGATGGCGGTGCTGGGTGCGCTGTTCCGCCACGGGGAGCTGACCGTGGGCGAGCTGGCGGCCTTCGAGCGGGTCCAGCCGCCCACGATGACCCGCAAGGTCAGCTTCCTCGAGGAGGGCGGCTACGTCGCCCGCCGCCCGCACGCGACCGACGGCCGCGTCGTGGTCGTCTCGCTGACCGAGCAGGGCCGGGCCACCGTCCTCTCCGACCGCACGCGGCGCGACGAGTGGCTGGCCCGCCAGCTGCGCGACCTGACCCCGGCCGAGCGCGACGTGCTGCGCGCCGCCGCCCCGATCATCCAGCGACTGTCCGACCAGGACTGACCACCCCGAACCGAGAGACCGAGTGAGCCCCACCTTCCGCGCCCTGCGCAACCCGAACTACCGGCTGTACCTCGTCGGCAGTGTCGTGTCGAACACCGGCACCTGGATGCAGCGCGTGGCCCAGGACTGGCTGGTGCTGAGCCTGCCGGGCACGGGCGGGACCGCCCTGGGCATCACGACCGGGCTGCAGTTCCTGCCCGTGCTGCTGCTCGCGCCGTACGCCGGCGTGGTGGCCGACCGCTTCCCCAAGCGGGCCTTGCTCCAGGTCACCCAGGCCGCCATGGCGGTGTCCTCCCTGCTCCTCGGGCTCATCGCGGTGACCGGCCACGCCCAGGTGTGGGAGGTCTACGTCCTGGCCTTCGTCTTCGGCATCGGCTCGGCCTTCGACGCCCCGGCCCGCCAGTCCTTCGTCTCCGAGATGGTCGGCCGCGACGACCTCAGCAACGCCGTGGGGCTCAACTCGGCGGCGTTCAACACCGCCCGGCTGGCCGGCCCCGGCCTGGCCGGGCTGCTCATCGGCGCCCTGGGCGGGGGCGCCCGGGCATCGGGCTGGGTCATCCTGCTCAACGCCGTGTCCTACCTGGCCGTGATCTGGCAGCTGCGCCGGATGGACGCCCGGCTGCTCCACTCCCCAGAGCTCCGGGGCCGGACGCCGGGGATGCTGCTCGAGGGGGTCCGCTACGTCCGCTCCCAGCCCAAGATGGTGATGATCCTGGTGCTGGTGTTCTTCGCCGGCACCTTCGGGATGAACTTCCAGATCACCTCGGCGCTGATGGCGACCCAGGTCTACGGCAAGGGCGCCGGCGAGTTCGGGCTGCTCGGCTCGGCGCTGGCGGTCGGCTCGCTCGGGGGTGCGCTGCTCGCCGCCCGGCGGGTGCGCATCCGGCTCCGGCTGCTGGTGGTGGCCGCGACCGGCTTCGGGATCGCCGAGATCGTGGCCGGCCTGCTGCCCAGCTACCTGGCCTTCGCGCTCTTCGCGCCCGTGATCGGCTTCTGCACCCTGACCCTGCTCAACTCCGCCAACGCCACGATGCAGCTGGAGTCCGACCCGGTGCTGCGCGGCCGGGTCATGGCGCTGTACATGACCGTCGTGATGGGCGGGACCCCGCTCGGCTCGCCCCTGATCGGCCTGGTCGGGGAGCACTTCGGTGCCCGCTGGACCCTCATCCTGGGCGGCGTGCTGGTGCTCGTGGGCGTGGTGGTCGCGCTGCTGGTCTTCCGGCTGGTCAACCGGCGGGTGCCGGTCGCGGACGACGCGGCGGCGGTCCCGACCGCCGTGGCGGCCTGACCGCCCGGACCCGGCCCGCGCGCGCCCGTGCGGAGCGGCTGCGGGCTTTTGACCCTGTTCCGGGCGACTAGTACGCTCGATCCTCGGTGTCTGGTCCACCCAGACCCCTCGAGCGTGCCCCGCAGCGACGACTCTCTCGTGAGCAGTGGGACGCATCGACAGGCACAGGATTCAACGCAGTACACCCGTGCCCGGCATGGTGCCGGACCGTGAGGACAGAAAAGAAAGGGAACCACACAAGGTGCCCACCATTCAGCAGCTGGTCCGCAAGGGCCGCCAGGACAAGGTGTCGAAGAACAAGACGCCTGCCCTGAAGGGTTCTCCCCAGCGACGCGGCGTCTGCACGCGCGTCTACACCACCACCCCGAAGAAGCCGAACTCCGCCCTCCGCAAGGTCGCCCGCGTGCGCCTGAGCAGCGGCGTCGAGGTCACGGCCTACATCCCGGGCGTGGGCCACAACCTCCAGGAGCACTCGATCGTGCTCGTCCGCGGCGGCCGGGTGAAGGACCTCCCCGGCGTCCGCTACAAGATCATCCGCGGCACGCTCGACACCCAGGGCGTCAAGAACCGCAAGCAGGCTCGCAGCCGCTACGGCGCGAAGAAGGAGAAGAGCTGATGCCCCGCAAGGGTCCCGCTCCGAAGCGGCCGCTCGACGTCGACCCGGTCTACGGGTCCCAGCTGGTCACCCAGCTCGTCTCCAAGGTGCTGCAGGACGGCAAGAAGCAGGTCGCCCAGCGCATCGTCTACACCGCCCTCGAGGGCTGCCGCGACAAGACCGGCACCGACCCCGTCGTCACGCTCAAGCGTGCGATGGACAACGTGAAGCCGGCCATCGAGGTCAAGTCCCGCCGCGTCGGTGGCGCGACCTACCAGGTCCCGATCGAGGTCAAGGGCACCCGCGGCACCACGCTGGCGCTCCGCTGGCTGGTGGGCTACGCCCAGGACCGTCGCGAGAAGACCATGTCCGAGCGGCTCATGAACGAGATCCTCGACGCCTCCAACGGCCTCGGTGCCGCGGTGAAGAAGCGCGAGGACACGCACAAGATGGCCGAGTCCAACAAGGCCTTCGCCCACTACCGCTGGTGACCGCGCCGGCCGGGTCCTGAGGGGGGCGGCAGTGGAACAAACCACCACTGCCGGAGCGTTCTCCAAGGGCCCGGACCGGACTCGGTCCTCGGGCTTTCCGCACGTGACGTGCACATCAGACCAAAGGGACGGAAGACACCAACGTGGCTGTCGACATCACCACTGACCTGAACAAGGTCCGCAACATCGGCATCATGGCGCACATCGATGCCGGCAAGACCACCACCACCGAGCGCATCCTCTTCTACACCGGTATCAACTACAAGATCGGTGAGGTCCACGAGGGCGCGGCCACGATGGACTGGATGGAGCAGGAGCAGGAGCGCGGCATCACCATCACCTCCGCCGCGACGACCTGCTGGTGGAAGAACCACCAGATCAACATCATCGACACGCCCGGACACGTCGACTTCACCGCCGAGGTCGAGCGCTCGCTGCGCGTCCTCGACGGCGCCGTCGCCGTCTTCGACGGTGTGGCCGGCGTCGAGCCGCAGACGATGACGGTGTGGCGCCAGGCCAACAAGTACTCCGTGCCCCGCATGTGCTTCGTCAACAAGCTCGACCGCACCGGTGCCGACTTCTTCCACTGCGTCGACATGATGGTCGACCGCCTCAACTCCACCCCGCTCGTCCTCCAGCTGCCCATCGGCGCCGAGGGCGACTTCATCGGCGTGGTCGACCTGGTCGGCATGCGCGCGCTCGTGTGGCGCGGCGAGACGACCATCGGTGAGGACTACACGGTCGAGGAGATCCCGGCCGAGCTGGCCGACCAGGCCGCCGAGTACCGCGAGAAGCTGCTCGAGACGCTCGCCGAGGCCGACGACGCCGTCATGGAGAAGTACCTCGAGGAGGGTGAGTTCACCGTCGACGAGCTCGAGGCCGCGATCCGTCGCGCCACCCTCGCCGACAAGCTCAACCCGGTGCTGTGCGGCACGGCGTTCAAGAACAAGGGCGTCCAGCCCCTGCTCGACGCGGTCGTGAAGTACCTCCCCTCGCCCCTCGACATCGACGCGATCGTCGGTCACTCGGTCAAGGACGAGAACGAGGAGATCACCCGTCGTCCCTCCGACGACGAGCCGTTCTCCGGCCTGGCCTACAAGATCGCCACCGACCCGCACCTCGGCAAGCTGATCTACGTCCGGGTCTACTCGGGCAAGCTCGAGGCGGGCTCGACCGTGGTCAACTCGGTCAACGGCCGCAAGGAGCGGATCGGCAAGGTCTACCAGATGCACGCCAACAAGCGTGAGGAGATCGCGTCGGTCGGCGCCGGCCAGATCGTGGCGGTCATGGGCCTGAAGGACACCAAGACCGGCCACACGCTGAGCGACCCCCAGAACCAGGTGATCCTGGAGTCGATGACGTTCCCGGCCCCGGTGATCGAGGTCGCCATCGAGCCCAAGACCAAGGGTGACCAGGAGAAGCTCGGCACCGCGATCCAGCGGCTCTCCGACGAGGACCCGACCTTCACGGTCAAGTCCGACGAGGAGACCGGCCAGACGATCATCGCCGGCATGGGCGAGCTCCACCTGGAGATCCTCGTCGACCGGATGAAGCGCGAGTTCCGCGTCGAGGCGACCGTCGGCAAGCCGCAGGTGGCCTACCGCGAGACGATCCGCAACAAGGTCGAGAACCACAGCTACACGCACAAGAAGCAGACCGGTGGTTCGGGTCAGTTCGCCAAGGTGGTCATCTCCATCGAGCCGAGCATCGACCCCGAGACCGGGACCGGCGCGGGCTACGAGTTCGTCAACGCGGTCAGCGGTGGCCGGATCCCCCGGGAGTACATCCCCTCGGTGGACCAGGGCGCCCAGGAGGCCATGGAGTTCGGCGTGCTCGCCGGCTACCCCATGGTCGACGTGAAGATGACCCTCGAGGACGGCGCCTACCACGACGTCGACTCCTCGGAGCTGGCGTTCAAGATCGCCGGGATCGCCGCCTTCAAGGAGGCGGCGCGCAAGGCCCGCCCGGTGCTGCTGGAGCCGATGTTCAAGGTCGAGGTGACGACTCCCGAGTCGTTCCTGGGCACCGTCATCGGCGACCTGAACAGCCGGCGCGGTCAGATCCAGGCGCAGGAGGAGCGTCACGGTGACATGGTCATCGACGCCCTTGTGCCCCTGTCCGAGATGTTCGGGTACGTTGGCGACCTGAGGTCCAAGACCTCGGGTCAGGCTTCGTACTCGATGGAGTTCGACTCGTACGCCGAGGTCCCCCAGGGCATCGCCGACGAGATCATCAAGAAGGTCCGCGGCGAGTGATCGGCGCGGGACCCTCGGCTACATCCATGCAAGTACGAGTCAGTAGAACCACACCATCAGGAGGAGCCCACAGTGGCTAAGGCGAAGTTCGAGCGGACCAAGCCGCACGTCAACATCGGCACGATCGGTCACATCGACCACGGTAAGACGACGCTGACCGCTGCCATCACCAAGGTCTTGCACGACAAGTACCCGACTCTCAACGCCGCTTCGGCGTTCGACGAGATCGACAAGGCCCCCGAGGAGCGTCAGCGCGGGATCACGATCTCGATCGCGCACGTCGAGTACCAGACCGAGGCGCGCCACTACGCGCACGTCGACTGCCCGGGTCACGCCGACTACATCAAGAACATGATCACCGGCGCGGCCCAGATGGACGGCGCGATCCTCGTGGTCGCCGCCACCGACGGCCCGATGCCGCAGACGCGTGAGCACGTGCTGCTCGCCCGCCAGGTCGGCGTTCCGGCCCTGGTCGTGGCGCTCAACAAGTGCGACATGGTCGACGACGAGGAGCTCATCGAGCTCGTCGAGATGGAGGTGCGCGAGCTCCTCTCCGAGTACGAGTTCGACGGCGACGACATCCCCGTCGTCCGCGTGGCGGCCTTCCCGGCGCTGCAGGGCGATGAGAAGTGGGGCGAGTCGATCATCGAGCTCATGGACGCCGTCGACACGGCCATCCCGACCCCCGACCGTGAGACGGACAAGCCGTTCCTCATGCCGGTCGAGGACGTCTTCACCATCACCGGTCGCGGCACGGTCATCACCGGCCGCATCGAGCGGGGCATCGTGAAGGTCAACGAGGAGGTCGAGATCGTCGGCATCCGCGAGGGCGCGATCAAGTCCACCGTCACCGGTGTCGAGATGTTCCGCAAGCTGCTCGACGAGGGCCAGGCGGGCGAGAACGTCGGTCTGCTCCTCCGTGGCACCAAGCGCGAGGACGTCGAGCGCGGCATGGTCGTGATCAAGCCCGGCACGACGACCCCGCACACCAACTTCGACGCCTCGGTCTACATCCTGTCGAAGGAGGAGGGCGGCCGTCACACGCCGTTCTTCAACAACTACCGTCCGCAGTTCTACTTCCGCACCACGGACGTCACCGGCGTCGTCACGCTGCCCGAGGGCACCGAGATGGTCATGCCCGGCGACAACACCGAGATGTCGGTCGAGCTGATCCAGCCGATCGCCATGGACGAGGGCCTGCGCTTCGCGATCCGCGAGGGCGGCCGCACCGTCGGCGCCGGCCGGGTCGTCAAGATCACCAAGTGATCTGACCCGAGCACACGCTCACCGGAACCCCCGCCAGCCTCCGGGCTGGCGGGGGCTCCTGCATTTCGGTGCGACGGTGGCTGAGGTGCGAGGAGCGCCA
>CAZEPK010000124.1:0-13079 GCA_964514085.1 uncultured Nocardioides sp.
CGGTTGTCGTCCTCGTGGCCCTCCTCGGTGGCCCAGCCGGGGTCGTTGGGCTGGGCCAGCTCGTCGCCGCTCCAGATCACCGGTACGCCGCCCCAGCCGGCCGCGATGGCGTGGGCCAGGAACAGCCGGGCCAGCGCGGCGTCCGCGTCGGGGGTCGGCTGGCCCTCGTGCAGGCCGGCCAGGGAGGCGGCGGTGCCGCTGATCCGCTGGTCGCCGGTGGCCGGGTTGGGCTGGAAGACGAGGCCCTCGGCCCAGGTCTCGGGGAAGGTGCCGGCGTACCAGTCGGAGAGGAAGTGGCGGTGCCCCGGGCCGGTCACGCCGGCGGCGTGGGCGTCGGAGTCGTCGATGGCCCAGCCGATGTCGTCGTGGCAGCGAACGTAGGTGATCCAGGTGCCGGTGGTGGGGGTCACCGGCAGTGCGGACAGGGCGTGCCGGGCCAGGACGGTGTTGCCGGTCGCGAGCATCGACCAGATCTGGACCATGAGGCTGTTGTGGTAGGCCAGGTCGCTGACCCGGCCGGCGTGGGAGCCGGTGCCGAGGTACTGCACCAGGTCGCGCGGGCCCACGATGGCCTCGGCCTTGAAGGCCACAGCGGGGGCGGCCATGCGCGTCACCGCGTGCAGCGCCTGGGTGATGGCGTGGACCTCGGGCTGGTTCTGGCAGCTGGTGCCCATCCGCTTCCACAGGAAGGCGATGGCGTCGAGCCGGAAGACCTCCACGCCGAGGTTGGCCAGCCACAGGATGATCTCGGCGAACTCGGCCAGCACGGCGGGGTTGGACCAGTCGAGGTCCCACTGCCACTCGTTGAACGTGGTCCAGGCCCAGCCGCCGAGCTCGTCGTCCCAGGTGAAGCTGCCCGGCGCGAAGTCGGGGAAGACCTCGGGCAGGGTGCGCTCGTAGGCGTCGGGCAGGGTCCGGTCGGGGAAGACGTGGAAGTAGTCGCGGTACGCCGCCTCGCCGGCGCGCGCCCGGGCCGCCCACTCGTGCTCGCGCGCGACGTGGTTGAGGACCAGGTCCACGACCAGGCTGATCCCCTGGCCGCGCAGCGTGGTGGCCAGGTCGCGCAGGTCCTCGGTGGTGCCGAGGTCGGGCCGCACCGCGCGGTAGTCCTGGACGGCGTAGCCGCCGTCGTTGTCGCCCTCACGTGGCTGGAGCAGCGGCATGAGGTGCAGGTAGGTGACGCCGAGGTCCTCGAGGTGGTCGAGGTGCTTGGCCACGCCCTTGAGGTCGCCGGCGAACCTGTCGGCGTAGCAGGCGTAGCCGAACATCTGCGGGTGCTGCAGCCAGTCGGGGGTCAGCAGGCGCTGCTGGTCGAGCAGGTGCAGGTCGGCCGGGCGCTCGGCGTACGCGCCGGCGGCCAGGCTCACCAGTCGGACCAGGAGGGCGTCGGCGACCTCGGGGTCGGGGTGCACCTCGGCCACGGCGGCGGCCAGGTCTGGCCAGTAGCGGTCGAGCCGTAGCGCGAAGGCCTGCCGGCGGTCGGGGCTCAGCCCGGCGGCTCCGACCAGCGCGTCGAGGCCGAGCGCTCCCTCGAGCTGCGCGGCCGCGGCGGCGTGGATCTCCCGGGGTGCGGTCATCGGGGCCATTCAAGCGCAAACGCTTGCCGGAAGCAGCCGCCCGCGGGGAGTTCCCTACGCTGACCGGGTGCGCCGCGGTGTGGTCCTGGTCGTCCTGGCGCTGGTGGCGACCCTCGGCGCCGTGGCCGCCGGGGTGCTGACCCGGGACGACGAGGAGGAGCCGGCGGCGCCCGCGGCCCAGAAGCCCTTCACCACCGCGCCGCTGGCCGACTACGACGCCGCGGCCGCGGTCGTCACCCGGGGACCGTTCTGCGCCACGGTTGACGAGCGCCAGGTCGACGCCGTCCTCGGGCAGGTGCCCGACGTCCTCGAGTGGCGCAACGGCGACGAGGTCGACCTCACCGGCGCGGGCGCGGACGTGGTCCACGAGTTCGGGTGCGCCTGGTCCGTCCAGGACGTCGGCGCCGCCCGGGCCTGGGTGTTCGCGCCGCCCGTCGACGCGGCCCGCGCGCAGCGGCTGGTCACCAGCGCGGGCAAGGGGCCCGGCTGCGTGGTGGGGTCCGGTCCGGCGTTCGGCTCCCCCACCCTGGCCCTGACCTGCACCAAGGACGGCACCACGCGCGCGTCGTACCGCGGGCTCTTCGGCGATGCCTGGCTGGTCTGCGAGGTCGAGCGGCCGGCCGACGCCGGCGTCGACGTCGACGTCGTGGACCTGGCGGGCCGGTGGTGCGTCGGCGTGCTGCAGGCCACGGCTCCTGAGGCAAAGGGCTGACCGCCGGGCCGGTCATGAGTCATCGTGTGCGCATGACCCGCACCAGCCGCCCGGCGATGGCCGCCGCCCTCGTGGCGGCCTCGCTGTGCCTGGCGCTCCCGGCGCCGGCCGGTGCCGAGGACCGGACGCAGGGGAAGTCCCAGCGCCAGGACGGGTCCACGACGGGGCTCCAGCAGATCCTGCGCGAGGACCCGACGGCGCGGCTGGACCGCGACGGGCACCTCTACTACGTCGAGCCGACGGACGCCGGGCGGCCCGACCTGGTCACCGACGCGGCGCCGTTCCCCCTCGACCAGACCTTCCTGCTGCACAGCCGCCCGACCTCGACGCACGTCATCTACCTCGACTTCGACGGCACCACGGTCTCCGGGACGGCGTGGAACGCCGGTGGGCTGCCCAACGGCTTCTACTCCGGCTACAGCCTCGACGGCGACCTCGGCACCTTCACCGACCTGGAGAAGGAGCAGGTCCAGTCGGTCTGGCAGCGGGTGGCCGAGGACTACGCCGCCTTCGACGTCGACGTCACCACCCAGGACCCGGGCGACGCGGCCATCGACCGGTCCGGGGCCGGCGACCAGTTCTTCGGCACGCGCGCGCTCATTTCGGACAACACCACGGCCTCGGCCGCGGTGTGCCCGACCGGGTGCGGCGGCGTGGCCTACGTCGGGGTCTTCGACGACTCCGGGACGGGCACCGGCGCGCACAGCTACCACCAGCCGGCCTGGGTCTTCGGCCACAGCCTGGCCGGCAACGACACCAAGGACATCGCCGAGGCGACGTCCCACGAGGTGGGGCACAACTTCGGGCTCAACCACGACGGCACGACGGCCACGACCTCCGGCTGCTCGAACCTCGGCTACTACTGCGGCCACGCGATGTGGGCCCCGATCATGGGCGTCGGCTACCAGAAGCCGGTCGTCCAGTGGAGCAAGGGCCAGTACACCAACGCCAACCAGACCCAGGACGACCTGGCGGTCATCGCGGCCGGCGGAGCGCCCGTGGTCGCCGACGAGGCGGGCAGCACCGTCGGCACCGCAGCGGCCGGCCTGCCGACCAGGGCCGTCATCACCTCGGCCAGCGACACCGACACCTTCGCCCTCGGGAGCTGCTCCGGAGTGGTCAGCGTGACGGGCACGGGCGCCGCCCCCAGCCCCGACCTCGACCTGCAGCTGGAGCTGCTGGACTCCACCGGGGCGGTCCAGGCGACCGCCGACCCGGTGTCCGCCCTGGTCAACCGGGACAGCGCCAGCGGCCTCGGGGCCACGGTGTCGGCCACGGTCGCCGCCGGCACCTACTTCGTGCGCGTCGACGGCGTCGGCAACGGGACCGGCGCGACCGGCTACACCGACTACGCGAGCATCGGCGCCTACGCGCTGACCGCCAGCGGCTGCGCCACGTCCGCGACGCCGAGCGCGCCGACCGCTCTGGCCGTCACCCCGTCCGCGGACGGCACCTCGGCCACCGTCACCTGGTCCCCACCCTCCTCGGACGGCGGCAGCCCGGTGACCGGCTACCAGCTCACCCGCACCGGCGCCGCGCCCCTCGACCTCGGTCCGGTGGGCACCCACACGTGGACCGGGCTGACGCCGGGCGCCACCTACCTGTTCACGGTCGTGGCGAAGAACGCCGTGGGCGCAGGGCCGGCCGCCTCGAGCTCGGTCACCATGCCTGACGTCCCGGGCGTGCCGACCGGCCTGGTCGTCACGCCGTCCCAGGACGGCCGGTCGGCGCAGGTCGCCTGGGGGCTGCCGGTCTCGGACCACGGCAGCCCGGTGACCGGCTTCCGGCTCACCCGGAGCGGCGCCGCAGCCGTCGACCTCGGCCTGCAGGGCACCTACACCTGGCCCGGGCTGACCCCCGGCACGGCGTACACCTTCGGCGTCGCGGCCCGCAACGCCGTGGGCACGGGCTCCCCGGCCACCCAGGCGGCGTCCACGCCCGCGGTCCCCGGTGTGCCGACCGGGTTGTCCGCAGCGTCGGGGCCGGACGGCCGGAGCATCACGCTGATCTGGTCCCCGCCCGCCTCCGACGGCGGCAGCGGCCTGAGCGGCTACCTGGTCGCCCTGGACGGCGAGCCGCCCTTCAACCCCGGCTCGAACGGCACCCACACCTGGTCCGGGCTCACGCCGGGCACCACGCACCAGCTGTCGGTGCGCGCCACCAACGCCGTGGGCACCGGTCCGGCCGCGACCACCACCGCGACCACCGGTGCCGTGCCTGTCGCACCGGCCAGGCCTGTGGCGAAGAAGGGCAAGCGGGGCGGGGCCAGGACGGCGTCGGTCACCTGGGTCCCACCCGCGGTGACGGGCCAGGGCCCGGTCACGGGCTGGACCGTGCTGGTCTACCGGGCCAGCGGAGCCTTGGCCAAGACCGTCACCGGCCTCCGACCGGGCGCGACGGCGTACACGTTCAAGGCCCGCAGGGGGAAGTTCCGCTTCGCCGTGGTGGCTCTCAACGCCGTGGGGCCGGGCCCGGCCAGCGCACTGTCGAAGGCGGTCCGGACCCGCTAGTCCTGCCCGACAGCGCAGGCCTCAGTTCTCGGCCGCGCGCTCCTGGCCGCGGCGCCACCGGATGCCGGCCTCGAGGAAGCCGTCGAGGTCACCGTCGAAGACCGCCGTGGGGTTGCCGACCTCGTAGCCGGTCCGCAGGTCCTTGACGACCTGGTAGGGGTTCAGCACGTAGTTGCGCATCTGGTCACCCCAGCTGGCCTGCACGTCCCCCTTCATCTCCTTGAGGGTGGCGGCCTCCTCAGCCTTCTTGAGGGCGAGGAGCTTGGCCTTGAGGATGACCATGGCGCTGGCCTTGTTCTGCAGCTGGCTCTTCTCGTTCTGGCAGCTGACCACGGTGCCGGTCGGGATGTGGGTGAGGCGGACCGCCGAGTCGGTGGTGTTGACCGACTGGCCGCCGGGGCCGGAGGACCGGTAGACGTCGACCCGGACGTCCTCGTCGGGGATGTCGATCTCGTCGGTCGTCTCCAGCAGCGGGACCACCTCGACCGCGGCGAAGCTGGTCTGCCGACGGCCCTGGTTGTCGAAGGGGCTGATCCGCACCAGGCGGTGGGTGCCGGCCTCGACCGAGAGGGTGCCGTAGGCGTACGGCGCGTGCACGGCGAAGGTGGCGGACTTCAGGCCGGCCTCCTCCGCGTAGGAGGTGTCGAAGACCTCGACCGGGTAGCCGTGCTGCTCGGCCCAGCGGGTGTACATCCGCATCAGGGTCTCGGTGAAGTCGGCCGCGTCGACCCCGCCGGCGCCGGACCGCAGGGTGATGAGGGCGTCGCGGACGTCGTACTCGCCGGAGAGCAGGGTGCGGACCTCGAGAGCCTCCACCACCTTCTGGATCTTCCCCAGCTCGGTCTCGGCCTCGGCCAGCGTCACCTCGTCGGCGGCCTCCTGGCCGAGCTCGACCATGATCTCGAGGTCGTCGATGCGCCCGCCCAGGGCGGTGACCCGGTCGACCTCGCCCTGCAGCGCGGAGAGCCGGCCGGTGACCTTGGTGGCGTTCTCCACGTCGTCCCACAGGTCCGGGGCGGCGACCTGGACGCCGAGCTCGTCGATCTCCCGGCGCATGGCGTCGAGGTCGAGCACCTGACCGATGGTGCTCATGGTCGCGCGGAGCTGCTTGATCTCGGTGTCGAAGTCGGGTCCTGCCACAAGGGTCAAGGTTACTGCGGAGTGCCCCGGCGCACCGATTCGTGTGCGCCGGGGCTCTCCCCACCCCCTCAGCCGGTCAGAAGCTGCACAGCACCTTCGGCGACCCCACCGCGGGGATGCCCCCGATCGGCGTGTCCGAGATCGTCAGCCGGAAGACGCCGGTGACGTCGGTGACCACGCGCTGCGCCTGGGTCAGGGCGTACGGCGCGGTGTGCTTGACCACGCCGTCGGCGGTGACGGTGAGCGTCGCCGAGCCGTTGCCCGCCGAGCTGTCCGAGATGCCGTAGACCGCGTCGAGCTGCTTGCAGTCGCGGTTGAGGTTGTAGGAGACGCTGCCGGGCTGCGTGGTGGAGCCGGAGACGCCGGCGAGCGAGTCCGGGTAGGCGTTGCCGTTGATCATGACCGAGGACCCGGGATAGAGGTACGACGCGCTGACGTAGTCGAGGCTGGTCAGGGTCCGCCAGCCGAAGACCTCCACCTTGTCGGTCTCGCCGCTCCCGCCCCGGGCGCGGGAGTCGGTGGCCTTCACGACGCGGTAGGTGCGGGTGCGGACGCTGCTGACCTTGTCCTTGAAGGTCACCTTGCCGGCGCCGGAGAGCCGTCCGCGGTCGATGGTCCTCCAGGCCTTCTGGTCCTGGTACTTCACCTGCAGGGTCACCTGCGCGCCCGGCACGGCCGGGCGGACGGTGGCCTTGATCTTCACCTTCTTGTTCACCATCGGCTCGGTGTTGTTCACCTCGGCGGTGACGCGGTAGCTGCCCGCGCGGTCGCTGTGGGTCGTGGTGGCGTGGGCAGTGGCGGCTCCGGCCGAGGCGAGGGCGGCCGTGCCGGTGAGGGTGCTGAGCGCGGTGGCGAGGATCGCGGCCGCGGCGGTTGTCTTGTTCATGCCGGGTCCGATGCACCCGGGCCCGGTTCGGTTCGCGGAACCGGACGACCAGTGGCCGCGGCAGCCGGAACCGCCAGATGTTCCTGACATTTCGCCGGCGAAGGGGTTGCCTTGCATAGGGTCCCGATGCTTAAGGTGCGCCATGCGAAATCCCCATCCCGTTCCCCACCGCCTCAGGCTCGCCCTGTCCGGCCTGGCCGCGGCCTCGCTCGCGACCGCCGGCCTGGCCCTGATGCCCACCCCGACCTCGGCGGCCCCCGCGGCCTCGACCCCGGCGCCCGCAGAGCTCGGGTACGCCGGTGCGCCGGTCAACCCCGCGCCGTACACCCTGACCCAGCCCGACGGCAGCACCGTGCGCGTGCACGACTTCGGTGACCACCTCTCCCACGGAGTGGCCACCGTCAAGGGCGACAACACGCTGGTCAAGGGGAGCGACGGCTTCTGGCGCTACGCCTCGGGCCTGACCTCGTCGGGCAAGCTCAAGCCGTCCGGCGTGGTCGCCGGCCAGGGCACCGCGCCCGCGGCCTCGCAGCACCTCGCACCCGAGCCGACCGCCACCGCGACGCCGTCGAAGGCGCCGATGGGCGGGACCGGCGACGACCACGAGCTCGTCATCCTGGCCCAGTTCAACGACGTGACCCACCACGCCACGGGCTCGACCGAGGCCGACTGGGCCAACCACTACTTCGGCGCCACCGGCAGCGTCGACGACTTCTACGACGAGGCCAGCCAGGGCCAGTTCGGCCTCAAGCCGGCCGCGGAGAACTGCGGCGGGACCCCCAACGACGGGGTGACCGGCTGGATCACGCTGAACATGAACCACCCCAACACCGGGGTCGACGGCAACGCGACCGAGCAGTACGTCGCCGACGCCATCAAGGCCACCGAGGGCTGCGTCGACTACGCCTCCTACGACACCGCTCCGGCCGACGGCCAGATCGAGACCAACGAGCTGCACGTCACGATCATCGGCGCCGGCTTCGAGACCTCCTACGGAGGCGACGAGTGCGGCAAGAGCATCTGGGGCCACGAGTGGGACCTCGACTCCGCCGGCATCACCCCGCCCGTCGTGGACGGCAAGAGCATCGGCGCGTCCGGCTACACCACCTTCGGTGAGTGGCACTGCAACAGCGGCGACAACCCCGGCCACAAGGCCACCATGGGGATCATGGCCCACGAGTTCGGCCACGACATCAACTGGCCCGACCTCTACGACACCGACGGGGACGGCGAGGGTGTCGGCGAGTGGAGCCTGATGGGCAGCGGCTCCTGGGGCGAGAACGCCGCCCCGGGCCACGAGCCCGGTAACTCCCCGTCCTACCCCGACGCCTACTCGCTCTACTACCAGGGCTGGGTCATGCCGACCGTGGCCACGGCCAGCAACGACCTCGCGGTCGCGGCGCACCAGAGCCTGCTGCTCGGCCCCAACCCTGGCGGCACGGACTGGCTGTTCGGTGAGCACAAGGGCACCGGCGAGTTCTTCATGCTCGAGAACCGAACCCAGCAGGGGTACGACGTCTCCACCCCGGGCTGCGGCATCGTCATCTACCGGATCGACGAGACGGTGACGCCGAGCAACGGCGCCAACGCCGACCAGGCCGACCCGCTCATCGCGGTCATGCAGGCCGACGGCAAGCAGGACCTGGAGCACACGCCCAACAACCGCGGCGACGCGGGTGACCCGTGGCCCGGCACGACCGGCAACCACGACTTCGACAACGCCTCGACCCCCAACACCAGGTTCCACGAGGGGACGCCGTCGAACCTGGACCTGCACGTCGACGAGAACGCCTGCGCCCCGACCATGCACGTGGACGTCACCCACCTCGGTGACGCCTCCCCCGTGCCGGTGCCGCCGGCCAACGACAACTTCGCCAACGCGGTCACCCTGACGGGCAACTCGGGCTCGACCACGGGCACCAACGACGCCGCCACCCTCGAGGCCGGCGAGCCCGAGGTGGCCGGTCACGGCGGGGCGTCGGTCTGGTACTCCTGGACGCCGACGACGAGCGGCAACGCGACGGTGACCATGGCCGGCAGCGACTTCGACACCGTGCTCGGCGTCTTCACCGGCTCGGCGGTCAACGCGCTCACGCTGGTGGCGGAGAACGACGACGAGGACAACCCCCACGAGATCTACACCAGCAAGGTCGTCACCCACGTCACCGCGGGCACGACGTACCGGATCTCGGCCGACGGCTACGACGGCGACACCGGCGCGATCAAGCTGGCGTGGAGCGTGGTGGCCGACCCGGTCACGGTGAACCCGACCGTCACCGCGGTGCACACCCCCGAGCCCTCCACCGTCGGGTCGGCGAGCTCGGTCACCGTGAGCGTCACCGGCACGGCGGGCGTCGCGACCGGCCAGGTCACGCTCAAGGAGGGCGCCACCACGATCGGCACCGGCACCCTCAACGGGTCCGGCAGCGCGACCATCGCCGTGCCTGCCACCACCCCGGTCGGGACGCACAGCATGACCGCGTCCTACGCCGGCGACTCGCACTACAACGCCGGCTCGGCCCCCGTGACCGTCACCGTCAACCCCGCACCGCCGGCCCCGCCGGTGGCGTCGACCACGACGGCCTCGGCCCCGAAGAAGGTGGCGTTCAAGAAGGACTTCGACGTCAAGGTGACGGTCGCCGCGGCCAGCGGCGCCGCCACGGGGACCGTGACGGTCCTCGACGGCTCGAAGGTCATCGGGACCGGCACCCTCGCCAACGGCGTGGTGACCATCCACGTCACCAAGAACCTGAAGAGCGGGAAGCACACGCTGACCGTGAAGTACTCCGGGTCCACGACCGTCAACGCCAGCCAGGCGACGGTCACGGTGAAGGTCCTCAAGAAGAAGAAGAAGCACCACCACCGCTGAGCTGCTGCGCAGCTGAGCTGCTGACCTGGTGAAGAGGCCGGCCCCGTCACTCGCGGACGGGGCCGGTCGCACGTCCGGGTGGCGTCAGCCCTTGGCGCCGAAGACCTGCGCGACGTACCACCGGCCGTTGTGGCCCTTGCGGGCGCCGATCCCCATCAGACGGAAGGCCGGGCTGAGGATGTTGGCGCGGTGGCCCTCGGAGTTCATCCAGCCGTCGACGACCACCGAGCGCCCGCTCGGGTAGCCGTAGGCGACGTTCTCCCCCGCGGTGCTGAGCCCGCAGTCCTGCAGCACCCGGCCGAGGTCCTGGTGGAACATCTGCTCCTGCTGGGCCATCAGCCGGGCCTGGCGGACCGCCGCGTGCCGCAGGCAGTCGTTGGCGCGCAGCGCGCGGAGCCCGTGCTGGGTGCGGTTCGCATTGGTCGCGGTGAAGGCCTGCTGGGCGTACTTCTGCTCCGCGGTCCGCGGCTTGGCCTGAGCCGGGGCGGCGGTGCCGCCGAGCAGGACCGCGGCGGTGGCGAGCAGGGCGAGGGTACGGCGCACCGGGTCAGGGTAGGTCGAGGCGGTGAGGCGGAGCCAACCCCCCGGCGGCTCCGCCTCCCGAACTCCCCGCTCGTCCCCCCACTTCCCCGCTGATCCCCCAGCGAGCCCCCCAGCCCTGACCCCCCGGTCCGGTCGACCCTGAGGAGCGCGGCCCCGGCGGCCTGATACATCCGGCGGCAGGAGAGATCTGCGAGCCGCTCAGGAGGCGTACGGGCGCCAGCGGAACCCGACCCGGACCACGCCGTGGTCGCCGGTGCCGGTGACGCGGTGGTCCTCGTCGTTGAGGTGGTCGTTGTAGATCGTCAACCCGTCGAAGAGCCACCGGCGGCGCAGGCTGTGGTCGTAGAACTGCTCGCTGACCAGGACGTGGTCCAGCGACTCGCGCAGGTCCTGGAAGACGTGGGTGTAGTAGACGTCGCGGGTGTCGCGGTACTCCTGCAGGGTCTGGGCGGTGTAGAGCCCGATGTCGGCGCCGCCGTGCGACTCCCCGACCAGGTAGGTCGGCTGCTCGGTGAGGATGTCGATGGTGTTGCTGTGCTGGCCGTCGTTGAGGTCACCGAGCACCAGGACCGGCGTCTCGGTCCCCTTCATCACCTCGGTCAGCAGCACCCGCAGCGCCGTGGCCTCGGCGGTGCGCCGGATGGTGGAGATGGCGCCGCCCAGCGCGTTGCGGTGGTCGCGGTAGGTGGCCGGGTCGGCGTCGTACCACGCCTCGCCGTTGACCTGCGTGGGCAGCTTGGACTTCAGGTGGGCCACGAACACCTCGGTCAGCGGGGGGTCGTCGCGCAGCGCGAGCTGGAAGTTGAGCACCGGCCGGGAGAAGCCCGGGAGGTGGACCGAGATCGCCGGCGCCTGCGGATCCAGGTCGTCGGCCGCCTCCAGCCGGACGGCGCCCGGGAAGGTCGAGATCCACCGCGGCGTCCCGCTGAGCAGGCCCTTGCGGACCAGGGCCGCGCAGACGATCCGCGAGCCGGTCGCCGGGGTGGCCAGCAGGTCGTACTTCCCCTCCAGGGCCTGCCGCGCGAGCACCATCTCCATGGCCTCGGCGTTCCACAGCTCCTGGAGACCGACCACGTCGGCGTCGACGGTCTCGAGCATCCGGGCGACCCAGGACACCTTGTGGTTGAACTCGTCCTTGGTCCACGGCTTCTGCAGCGGGTTCATGTGCAGCCCGGGCAGCTGGAAGTTGTAGAGGTTGAACGTCGCGACGCTGAACTGCGCGTGGTCCACCCGTCGACGCTAGCCCTGCCGGTCCACGCCCACCACCGCCGAGCCCGTGGCGCCCACACTGGTCTGCTCCGGCGAGCCGGGGATGGACAGCGGCATGTCGAGCGGGGCGTACAGGCTCACCTCGACCCGGTCCTGCGCGATCCGGACGGTGAAGGTGAGGCCGGGGTAGCGCGCGTAGGCGCCGGCCTCGCGGAGGTAGGCGCCGACCGCGGCACGGGCCTGGCCCGGTGTCAGCGCCAGGACGTCGTCGGGGACCCCGCCCTTGTAGACGTCCTGGCCGGTGGCGCCGAGGTCCGCGCCTCTCAACGCCGCCCCGTCGGCCAGGCTGTCGAGACCCTGCCGCTGGAGGTAGGCCGCGGAGGTGTCCACGACGAGCGCCACCACCATGGCCAGCAGGACCGCGAACCCCACGATGAGCACCGTGGCCTGACCCCGCTCGTCACGCGGGCTCCTAGCGCGCGGCACGGTCGACCTCCTGGTACTGCCCCACCGGCACGGTGTGCTCGGCGTCCAGGGCGAAGCTCGGCGCCTCCCCGCCCAGGACGTCCGGCAGCAGCGGCAGGTCGACGCGGGTCGCGACCCGCACGGTGACCACCGACGTGCCCTGGTGGCAGCTGTGCGGGTACGGCGTGCAGCTGACGGTCACGGTCAGCGGGACGCCGCGCAGCCCCTGGTCGGCCAGGGCCTGGCGGGCGGCCTCCTCCGCCCGGGCCTGGCCCAGGGAGTCGTCGGGCGCCAGCACGTACGCGCGGCCGGCGGCGCGTGCGGCGCTGCTGACCGCGAAGGCGCCGCGCTGCACGTCGAAGACGCTGAGCACGATCCAGAGCATCGGAACCAGCAGGAGGACGCCCAGCCAGGTGAGCTCGACCAGCGCGGTGCCCCGCTCAGCACGACTCCCGCTCCGACCCTTGCCACCACACTGAACCAGATGGTTCACTGTTGCCGTGACCGTCGCCGTCCTCTGCGCCGCCCTGGGCGACCCGACCCGGGCCGCCCTGGTCGAGCGGCTCGCGGAGGGGCCGGCCAGCCTGTCGGACCTGGCCGCGCCGTACGCCATGACCCTGACCGCGATCCGCAAGCACGTCGGCGTCCTGGAGGACGCCGGCTGGGTGGAGCGGCGCAAGCGGGGCCGGGTGGTGACCTGCCGGCTGCGGCCGGAGCCCTTCGCCGAGCTCGAGGGCTGGCTCGGCGACCGGCGCACCTTCTGGACATCCGCCCTCGACCGACTGGACGACGAACTGAAGAAGGAGCCCTCATGACCCTCCCCGACCTCGGCTTCACCCTGGACCGGACCTACGCCGCCCCGCCCGAGCGCGTCTGGTCCTACTTCACCGACCCCGACCTGATGGCGCGGTGGTTCTGCCCCAACCCGGACCTCCAGGTCACCTGCGAGCTCGACGTCCGGCCGGGCGGCCTCTGGCGGGTGGTCATGGGCGACTGGGTGGTGGGCGGCGGCTACGTCGAGGTGGAGGCACCCACCCGGCTGGTCTTCACCTTCGACTGGGAGCACGACGACGACCCGCCGACCACCGTGGTCGTGCAGATCGGGGCCGAGGGCGACGGCGCCCGCCTGGTCCTGGCCCACGAGGAGTCGAGCGCCGACGGTGGTCAC
>CAZEPK010000125.1:0-13015 GCA_964514085.1 uncultured Nocardioides sp.
GCCACGCCGATGGCGGCCTCGATGACTTCGACGAGGCTCAGCCAGTCGCCGGTCCAGCGGTGGACCTCGGCGAGCTCCATCAGCAGCTCGTAACGGTCGAGGGCCGTCGCGTCCGCGTCGAGCACCACTGACTCCAGCGCCGTGGTGAGCAGCTCGGCCGCCGCGTCGGAGGCGTGCCGGCGGCGGGCCACGGCCCCGGCCGCGGCGGCGGCCCGCCACGCGCGGCCGGTGTACGCCGGCCCGGCGGCGCGCCAGTGCTGCGCCACCTCGCTCTCGCGACCTGGTCGCTCCTCGAGCACCTCGGCCACTCGGGCGTGCGCCCGCGCGAGGCGGGCCGGGCTCGTCGCAGTGCTGACGGTGTCCTGCACCAGGGCGTGGGAGAAGGTGAACCCGTCGACCCCGACCTCGCGGACCAGACCCGCGTCGACGACGGGGTCGAGCCGGTCGAGCACCTCGTCCTCACCGAGACCGGCGACCGCGGCGAGGTCGGCCAGCGCGAACCGGCGTCCGAGCACCGCTGCCCAGCGCAGCAGCGCGCGGCTCTCGTCGGGCAGCCGGTCGAGCCGGCGCGCGAGCACGTCGGTGACGGCGGTCGGGGGGTCTGCGGCGTCCAGGAGGGCCAGGAGGCCGCCCTCGCGGGCCAGCCGGGCGTACTCGACGACGAAGAACGGGTTGCCATCGGTGCGGTCGGCCAGCCGCCGCGACAGCTCGTCGTCCGGCACTTCGCTGGCCACCGAGCCCACGATCGTGGCGACGTCGTCCGGGCCGAGACCGGTCAGCTCGAGCCGGTCGGCGTGCCGGCGCGCCAGCGACTCGCCGACGTCGGCGAGGGGGCCGGTGGGCTCGGGCCTGGAGCGCCACGTAGACACCACGAGCAGGCGCCCGGTTGCGACGGTGTCGACCAGCATCCGCAGCACGCGGAGGCTGGCCACGTCGGCCCAGTGCAGGTCCTCGAGGACGAGCAGCACCGGCTCGTCGAGGGCGGCGTCGGCCACCCGGCGGGCGAGTCCCTCGCGCACGCGGAACTCGGCGCCCTCGTCCTCCTCGCCGCCCTCCTCGAGCTCCTCGCCGAGCTGGGCCAGCACCTGCTGCCAGGGCCAGAGCGCGGCAGAGCCGCCGTCCGGCGAGCACCGGCCTACCAGCACCCGGCCGCCGCGCGCCACGACGTACCCGGCCAGCTCGCCGCACAGTCGCGACTTCCCGATGCCGGGCTCGCCGGTCAGCGCGACGAATGCCGGCACACCGGTCTCGGCGCGGGACCACGCCTCGACAAGGGTGCCGAGCTGCCGATCGCGGCCGACCAGCGGCCACGGCGGCAGGGTGACGGCAGAGGCGAGGGGCGCGGTGGTCCCGCCGGACCCAGCCGGCACGCCAGGCTCCCCTGAGGTCACTGCCGCGAGGGCCGGCTCGACCACCGTGACGGCACCCTCGGCGCCCGGCGGAGGTACCCAGGCGAGGGCCGGGTCCTGCCGCAGCACCGCGCTCTGCAGCCAACGCAGCTCCCGGCTGGGCTCCAGCCCGAGCTCCTCGTCCAGGACCCTGCGCACCGCGGCCAGCGCCTCCAACGCATCGGCCTGGCGCCCCGCGCGAGCCAGCGCCAACGCGCGCAGGCCCCACAGCCGCTCGCGCAGCGGGTAGCGAGCCGTCAGCGCCTCGAGCTCCGCGGCCACGGTGGCGTGGTCGCCGAGCGCGAGCCCAGCCACGGCCCGGTCCTCCAGCGCCATCGTGTGGAGCTCCTCGAGGCGGGCCCGTTCGGCGACGGCGGCCGGTGCCTGCTCGAGCTCGACGTACGGCGTCCCGCGCCACAGGCCGAGCGCCTCGTCGAGCCCAACCTGGACCGCGCGCAGCTCGGACGCGCTCAGCCCGCTCGGGCCCAGCCCGACTTGAACGTCCGTAGAGGCCAGCCGCCGGTGCGCGTCGCTCACCGAGCGGTCGAAGGCGATGGCGTCGAGGCCGCCGTCCGGCAGCTGCAGTGCGTACCCCGGCTCGACGGTGACCAAGACCGCGGCCGGTGCCCGCGGCGCCCGGTCGGGCTCGATGACCCGCCGCAGTCCGGAGACGTACACCTGCAGCGTCCCGGAGACGCCGGCGGGCGGGGAGTCCCCCCACAGCAGGTCGACGAGCGCGTCGACCGAGACTGGGCGTCCACCGGACAGGGCCAGCGCCGCCACAAGCGCGCGACGCTTGCGGCTACCGAGCAGCAGTCGCTCGTCACCGCGCCACGCCTCGGTTGCGCCCAGGACCCTCACGCGCACGCGATGAGAATAGGGGACCGGGTCAGTCCTGGGTCGGGTCTCACTGTCCCGGGCCGCGACACGTGAACTGGCCTGCTGGCCCCTACCTGGCGGCCGCCAATCGGCTGGGGAACCGCTCCCAGACCCGGTGCGAGGCCATCAGCTCCTGGACCTCGGCGAACACGCCGGCGGGGTCCGCACCGGTCACCACGCCGGCCCGGGCGCACCCGGCGGCCTCCAGGGCAGTGGTGCCCTCGCCCCAGGCACCGATGACCTTGGCGTGCCGGAAGCACTCCTCGAGGAGCAGCACGACGCGCGGGTCGACCGCGGTGCCCGCGGCCGCGCCGGCCTTCTCGTCCCGAGAGGCGATCGCGTCGGGCGCGGGGACCGGAGCGCCGGCCAGCAGCACCACGTCGAACTCCACCGACCGACCGGTGGCGAAGGTGCGCTGGACGGGCAGGCCACCGACGGTGCCGCCGTGCGGGGCGATGAGCAGCGGCACCATCCCGGCGCCCGCGATCGTCTCCCGCAGCGCTTCGAGGCCCGACAGGTCCCCGTCGGGGTCGACCACGATCCCGACGGTGCGACCGTCGGGCGGGAACTGACCGCCGACCTGGGACAGGGCGGGGCTCGGCTCGACGTCCTCGAGCGCGATCGTCGGGTCGGGGGCCGGGAGACCGAGCCCGGTCGCGACCTCCGCGCACAGGACGGGGTCGATGTTGGCCAGGGCCTGGAGCTGGCGCTCCTTGATGGCCTGCTCGTAGCACTTGGCGAGCTCGAAGGTGTAGGCGCGGACGATGTGCTCCTGCTCGACCGGGCTCATGCTCAGCCAGAACTGCCGGGCCTGGCTGTAGTGGTCGTCGTAGCTCGCGGGGTTGGCCCGCACCTTGGTCGCCTCGGCGATGCGGACGGGCGTGTCCGTGAACGCCGCGTCGTCCGCCCCGGCGAAGAAGGGGCAGCCGCCGTCCAGCGAGTTCGGCTTGTACGGCGCGACGCCGGCGTGCACCGCGTGCTGGTGGAAGCCGTCGCGCAGCATGTCGTTGACCGGCGCGTGCGGGCGGTTGATCGGGATCTGGTTGAAGTTCGGTCCGCCCAGCCGGGTCAGCTGGGTGTCGACGTAGGAGAACAGGCGGGCCTGCAGCAGCGGGTCGTCGGTGACGTCGATGCCGGGCACGAGGTTGCCGACGTGGAAGGCCACCTGCTCGGTCTCGGCGAAGAAGTTGGTGGGGTTGGCGTTGAGCGTCAGCCTCCCGACCGGCTGCACCTCGGCCAGCTCCTCGGGGACCAGCTTGGTCGGGTCGAGCAGGTCGATGCCGGAGAACATCTGGTCCTCGGCGTCCTCGAAGACCTGCACGCCGAGCTCCCACTGCGGGAAGGCTCCGGACTCGATCGCGTCGTAGAGGTCGCGGCGGTGGAAGTCCGGGTCCAGGCCGGCCAGCAGCTGCGCCTCCTCCCAGGTCAGCGAGTGGACGCCGAGCACCGGCTTCCAGTGGAACTTGACCAGGGAGGTGCGACCCTCGGCGTTCGTGCACCGGAAGGTGTGGACGCCGAAGCCCTCCATCATCCGGTAGGAGCGCGGGATGCCGCGGTCCGACATGTTCCAGATCGCGTGGTGCTGGCCCTCGGTGTGGAGGGAGACGAAGTCCCAGAAGGTGTCGTGGGCGCTCTGCGCCTGCGGGATCTCGCGGTCGGGGTGCGGCTTGCCGGCGTGGATCACGTCGGGGAACTTGATGCCGTCCTGGATGAAGAAGACCGGGATGTTGTTGCCGACCAGGTCGAAGGTCCCCTCGTCGGTGTAGAACTTCGTCGCGAACCCGCGGGTGTCGCGCACGGTGTCGGCCGACCCCCGGGACCCGAGGACCGTGGAGAACCGCACGAAGACCGGCGTCTCCTTGCCCTTGGCCAGGAAGCCGGCGGTGCTCACCCCGTCGGCGGTGCCGTAGCCCTCGAACACACCGTGGGCACCGGCGCCGCGGGCGTGCACGACGCGCTCGGGGATCCGCTCGTGGTCGAAGTGCGTGATCTTCTCGCGCAGGTGGTGGTCCTGGAGCAGGGTCGGTCCACGCTCCCCCGCCTTGAGCGAGTGGTCGGAGTCGCGCAGCCGCGCGCCGGTCGACGTGGTCAGGAAGGCGCCCTGCTGCGCCCGGCCCGTCGGGTCGGCCGAGACCTCGGCCCCCGTGGCGGTGCGCGGAGTCGGCGCGGCCGGGTCGTCCTTGGGCGGGAGCGGTGCGCGCGGTGTCGTGGGCTCCTCGACCGGCGCGGGCACCGGGGCGGGTGCGCCCGGGATCCGCGGTCCGCCCTCGACCAGCGCCGCGGCCGTGTCCGCCGCCTTCGCCGCGACCTTCTTCGCGGTCTTCGCGGTCTTCTTGGCGGTCTTGGTCGCGGACTTCTTCGCCGTCTTCGTCGCGGACTTCTTCGTGGCCAACGGTGGCTCCCTCGTCGTGGGTGGTGACTGCAGGTACCCGGCGCCAAATGGCGTCAAGCACCGGCGTACGCCGGCGGGGTACCGGCGCGGCATGGCCAAGGACGCGGAGAAGAAGTCAGCGCAGGACTCCGGAGGTCACCGACCTCCCAAGGGCGTGCAGGAGGTGGGACGACGGGCGGTGAAGTGGATCGAGGACGGCAAGGCGGGCAGCGGCTTCACCGACGTCGGGCGGCACCGCGCGCACCAGCTCGCGAACGGCGAGGCGCTCAGCGACGCCGACGTGAAGAAGATGAAGGGCTACTTCGCCCGGCACGTGGTGGACAAGAAGGCGTCGGGGTTCAAGCGCGGCACCGACGGCTTCCCCTCGCCAGGGCGCGTGGCCTGGGACGCCTGGGGTGGCGACCAGGGCGAGCGGTGGGTGCGCGGCATCGACGTCTGACCGGGCGGCCGGCGGAGCGGGGCGCGTTCACCTGTCCGGGTGTGCCGCCGCCCTTGCGAACCGTGGACTACTGGGTACCAGTTCGGGGAGAACACCGCAGCACCTCAGTCGCTGAAACAGCCAGCGCGGACGTCCACGACTCGGGACGAGGACCATCCATGTCCAGCGCCACGACTGCGCCCTACTCGCACGACCCGCTCTCGCGCGCCGAGCGCCAGCAACGCACCTCCGAGCTCTTGGCCCAGGCCCACGCCACCACCGACGAGGAGCGCCGGGCCGCGCTGCTCGACGAGGTCATCGTCCTCAACCGGGTGGTGGCGGAGGCGGTGGCGAACCGCTACCGCAACCGCGGTGTGGCCGTGGAGGACCTGCACCAAGCCGCCTTCGAGGGCCTGGTCAAGGCGGTGCACAAGTTCGACCCCACGGTCCGACCGGACCTGCTGACCTACGCGGTCCCCACCATCCGCGGTGAGGTGCAGCGCTGGTTCCGCGACCAGAGCTGGATGGTCCGGCCCCCGCGGCGGCTGCAGGAGCTCCAGTGGCGCGTCAGCCGCAGCATCGACACGCTCTCCCAGGAGCTCGGCCGCGAGCCGACCGGGGCCGAGCTCATCGCGGACATCGGCTGCTCCGAGCGCGAGCTGGCCGAGACCGAGCGCTCGTTCGGCTGCTTCCACCCGCCCTCGCTGGAGCGGCCGCTCAGCGCCGACACCAGCGTCACGCTCGGGGACACCCTGGAGAGCCACGACGAGGAGCGCTCGGCCGTCGAGGCCCGCGTGATGCTGGGCCCGGTGCTGGAGGACCTGCCCGACCGCGACCGCCGGATCCTCTACCTGCGCTTCGTCGAGGACCGCAGCCAGAAGGAGATCGGTCTGGAGCTGGGCGTCACGCAGATGCAGGTGTCCCGGCTCATCGAGCGCATCCTGCGCGACCTGCGCCGCCAGCTGGCCGAGCCCTCCAGCGCCTGCGCCTGATCAGCGGGCCTCGCCGCCCGAGGAGCCGACCGGCCGCTGCGCCGGGGACCCGTTGGCCGGGGCGGTCCGCGACTGCAGCTCGTCGACCACCTGGGCGGCCACGTCGCGCAGCTTGGTCTCGCTGGTGGCCGAGATGCGGGTGAGGTAGGTGAAGGCGCGGTCCTCGTCGATCCCCAGCCGCTCCATGAGGATGCCCAGCGCGAGCCCGATGGTCTTGCGGCTGGCCAGCGCGGCGTTCAGGTTGTCGAGCCGGCGGGCGTGCCCCATGGCCAGGGCCGCGTGGGCCGCGAACAGCTCGGCCAGCTGCTCGGTCTCGGCACTGATCTGGTCGGAGACCAGCGAGTACAGGTTGAGCGCCCCCACCGTCTCCTCGCCGACGTGGAGGCGGACGCCCAGGGACGAGCGCAGGCCGAGGGCCACGGCCGCCGGGATGAACCGCGGCCAGCGCTGGTCGTGCCGCGCGTAGGTCACCACGATCGTCTCGTGGCTCTCCATCGCGTAGAGGCAGGGCCCCTCGCCCAGGTCGTACTGCAGGTCGTCGAGCCGCCTGACCAGGTCGTCGGTCTGCACCTCGGTCCGGATGCGTCCGCTCCGGTGGGTGACCGTGATGCCGGCGTGGTCGATCTCGGGCATGGAGTCGCGGGCCACGTCGACCAGGGTCTGCAGCGTCGCGTCGAGGTCCTGGTGATCACCCAGGTGGCGCGTGGCCTCGGCGAGTGCCGCTGCGACGTCTATCGGACCGACCATGGGACTCCGTGGAGCAGGGCTCGGGGCCGTCACCCCAGGCGCGTCGCGAGGTCGTGTGCTCGGCCCCGCGCAGTGTCCCCAACCTACCAGCGACCAACCTCGCTGCCCGCGCTCACAGTCCGCGGTGATACCCCCAGAGGACGGCCTGGCTGCGGGAGGTGACGCCCATCTTGCGGTAGGCCGTGCGGACGTAGGTCTTGACCGAGTTGATGCTGAGGAAGAGCCGGCCCGCGATCTCGGCGTTGGAGAGGCCCTGGCAGACCAGGGACACGACCTCCAGCTCCCGGGCGCTGAGCCCCGACGAGGTCTGGGAGGCGTTCTCCTGAGCCCGGTCGCGGACGCCCTCGACCGCTTGGACCAGCTCGTCGGCGCGCAGGTCGGGGCCCAGGGTCGCCGCGACGCCCAGCTCGACCGCCCTGGCCAGGCACTCCGCCGTGGCGTCGCGGACCAGCCCGACCAGTGGCAGTCCGGCGCAGCGGTGCCAGGTCTCGTGCGGCTGGTCGGGATCGACCAAGCCCACGTCGGCCGCGCCCCGCGGCTCCTCCGAGAGGACCACGCGCTCGGGGAACGGCCGCAGCAGCCAGGCCACGCACGCGGTGGTCAGCGGGCTCAGGCCCACCGGCTCGAGCACCACCGGGCCGCGACAGGGAGACGGTGAAGTGCTCATCGGGGGCTCCGAAGGCCGGACCCGCCCCGGAGGTCGTGGTGTCGGCCCGACGGGTCCTGTCCGTCAATCTACTCCTGGACCGGCGTTCCGCCACCTGCCTCAGCCACCACGTCGAGCGCGGTGCGGGTCAGGGTCGTCCCCGCCTCCTCGGACCGGCTCAGCAGCCGGGCGTACGCCGTCCCGAGGTCGACGCCGTCGCGGTAGGCGATCACGCCCTTGGCCTGCTCGACGACCGCGCGGGCGCTCATCGCCTCGTGGAGGTGCGCCCGCACCTCGTCGGCCTCGATCGCGCCGGCGTGCACGACGACGAGCGTCGCCACGTCGGCGAAGGCCTGGCCCAGCGCGCCGGCCGGGGGTGCCCCGGGGTCGGTGCGGAAGAGGTTGAGCCCGCCCAGCACCGCGCCCCTCCAGCGCATGGGGTAGGCCTCGACCGCCTCGAAGCCGGCCTCGACGACCGCCTCGCCCACCGTCTCCCAGCGCTCCCGCAGGGCGGCAGCACCCGAGACGTGCACCTCGACGCCGGACTCGATGACCTCGATGCACGGTCCGGCGTCGCGCTGGATCTGCAGCATCTCCAGCTCCACGGCACGGTGCGACTCCGCCGCCAGCATGGCCAGCTCGCCGCGACCGTCCAGGGCCATCAACGCGCAGGCGTCGGCTCCGCTCTGGCGGGCGCAGTCGGCCACGAGGTGGGCCAGGACGTCGGCCACGTCGACGTCGGAGCTGACGAGCGCCTCGACCGCCGAGGCGAGGCTCGCCGCGGTCGAGTCCAACCGGGTCACGATGAGCCACCTCGATCGGATCGGGAGAAGTCCAGCTTGCGCTCGACCACCCTACGGCTGACCTCGACCACGGTGCTCTCGTGGGCGAAGGCGTGCGCCCGCAGCAGGGCCAGGGCGTCGGCCGGGGCGATCCGGAGCTGGGCGACGACCATGCCGGTGGCCTGGGACACCCGGTCCCGCTCGGTCCACAGCTGCGACTCCTCGTCGTGGGCCGGGAGGTCGCCGATGATGGCGGCCCCGATGGCGTCGGCCAGGAAGCCGAGCTCTTCCACGTCGCCGAGCATGCGGAGCCCGTCGTGCACCGTGAGCACTCCCATCACCGCAGACCCCGGGAGCATCGGGATCGCCCGGATGCTGCTCCACAGCAGGTCCACCGTGGAGGCCAGCCCCGGCCAGCGGTGGCGCTGGTCCTCGACCGACAGGCTCGCCACCACCTGCCCGGTGCGGAACGCGTCGAGGCTGGGCCCCTCGCGCAGGAAGTCCTGGGCGTCCTCGAAGCGGGCCGAGGCGTCGTCGGTGGCGCAGAGCATGGTGCGCTCGGTGCTGGCGTAGCCCAGCGTCATCGAACCCCCCGAGGCGCCGACGATCTCCACGAAGGCCAGGCACATGCGCAGCGGGAGCGGGTCGGCGGCGGGCAGCGCGGCCAGCGTGTGCGTCAGGCGGAGCATCAGCTCGGATCGGTTCCGCACGACGCCTCCGCCCAGCCGGCTCCGGTCGGGGTCGGTCAGGCCACTCTACGACCCGGCGCGGCGCTCCTCCCCCTACTCGTCGCGGGCGGCGCCGGTGCGCCCGTCGGCCCGCTCACCGGTCCGGGCCTCGCCGCCGCTCAGGCCGACATCGCCGGTCTCGTCGCTGCCGGCCCGGCCGACGAACTCCCCGCTCTGGGTGGTGCCGGTCGTGCTGTTCCGGTCCATGGAGTCCACGTCGGACCCTCCGCCGGTGTCGCGCGACCCGTTGGCGAGGTCCTGCGGTGCGTCGTGCTCCCCGCGCTGCCGCGCGGTCCGGTCTCGGCGGACGAGGCCGCTCAGTCGCTCCAGGAAGGTCATGACTACCGGTAACCGGTGGACCCTGCGCTCATGTCCTCCTCGCCCGCGACCACCTGCGGGACCCGCAAGACCAGGCCGCCCTCGGGCAGCGTCGGGATCCGCCGCCGGTCGACGCCCGAGCCGGTCACCTGGTAGTCCACCAGACCCAGCACCCGCAGGGTGACGTCGAGCAGCACCATCGTGGCCGACTCGCCCGGGCACCGGTGGCCCGCGCTCGGGCTCCCCCCGCCCTGCGGCACGAGGTCGAACGGGCCCGGCTCGGCGCTGAGGAAGCGCGCGGGGTCGAAGCGCTGCGGGTCCGGCCAGCGCGCCGGGTCGTGGTCGATGCCCGGCACGTCGAGCACCAGCCGGTCCCCCGGTTGCACGACCAGACCGCCGAGGTCGGCGCGCTGGTGCACCCGGGCGGCCAGGGCCGGGACGAACGGCGTGGTGCGGCGCACCTCCTGGGCGTAGGCGAACCGCTCCCGGTGGCCGCCGGGGTCGACCAGCCGGGCCCGCCAGCTCGGGTCCTGTCCGAAGCGGAGTGCGGCGAAGGTCCCCAGCCACGCGACCGCCACGGTGGGGCGGAGCAGGTTCAGCAGCTCGACCCCCGCCGTACGCGCGGGGAGGTCCGAGCCGGCGAGCACCGCCACCGCGCTGCCGACGGGGACGCGCACCCGTCCGGCCCGGACCTCCTCGACCAGCCGTGTCGCCCAGCGGTCGCTCTGGACCCTGGCCTGCCAGGCCCTCGTGTAGGCGCCGCCGGAGAACCCGAACCCGTCCACGATCTCCGCGAGCTGCCGGCTGCGGTCGGCCGCGTCGCGCTCATCGAGCGGCACCCCCGCCCAGCGGAGCACCGCTGCCCCGTAGACCTGCACCAGCTGGTCGTGGACGTGCACGCGGCTACCGGGCCAGGCCGCCACGGCGACCCGCAAGCGGGTGTCGACCTCCTCGCCGAGGGATGCGAGGCGCTCGGGAGAGACCAGCTCGAGGAGCAGGCCCTTGCGGTCGCGGTGCTCGGGCGGGTCCAGGGTGTGCACGGCGCCGCGCCCGAAGAGGAGCCAGCCCAGCGGCGGCGGGATGGCGTCGCGCCGGCGCACGACGGACTCGTCGTAGAAGATCCGGGCGCCCTCGCGGCTGCGCACCACCACGGCCCGCCGCCCGAGCAGTCGGGTCTCGAAGTCGTCCGCCCCACCGCGCGCCGCCCGGTCCGCCGCCACGGCGTCGTACCCCTGCTGGAGCAGTCGCCACGCAAGATCAGCCATGGGCGACTGGTGACCGGTCGGCGGGCAATCATGCGTCGCACCCTTGCGGCGCGAGGAGGACGTGGCCGGACTCACTCCGGCGCCGGCGGCCGGTCCCGCTCGGGCAGGGGGACGAACCCGTGCCTCAGTCCCCAGATGACCGCCTGGGACCGGCTCCGCACGCCGATCTTGCGGTAGGTGCTGCGGATGTAGGTCTTCACGGAGTTGATGCTGAGGTAGAGCGCGAGGGCGACCTGCTGGTTGCTCAGACCCCGGCAGATCAGGGACAGGACCTCCGACTCGCGGTCGGTGAGGCCGAATGCATGCCCGGGCCAGTCGCCGTCGGGCTGGTCCTCCTCGTCGGCGTCGCCGAGCTCGACCACCCGCTCGCCGTCCCGGACGCGCTCGAGCGCCGTCACGAGGGTCTCCTCGCTGACCCCCTTGTGCACGTAGCCGGCCGCGCCGAGGTCGAGCGCCTCGCGGACCGAGGCCGGGTCGTTCGAGAACGCGAAGACCACGACCGGCACCGGGGTGGACGCGACAAAGTCTCGGAGGTCGTCGACCATGCCGAAGGCGTCCTTGAGCACCACGTCCACGTCGTCGGGCGGATCCCGCAGCGAGTCCAGCTCGACGACCTGCACGCGGTCGGGGTGGTCGGAGAGCATGGCCGCCAGGCCCTGGACCACGATGGCGTGGTCGTCGACCAGGGCGATCCGCACCGGGCCGGCGGGCGGGCTCACGACTCCGAGCCGAACAGCCCGATGATGGCCTGCGCCAGGCGGGGCACGCTGACCCCCGCTCGGGCGGCCGACTCCTCGAGGCGCTGCCGCGCGGACTCCACGGACAGGTCGGCGTACCCGGCCAGCAGCCCCACCGCGGTGTCGATCCGGCCGCGCAGGCGCAGCAGCGCGGGCGCCTGCTCGGCCCGCAGCCGGGTCGAGAAGGACAGGTCGGCGTTCTCGATCGCGCCGGGCGCCCAGCCCCCGACCAGCTCGGCGACCTCGTCGTGGAGGCCGGTGAAGGCGTGACCGGAGGCGGCGTAGAGGTTGACGCTGCCGATGACCTCGCCGTCGCGCACCATCGGGAGGGTGAGGGTGCTGGCCACCGCACCGCTCGCACCGGCCAGGGCGAAGATGCGCCACCGCTCCTCGTCCAGGAGGTCGCCGTCGTTGAGCTCCAGCGTGGCGCCCTCCCGGACGGCCTGCCGGCAGGGGCCGTCGCCGAGGTACTGCAGGGCGTCCAGCACGGCGATCTCCGGCTGGCTGGCCACCAGGGTCAGCGCCAGATCGTCCTCCATGAACGCCACGCTGAGGCCGATGCAGTCCGGCACCAGCTCCTGCACCTGGTCGCCGATCTCCTGCAACCGCGTGAGCAGGTCGTCGTCCTCCATCACGGCGTCCCGCTCGAGCATCGCCTCGATGCTCTCCGGAATGGGCTCCACTCAGGTCTCCTCCTGTGCTCTGGACGGCGCGGCCGAAACTCCGACGGCTCGCCGTCGACGAGGCATTACCCGCAGCGCGACGGCTCGACCTCCCCCGATCGGGCGATACGTGCAGGCCCACCCATCCGGGTGATCGTCGGCGTCGCGGGGGCGGTTACCCGACTGCCATGACGAGCGAACCTCACCTCAACGACGGCAGCATCCAGACGAACACCGGCGGCACGCCGTACGACGTCGGGGCCGCGGGCTTTCTCCGGCTGGTGGCCGGGACCTACGGCGTGGTCTTCCTCCTGGTCGGCATCCTCGGCTTCATCCCGGGGATCACCACGCACTACTCCGACCTGTCCTTCGCCGGGCACATGAGCGAGGCCAAGCTGATCGGCATCTTCCAGGTCTCGGTGCTGCACAACCTGATCCACCTCGCCTACGGCGTGGTTGGCCTGGCGGTCGCGGCGCGCCCGCGGCCGGCGGCGCTCTACCTGCTGCTCGGCGGGATCGTGTACGCCGTGGTCTGGCTCTACGGGCTGGTGGTCGAGCACGACAGCGACGCCAACTTCGTGCCCCTCAACTCCGCCGACAACTGGCTGCACCTGGTCCTGGCCGTGACGATGGTCGCCCTCGGCGTGGTCGGCCTGCGACGGCTCCAGCACCGCGGCCACGGACCGTCCCTGGCCTAGGGCTCCCGGCGCCGGTGCACGGGGCCGTCCACGACCAGGCGCTTCAACGTGTCGGTCAGCGAGCGCGGCCGCAGCACCGGTGTGGCCGCGCTCCGCCGGGCCACCATCCCCTCGACCACCTCGGCCAGCACCTCGGCCGCGGACACGGTGGGCCGCCAGCCCAGCTCGGCCTCGGCCCGGTCGGTGGAGAGCAGCGGCACGGCGTAGGCCAGGTCCAGCCAGCCCGGGTCGAGCTGCCCCAGCCGGGCGTGCCAGGCCGCGGCCAGGCCGGCGCGGAGCACCCGGGCCGGCACCGGGACCAGCCGGGCGGAGAGGGCCAGCGCCGCCAGCTCCGCCGTCACCGGCTGGTCGGCGGCCAGGTTG
>CAZEPK010000126.1:0-12981 GCA_964514085.1 uncultured Nocardioides sp.
CCCACCGGCCGCCTCGACCCGTCGGTCGAGCAGGACCGCCGCTACACCGACTACCCCGGCAGCGGGGCGCGCTCCTTCACGGCGTATCTCGGGGTCGAGGGCAACACCGTCTTCCAGTACGCCCAGGTGGAGGACGGCACCTGGTACGGCCTGGACCCGAAGCTCAAGGCCTACCAGCTCCCGGGCCGGGAGGGCCAGCGCTGGTCCTACCGGGGGACGGTCGGACCCATCGACTACGCCTCCCGCACCGAGCTCACCGAGGTCGTCGATCTGGAGGTCGGGGGAACGTCGTTCGAGGACTGCGCCCACTTCGTGACCACCGTCGACCTGTTCCTCGAGGACGACCCCGACGCGGTCGAGGTCGTCGAGGAGTGGACGTGCGACGGTGTCGGCACCGTCCGGATCCACGACACCGCGGACCACAACGGCACCGACTTCACCGAGGAGCTCGTCGAGTTCCACGGCGTGGACCGCAACTGGTACGCCGACGGGCACGAGCCGGAGCAGGTCGACCTGCCGGAGCCGGTCGCGGGCTCCCACGACGGCTTCGACACCGCCCGGACCTTCGCGGTTCCCGAGGGCACGCTCGGACGAACCCCTGCCTGGACCGACCTGCGGCCCGAGCACGGGCTGGTGGCCCCCGCGTCCGACGGGGAGGTCATGGCACTCGCCGAGCCCGACGGGGTCGTCTCGATGCGCACCGTCGACACCGGGGCGATGCTGTGGAAGGTCCAGCTGCGCGGGCCGATCCTGGCCGCGCCGGTGGTCGTCGGTGACGTCGTCCTCGTCGCCGACAGCCGCAAGCAGCTGTGGACCCTGGACCGCGTGACCGGGCGCGCCCGGTGGTCCCACACGCTCCCCGACATCGTCTCCGCGGCTCTCCTGGTGGTCGGCGACCTCGTCGTCGTGCCGGCCGAGGACGGCTCGCTCACCGCGCTCGGGGTGAGCGACGGCAGCCTCGCGTGGGAGGTCGGGCTCGGCGGCGCCGCGCGCACGGCTCCGGCCTACGACGGGGAGCACGTGCTCGTCGGCGACAGCTCGGGCGCGCTGACGGCGCTCGACCCGGGGACCGGCGACACCGCGTGGTCGGTCTCCCTCGACGAGGGGCTGGCCCAAGGACCCGTCGTCGCCGACGACCGGGTGATGGTGCAGGACGTCGCCGGTGTCGTCCACGCCTATCGCAGCGACGGCACCGCCGACTGGCAGAGCCGGAGCCGCGGCGACGGCACGGCCCCGATGACCGCCGGCAACGGGGTGGTGCTCACCTCGGAGAACTTCGGCTTCATCAACGCCTTCGACACCTCCGACGGCAGCAAGCTCTGGACCCGTGAGCGACCCAGCATCCGGAGCGCCTCGACCATCGTCGGCGACGAGGTCGTGGAGGTGACCCGGCGCGGTGTGGTCGAGGTCTACGACCTGCAGGACGGTCGAACGGTCGACTCCTGGCCCCTCCCGCTGGCCGAGAACCACGGCGAGTGGTTCGTCGACGTCGACCCGGCCCTGGTCGGCGACACCCTGGTGTTCAGCGCGTTCGGCGGCGGACTCCTCACCGACGAGGTCCTCTTCGCCTACCCGGTGCGGCCGGGCGTCCCGACCGGTCCGCTGCTGCACGTCACCGAGCGCTCCGTCCCGGGGACCCCGACCGAGCCACCGCTGCAAGCGGGCGTCGATGCGGTCGTCGCCACCACCGACGGGCTGTTCGCGGTGGGCCCGGACGGCAGCGCGACGCAGCTGCTGGACTCCGGTGACCGGACCCAGAACATGGGGACGGTGGCCGGCGACCTGGCCATCGCCCAGCACGGCGAGACCGTGCAGGCGCGGCGGCTCTCCGACGGCGAGCTGGTCTGGAAGTCACCCACGGGCGACACGGCGTACGGCATCGCCCCCAGCGCCAGCGAGGACGCCGTCTTCTACCCGATCGTCGGCCAGGGCCTGGTGGCCGTGAACCTCGCGACCGGCGAACCGCTCTGGGTGCAGCCGATTGAGGACCAGCAGGTCACCGTCTCGCCCCTGGCCCTGCCCGACGGCGACGTCGCCTACGGCGGCGGCGGTCTGGCGCGGTACGACGGCGCCACGGGTGAGGTGCTCTGGCGCGACCCGACCGCGCACCTCTACAGCCGCCCGGCGTTCTGGGAGGGCGTGCTGTTCTCCACCTCCAGCGACCCGGCGACCGGTGAGTCGCGCATCGGAGCGCACGACGCGGCGACCGGCCGACTGCTGTGGTCGCAGCCGGTGAGCCGCCCACAGGCGTTCCTCCGCCCCGACGCCGGCGACGGCGTCGTCGTGGGGTTCGACGGGCGGATCGCGCGCGCGTACTACGCGGCCACGGGCAAGGAGCTGTGGAGCGTGCCGATGACCCATGAGGCGGCCGGCTCACCATTCATCTCCGACGGCCGGGTGTTCCTCGCCGAGGAGGGCAACGGCCAGGACGTCGACGACAACGCCTACCGGATCTCGGTCCACGACCTGCGGTCTGGTCGCTTCCTCGGCGCCTGGGAGCCCGACGCGATGCCGCTGCCGTCCACGCCGGATGTCGGGGGCACGGCCGACGGGCGGCTGTTCGTCCCGACGTCGTTGAATCTGTCGATGCTGGAGGCGCGATGACCACCGCCACGCCTGGCCCAGCGCACGGAGCCCGCGCGCCGGGCGCAGCAGACGCCGGAGCGCACTCGGCCGGCACGACGCGGCTGCGCCGGCTGGTCACGCTGGCGGTGGGCCCGCTGTGGGTGCGCACCTTCCGCGACCCGGTGCGCGAAGGTCACCTGCGGCTGGACGGCCTGAGCGCCGCCGAGAGGCAGCTCGCCCGCTTCGGGCTGGTGACCCTGGCGCTGCTGCTCGGCTCGGTGCTCTTCACCGGCCTGTGGCGGGCCGGCGCCCTCTACCAGCTCACCGGCAACCACGAGTTCCAGTTCGTGCCGGTCACCGTGCTGCCGCTCGCCCTCATCGGTCTCCTGCTGGCCTGGTCGCTCGTCTGCTGGGGCGCACTCGCCGCGAGCCCCGCCGTACGCGTGGTCGTCGCGGTCCTCTACGTCGCCACGGGCTCGACCGTGGCGATCAGCGGCGCCACCTTCGGCCTCGGCACCTGGATCCTCGAGCACGGCACGTCGGTGATGCGCGCTGGCTTCTACGCCACCGTCGGGGTCCTGCTCGTCTCCGCCCTCCTGCACCCGTTGCTCCGCCCCCGGCCCCGCGCGCGGCGCTGGGTGACCGCCGGCCTGCGCGTGGTGGTGCTGCTCGCACTGCTCACGCAGTACGGCACCCTGCTGTGGGTCCACGTGACCACCGAGCGCGAGGGCTTCCCGACGCCGGTTCCCGCGGTGCTGGACAACTCGGTCGACCTGACCAACTCGTTGCTGCTGCCGCTGGTCTACGTCGCGGCCATCACGGTCATCGACTTCGCTCTCGACGTCTCGACGAGCGTCACCGAGCCCGTGCGCGTCCTGCCGCGCGCCTGGCTCCTGGTCATCCTCGGAGCCCTGCTCGCGATCAAGCTGGTCCGGCAGGTGGTCCTGCGCTGGGACCAGTGGCAGACCGAGCTCACCTACCAGCCCCAGGCCGTCGTACGGACCGCCGTGATGGTCGTGCTGGTCGTGGTCGTGGTGCTCGCGGCCACCCGGTTCGCGCCCTCGGACGACTACGCCCTGGCCAAGGAGCGCGCGATGTACGGCCTCAGCCTGCTGCTGGCAGCGCCGCTGCTGCTGTCGAGCCTGATCGTGGGCATCGGCCTCTACGTCCTGACCCAGTTCGAGTGGAACGGCCTCATCGACGTCAACGACGCGATGCCCTACGGCTTCGTCGGCACCGAGGGCCTGTTGATCGCGAACGTCGCGCTCGTGGCGTTCGGCTTCTGGCTGATGCGCCGCAGCGAGGGCGGGTTCGGTGACGAGCTCGGCTCCGCCCTGATCGTGGTCGGCGTCTGGTTCGGCGCCCAGCTGATCCCGAGCGCGCTCGACCTCGGCCTCGGGTTCAGCTACGCGAGCGTCGACGTGCTCGTCACCCTCGGGGTCCTCGGGCTGCTCGTCGCGCGCTGGCGCCGGCTCTCCAACGGCGCCCTGGTGGCGATGGCCACGCTCCTGACCTTCTCGTGGCTGGTCAACGCCCGCGGCGACTACATCTCGTTCGTCGGCGGGCTCCTCGGCCTGCCCGCGATCCTCGTCGTGGTCTTCGGCGTGGTGCTCACCCTGGCCAGCGGGGCGTCGTTCGCGTCGAACGGCTCCCGACGGCTCCCGGCCGACGCCCGGCCGCTGCTGTTCGTCGGCTACCTGCTGCTCTCCGTGGTGCTGCTCTTCTGGATCACCGTCTCGCACGAACCCGGCCAGGACCAGGACTCGCTCTCGGCCTTCTACTTCATCGGCCTGCCGATGGCCGCGTGGCTGGCCGGACGTCGGATCGTCGTCCGCGGCGCGCCGGACGAAGCCTCGACTGTGAAGGTCACTGGGCCCTGAACGACGAGATGAGGTTGTTCGCCACGTCGTTGCTTCCCTTGGCCATGTTGGAGAGGAAGTCCCAGTACTCCTTCTGCTTGTAGGCCTTGTACTGGATCTGCAGGGTGTAGTCGATCTTGACGACGTCCGCCCGGTTGTTCCAGCCGTAGTCGGAGAGGCGGGGAACCTCGAAGAAGGGCAGCATGATCGAGGCGCGCGGACCGATGTCGTTGTTGATGAGGGTGACGTCAGGCGGCGCCGGGATCGCGGCAGCCGCCCCACCCTCGGTCCGGGTGCGCATCCGGTACGCCGTGCGAGCCGCATGCCGCGTGGCGTAGCAGGTGAAGTTGTCGGCCCGAGCCGCAGGCACGCAGTGAGTGCTGCTCGACAACCGGCGCAGCGTGGCCCCCGAGTAGGTCTTGCCCTGGAAGTGGAAGACCACCTTCGACGACGGAGCCCCTGCACCCCGCGCTGCATCCTGCACGGATCCGTGCGCGGGCGGTCCCACCACCAGCGACGCGATGCACACCAACACGAGACTGGCCAACCTGCGCATGATGCTCTCCCCTGCCGACGCCGTGTCCGAGAACGGAATTGCTTCGACCGTGCCGATGCGAACCTGGTCCGTCAACGAAGACATGACGAGCGACGCTGGACAGCTGGGTGAGGCCACCGCTCAGGTCGCGAGCCGGGCTCCTTGCTTGAAGAACTCGGCGACGGCGTCGGCGCTGCCGAGGTCCGACAGCGGCCGGGCGGCCCCGAACGAGACGTTCCAGAAGTCGCCGGTGCGCGGCGTCCACGGGCCGACGTAGGCGTAGGGCTCCGGGACGGCGCCGTCGCCGGGCGAGACGCCGTAGTTGACCTCGTCGAGGGTGATGGCCACGTCGAGGTGCTCGGGCCACAGCACCGGCGTCTCGTCGGGGGCGAACGCGCGGAGGGCGGCGTCGCCGACCGCCAGGGCGCCGGTCAGCTCGGCCAGGTGGGCGGGGTCGAGCTCGATGTGGTCGTCGGGGTCGATCCCGGCGTGGTCGCTGTAGAGGTCGGCCAGCGAGCGGAGGGTGACCCCGGCGGCGGCCGCCACCTCGGCGTAGGACCCGCTGAGCGGGTGCCGACCAGCCGAGGAGACCAGCTCGTCGCCCTCGAGGCGCAGGTCGGGGTCGGCCACGGTGGCCAGCCCGGAGGGCAGCACCCGCAGGCGGATGGTGCCGCTCGCGGCGTACTGCGGGCCGGCCAGGAGCAGCTCGGCGATGCCGTGCAGGGAGGTGCGGGTCCGGGTGAGGTCCACGTCGGTCCTTCGGGTCGGGGTGCGGTCGCCGTAACGCGGCGCCGGTCGGGTGGCACTGATGCCAGATCGGTCTGCGGGCCGGACAGGAGCGTTACATGGACAGCACCACTCAGAGCTGGCACGCGGTCGGCGCCGAGGACGTGCCCGACGAGGGCCGGGTCCGCAGCGTCACCGTCGACGGTCGCTCGCTCGCGCTGACGCGCTGCGGCGGCCGGCTCGGCGCCCTCGAGAACCACTGCCCGCACCAGGGCGGTCCCCTCGGTGAGGGGTCCATCGAGCAGGGACTGCTGCGCTGCCCGTGGCACGGCTACGACTACGACCCGGTCACCGGCGCGCCACCGGGCGAGCTGGCCGAGCACCTCGACGACCGGGTCCCGGCCTACGAGGTCGAGGAGGACGGCGACGGTGTACGGGTCCGGCTCCCCGACCGGGCCGCACCGGGGCGCACGGTCGCCGACGTCCTGGTCGAGACCCTGGTGGCGCACGGCGTGGACACCGTCTTCGGGATGGTCGGCCACTCCAACCTGGGGTTCGCCGACGCGCTGCGGCACGCCGAGGAGCGCGGCGAGCTGCGCTTCGTCGGCATCCGCCACGAGGGCGCCGCCGCCTTCGCCGCCAGCGCCTACGGCAAGCTCACCGGCCGCCCCGCCGCCTGCTTCGCCATCGCCGGCCCGGGCTCCACCAACCTCCTCACCGGGCTGTACGACGCCAAGCTGGACGACTCCCCGGTGGTCGCGATCTCCGGCCAGGTGCCGTCCAAGGTCCTGGGCCGCGGCGCGTTCCAGGACCTCGACCTCGGCGCGGTCTTCCGCGACGTCGCGATCTCCACCGCCACCGTCCAGTCCGGCAGCGACCACGCCGAGCTGGCGGCGCTGGCGGTCAAGCACGCCCGCGACGGTCGCGGCGTGGCCCACCTGGTGCTGCCCGACGAGGTGCAGGCGCAGCCGTCGCAGGCGCCGGCCGGCTCGCCCGACGGCCGCTACTCCCGGCGACCGGTCGGGCCCGACCCTGCCGCCCTGGTCCGGGCCACCGAGCTGGTCGCCGCCGCGCGCCGGCCGGTGCTCGTGGTGGGCCACGGCGCGCGAGGCGCCCGCGCGGAGGTGGTGGCACTGGCCGAGCAGCTGGGCGCACCGGTGCTCACGACGTTCAAGGCCAAGGGCCTGGTGCCCGACACCCACCCCCTGGGCGCCGGCGTCCTGGGCCGCAGCGGCACCCCGGTCGCGAGCTGGCTGATGAACGAGGCCGACCTGCTGCTCGTGATCGGCGCGTCCTTCTCGAACCACACCGGCATCGCGCCCTGGCAGACCATCGTCCAGGTCGACGACACCCCCACCGCCATCGGCCGCTTCGACGCCGTGGCGGCCGACCTGCTCGGGGACGCCTCCGTCGTGGTCCCGGCCCTGGCCGAGGCGGTGCGGGCGGCCGGCGCCCACGCCGAGGACCAGCGCGGCGACGTGGCCGAGCGCTGGGCCATCTGGCGGGCCGAGAAGGCGCGGCGCGCGGCCGACGACCGTGGCCGGGGTGTCTCCGCCGCGGCGGTGTTCGCGGCGCTGTCCGAGCACCTGCCCGAGGACGCCGTGGTCGCCGTCGACGTGGGCAACCACGCCTACTCGCTGGGCCGCTACCTCGAGTCCCAGGGCCAGCCGGTGCTGATGTCGGGCTACCTCGGCTCGATCGGCTTCGGCTACCCGGCCGCGATGGGCGCCTGGGCCGCCGACCCGACCCGGCCGGTGGTGGCGGTGACCGGCGACGGCGGCTTCGGGCAGTACGCCATGGAGCTGACCACCGCCGTGCACCACGGCATCCCGGTCAAGCACGTGCTGCTGAACAACAACGCGCTCGGCAAGATCAGCAAGGAGCAGCTCGCCGCCGACTACCCGGTCTGGCACACCTCGCTGACCAACCCCGACTGGGCGGCGTACGCCGAGCTGTGCGGCGCCCGTGGCCTGAAGGTCACCCACCGCGACCAGCTCGACGCCGCCATGGCCGAGCTGTTCGCCCACGACGGACCGGCCCTGCTCTGCGTGGAGCAGGACGCCGAGCTGCTCTGACCACCTCTCGGACGGAAACCACCCAAGGAGAACCATGACCGACGAGCACACGGACCACGACTTCACCGGCCTGAAGGCCACCTTCGTCAACTGCACGCTCAAGCGCAGCCCGGAGCCGAGCCACACCCAGGGGCTGGTCGACGCCAGCGCCGGGATCATGCGCAAGCACGGCGTCGACGTCACCGAGATCCGGCTGATCGACCACCCGGTCGCGACCGGCGTCTACCCCGACATGCGCGAGCACGGCTGGGCCGAGGACGCCTGGCCCGAGCTCTGCCCCGGCATCCTCGACAGCGACATCCTGGTGGTGGCCGGCCCCATCTGGTTGGGCGACAACTCCAGCGTCACCAAGCAGCTCATCGAGCGCATCTACTCCCTCTCCGGCGAGCTCAACGACAAGGGCCAGTACCTCTTCTACGGCCGCGTCGCGGGCTGCCTGATCACCGGCAACGAGGACGGGATCAAGCACTGCGCGCAGAACGTCCTGTACTCCCTGCAGCACGTCGGCTACACCATCCCGCCCAACGCCGACGCCGGGTGGATCGGCGAGGCCGGCCCGGGTCCGTCGTACCTCGACCCTGGCAGCGGCGGCCCGGACAACGACTTCACCAACCGCAACACGACCTTCATGACGTGGAACCTGATGCACCTGGCCAGGCTGCTCAAGGACGCCGGTGGCGTGCCCGGCTACGGCAACCAGCGCTCGGAGTGGAACGCCGGCACGCGGTTCGACTTCGAGAACCCGGAGTACCGGTGATCCTGATCGCTACGCTCCGTGCGTGCCCCGGGACGAGAGCGACCTGCTCGCCGCGCTCCGGGGCGGCGACGAGGCGGCGTTCGCCCGGATCGTCAGCGAGTGGTCGCGACCCATGCTGGCCCTCGCCCGCAGCTTCGTCTCCACCGAGGCCTCGGCCGAGGAGGTCGTGCAGGAGACCTGGCTCGCCGTGATCAAGGGACTGGACCGCTTCGAGGGCCGCTCGGCGCTGCGCACCTGGGTCTACCGGATCCTGGTCAACACCGCGAAGACCCGTGGCGTGAAGGAGCACAAGACGCTGCCGTGGAGCACGGTCGCGGGTGAGGACGCCGGTCCGAGCCTGGACCCGGCCCTGTTCCGCTCCGCCGGCGACCCGTACCCGGGCCACTGGCGGGCCGCCCCGGCGGCCTGGCCCGACGAGGTCACGGTGGAGGGCTCGGTGCTAGCCGGCGAGGTCCGCGGCGAGCTGCGCGCGGCGGTCGACGCCCTGCCCGACCGGCAGCGGACGGTCCTCACCCTGCGCGACGTGCTCGGCCACAGCTCCGAGGAGGTGTGCGAGCTCCTCGAGATCTCGCAGGCGAACCAACGGGTACTGCTGCACCGGGCGCGGACCGCGGTCCGCGCCGGGCTCGCGACGTACCTCGAGGGGAGCCGACGTGGCTGACATGGCGTGCCAGGAGCTCGTCGAGCTCGTCACCGACTACCTCGAGGGCACCCTCGGCTGGCGCGACCGCCGCCGGGTGGCCAGGCACCTCAAGGACTGCGACGCCTGCACCGAGTACGTCGCCCAGATGCGCGAGACCCTCGACCTGCTCGGCACCGTGCCCGCCGACACGCTCTCCCCCGAGGCTCAGGCCACCCTGCTCGACGCGTTCCGCGACCTCAAGCGCTGACGCGCCCTCTCTCCTCACCACACCCCGCGCGTCTCCCGCGCTGCTCTGCTCACCGTCCTGGAGGACCCATGCCCGAGGTCGGGTTCGTCAACCTGCTCGTCGTCTCCGTCGTCGCGCTCCTCGCGCCGCTCGCGCTCGGCTCCGTCCCGAGGCTCCGGGTGCCCGCGGTGGTGCTGGAGATCGTCGCCGGCGTGGTGCTCGGGCCGAGCGTCCTGGGCTGGGTCGAGGTCGACCTGCCCGTCTCGATCGGCGCCGTCCTGGGCCTGGCCTTCCTGCTCTTCCTGGCCGGCCTGGAGATCGACATCCGCACGCTGCGCGGCGCGGTCCTGCGCCTCGCCCTGGCCGGGTACGCCGTGACGCTGGTCCTCGGGCTCGGCGTGGGCGGCGCGCTCGACGCGCTCGGGTGGACCGCCAGCCCGACGCTCGTCGCCGTCACCCTGTCGGCGACGTCCCTCGGCCTGGTCGTGCCGGTCCTCAAGGACGCCGGGCGGCTGGACGGGGTGCTGGGCCAGAGCGTGGTGGCCGCCGCGTCGGTGGCCGACTTCGCCGCGATCGTGCTGCTCTCGCTGTTCTTCTCGACCAGCGAGTCCAGCACGGGGACCAGGGTCGCGCTGCTCGGCGTCTTCGCCGCGCTGGTCGGCGTGACGGGGGTGGTCGCCCTCGCGGTCTCGCGCTCGGTGCGTCTCTCGCAGACCGTGGTCCGGCTCCAGGACACCACCGCCGAGATCCGGGTGCGGGCCTCGGTCGTCCTGCTCGTCGGCTTCGTCGCGCTCGCCGCGCAGCTCGGGCTCGAGACCATCCTCGGCGCCTTCCTCGCGGGCGCGGTGGTCGGGCTGGTGGACCGCGACTCGACCTCGCACCCGCACTTCCGCATCAAGCTCGAGGCGCTCGGCTACGGCTTCCTGATCCCGGTCTTCTTCGTGGCCAGCGGCCTGCGGCTCGACCTCGACGGGCTGGTCGACGACCCATCAGCGCTGGCCCGGGTGCCGGTGCTCGCCCTCGGGCTCCTGGTGGTGCGCGGCGTCCCGGCCCTGCTCCTGGTCCGCCAGCACGGCGGCCGCTCGGCGGTGGCCGCCGGTCTCCTGCAGGCGACCTCGCTGCCCTTCCTCGTCACCGCCGGCCAGATCGGCGTCGCGACCGGCACGCTGACGAGCACCACGGCGGCCGCGCTGGTGTGCGCCGGGCTGGTGTCGGTCGTGGCGTTCCCGGCGATCGCCCTCGGCCTGCTCAAGGAGGGCACCGAGCCGGCTAGGCCGCAGCCGTCTTCCGCTGCCCGATCATGACCACGCCCTCGAGCACCTTCACGTCGTAGGCGGCCACGGAGACGTGGCCGTCGTCCAGGCACTGCCCCGAGCGCAGGTCGAAGCCGTGCTTGTGCACCGGTGAGGCCACGAAGGGCACGTCGCCGGTCACCCCCACGATGCCCTTGGCCAGCATCGCGTGCCGGTCGAAGGGGTCGTGGTTGGCCAGCGCGTAGACCGTCGTCTCGTCCACGCGGAAGATGGCCACCGCCTGGCCGTGCACCAGGGCGGCCGCACCCCGCTCGATCTCCAGCTCGGCGAGCCGGCAGACCGGCTGCCACTCGATCGGGTCCGGCCGAGGCGTCATGGGTCGTGAACCTAGGTACGGCGTGTTTCCCCTGACGCCCGCCGTGCAACGGCCGTGTAACAGTTTGCCCATGCCCTCGGCCGTCGTGATCCTCGCCGGCGGCTCCGGCAGCCGGGTGGGCGCGGGGACCAACAAGGTGCTGCTGCCGCTCGGGGACGGCAGCGTCCTCGGCCGGTCGGTCCAGGCCGCGCTGGCGGTCCCGGACGTCGTCCGCCTGGTGCTGGTGGTGCGAGCCGGCGACGAGGGCAAGGTCCGCGCCGCAGTCGGGCCGGTGGTGGGCGACCGCGAGGAGCGGCTGGTGCCCGGCGGACCCACCCGGCACTCCTCCGAGTGGGCCGCGCTGCAGGCCCTGGCCGACGACATCGGGTCGGGTGTCGTCGACGTGGTCGCAGTGCACGACGGCGCCCGCCCGCTGGCGGGCCCAAGGCTCTTCGAGACGACCCTCGCCGCGGCCCGCGAGCACGGCGGCGCGCTGCCGGTCGTCGAGCTGTCCGGGCTCCTCAGCCGCGACCTGCGCCCGGTCGAGGACCGCCTCGTGGGCGTGCAGACGCCCCAGGCCTTCCGCGCGGCACCGCTGCTCGAGGCGCACCGGCAGGCCGCCGCCGAGGGCTACCAGAGCACCGACACCGCGGCCTGCTTCGCGCACTACAGCGACCTGCCCGTGGTCGCGGTCCACGGCGGCGCCACCAACCTCAAGGTGACCTTCCCCGAGGACCTCGCGGTGGCGGAACAGCTGCTGTGACTATCCGTCGCTGATGGGCCTGCTCTGACCCGGAACTGCCGTCAGCGCCTCCAGGACCCTCAGGTCGTCCTCGCCCGCCACCCGCCGCGCGCCGGCGGGCGCCTCCAGCGTCTCGACCGGGAAGCGCGCGGCCAGCGCGGCGACGAGCGCGGCGAAGTCGCCCGGCGGCACGCCGTCGAGGGCGGCCACCACGTCGGGCGGCAGCACCACCGGCGAGGCGACCTGGAGCAGCCCGTCGCGGTCGATGGTGCGGCCCACCCGACCGTCCTCGAGACGTTTGACGGTGTCGGTGACCGGTCGCACCCCCACGACCACCACGGACCGCTCGACCGCGCGCTCCACGCACTCGACCAGGAAGGCCGGCGGCGTCAGCGGGCAGAGCGCGTCGTGGAGCACGAACGGCGCCCCCGCGTCGGTGATGGCCTCCCATGAGGTGCCGAGGTCGACCAGGAAGACGCCGGCCTCGCCCATGGCCCAGGCGGCTGCGGCCACCAGGGGCTCACCGTGGACCAGGGCGAAGGGCAGCGAGCCGCGATCGGTCTCCACCACGGTCCCCAAAGCATCGACCCGCTCGAGCTCGTGCTCGGGCGGGTCGATGAGGGTGCTGGGTGGTGCGTCGCTCAGGAGGCGAGCACCTCGTCGAGGATGGCCTCGGCCTTGTCCTCGTTGGTGTGCTCGGCCAGGGCCAGCTCGGAGACGAGGATCTGGCGCGCCTTGGCCAGCATCCGCTTCTCGCCGGCCGACAGGCCACGGTCGCGCTCGCGGCGCCACAGGTCGCGGACGACCTCGGCGACCTTGTTGACGTCGCCGCTGTGCAGCTTCTCCAGGTTCGCCTTGTAGCGGCGCGACCAGTTGGTCGGCTCCTCCACGTGGGCGGCACGCAGGATGTCGAACACGGCGTCGAGCCCCGCCTTGTCCACGACGTCGCGGACACCCACGAGGTCGAGGTTGCAGGCCGGTACTCGGACCACGAGGTCCTGCTGGGCGACGATCCGGAGTACGAGGTACTCGCGGTCCTCTCCCTTGATGGTCCGCATCTCGATGTCCTCGATGATGGCGGCCCCGTGGTTCGGGTAGACGACCGTTTCGCCGACGGTGAAAGTCATATGTGGAGTTCCCCTTCCTAGGTGACCAGTCTAACACGCCGCTGGGCGCGTCCGATCCGCGTTTGCGCAGGTCAGAGGCCTATTCGCTACTTGACATAGCGCCGCGGGCCGTGCTGCG
>CAZEPK010000127.1:0-12964 GCA_964514085.1 uncultured Nocardioides sp.
CCCGTGCCGGGGTGGATGGCCCGCGGGGGCGGCCCCACCCACCGGACCACGCCCCGGGACCACGAGCGAAGGGACGCAAACCCCAAATCCCGACGCAACCCGGTGCTGGGACCGGCCCAGCACCGGCTCACCAGGTTTCGAGACGGTTGCTGCGCAACCTCCTCAACCACCGCCGCCTGGCCCCGGCTCCCCCGCGAGCGCAGCGAGCTCCCGTGCCGGGGTGGATGGCCCGCGGGGGCGGCCCCACCCACCGGACCACGCCCCAGGGCCACGAGCCCAGGGACGCAAACCCCAACCCCCGACGCAACCCGGTGCTGGGACCGTCCCAGCCCCGGCTCACCAGGTCCCGAGACGGTTGCTGCGCAACCTCCTCAACCACCGTCGGGCCCCCCCGACCTGGGAATTCGCGCCTGCACCTCGGCGTTCCCTAGTCTGCACGACTGGTTCCGGTTCACGTCTCGCGTCCGTGCGTGGCGACCCGGGACACGAGAGAGGACACCATGAAGGCCGACATCCACCCGGACTACGTGGAGACCCAGGTCACCTGCACCTGCGGCGCCACGTTCACCACGCGCAGCACCAACAAGAGTGGCTCCATCCACTCCGACGTGTGCTCGCAGTGCCACCCGTTCTACACGGGCAAGCAGAAGATCCTCGACACCGGCGGCCGTGTGGCCCGGTTCGAGGCGCGCTACGCCAAGAAGGCTCCCGCCAAGGACGCCGACCAGGCCGACGCCACCTCCTAGCTCCTCGACAGCGCCGACCCGTGCCCTCCGGGGCGTGGGTCGGCGCTCGCGATTTCACGGCAGGTCCAGGCAGGACCCGCGAGACGATCCAGGAGGGGAGCGAGGGTGTTCGAGGCAGTCGACGCCATGGCGGTGGAGCACGCCGAGCTGGAGCAGCAGCTCGGCGCGGCGGAGACGCACGCCGACGCGCGACTGGCCAAGAAGGTCAACCAGCGCTACGCCCTGCTGAGCAAGGTCCTCACGGCCAAGAAGGAGTGGGACGACCTCGAGGGCGACATCGAGGCGGCCCGCGAGCTCGCGGCCGAGGACCCGACGTTCGCCGACGAGGTGGACAGGCTGTCCCAGCGGCGGCACGTGGCCGAGGAGCGGCTGCGGATGCTGCTGGTCCCGCGCGACCCCGCTGACGACAAGGACGCCATCCTCGAGGTGAAGTCGGGGGAGGGCGGCGAGGAGTCCGCGCTCTTCGCGGGCGACCTGCTGCGGATGTACTCCCGCTACGCCGAGCAGCGCGGCTGGAAGGTCGAGCTGCTCGACGCGAACGAGTCCGACCTGGGCGGCTACAAGTCCGTGACGCTGGCGGTCAAGGCCCGTGGCTCCGTGGAGCCGGGCGAGGGACCGTTCGGGCTCCTGAAGTTCGAGGGCGGCGTGCACCGCGTGCAGCGCGTGCCGGTCACCGAGTCGCAGGGGCGCGTGCACACCAGCGCGGCCGGCGTCCTGGTGCTGCCGGAGGCCGAGCAGGTCGACGTGACCGTCGACGAGAACGACCTGCGCATCGACGTCTTCCGCAGCAGCGGGCCCGGCGGGCAGAGCGTCAACACCACCGACTCCGCGGTCCGCATCACCCACCTCCCCACCGGGATCGTGGTGAGCTGCCAGAACGAGAAGAGCCAGCTGCAGAACAAGGAGCAGGCCATGCGCATCCTCCGCGCCCGGCTCCTCGCCGCCGCGCAGGAGGAGGCCGACGCGGCCGCCAGCGACGCCCGGCGCAGCCAGGTCCGGACCGTCGACCGCTCGGAGCGGATCCGGACCTACAACTACCCGGAGAACCGGATCTCCGACCACCGCACGGGCTACAAGGCCTACAACCTCGACCAGGTGCTCGACGGGGACCTGCAGCCGGTCCTCGACTCCTGCCTGCAGCTGGACCTGGCCGACCGGCTCGCCGCCCTCGACCAGTGAGGCGACGCCCGCTGCTCGCGGCGGCCACCACCCGACTGGAGCTCGCCGGGGTGCCGAGCCCGGCCCACGACGCCGAGGTGCTCCTGGCCCACGTCGTGGGCATCGACCGCTCCCGGCTGGTCCTGCTGGACGGGGTCGGCGAGCGCGAGCTGGCCGCCTACGAGCGGCTGCTCGCCCGCAGGGTGGCGCGGGAGCCGCTCCAGCACCTGACGGGCGAGGCGTGGTTCCGGCACGTGCGGCTCGAGGTCGGGCCGGGGGTCTTCACCCCGCGGCCGGAGACCGAGCTGCTCGCCGGCTGGGCGATCGACGTGGCCGGGCCGCTGCCGAGCCCCGTGGTGGTCGACCTGTGCACCGGCTCGGGCGCGATCGCCAGGGCGGTGGTCGACGAGGTCCCGCACGCCCGGGTGCACGCGGTCGAGCTCGACGAGCAGGCGCACCGCTGGGCCGAGCGGAACCTGGTCGGGACCGGCGTGGACCTGCGCCAGGGTGACTTCGCCAAGGCCTTCGACGACCTGGCCGGCGCGGTGGACGTCGTGGTGTGCAACCCGCCGTACGTCCCGCTCGAGGCCTGGGAGTCGGTGGCGCCCGAGGCGCGCGACCACGACCCGCACCTGGCGCTCTTCTCCGGCGCGGACGGGCTCGACGCCATCCGGGTCCTGGCGAACCGCGCCGCCGTGCTGCTCCGGCCCGGGGGAGTGCTGGGCGTGGAGCACGCCGACGTCCAGGGCGCAGGAGCGGAGAACGGCGGGGTGCCGGCGGTCCTGGCGGGCACCGGACGCTGGAGCGAGGTGCGCGACCACCACGATCTCGCGGGCCGTCCACGCTTCACCACCGCACGACTGGCACCATGAGGCCCGTGCCCGAGCGCTTCCCGACCACCACCGCCGAGGAGCGGGAGGCCGCGGTCGAGGCGGCGAGCCTCGCCATCCAGCGCGGTGGGCTGGTCGTCCTGCCGACCGACACCGTCTACGGGCTGGCCGCCGACGCCTTCGACAAGGACGCCGTGCAGGAGCTCCTCGACGCCAAGGGCCGCGGCCGCGAGATGCCGCCGCCGGTGCTGGTCTCGGCCGCGACGACGCTCGACGCGCTGGCCGTGCGGGTGCCGACCTGGGCCCGCGCGCTGGTCGAGGAGTTCTGGCCCGGCGCGCTCACCCTGGTCTGCCACGCCCACAGCTCGCTGCAGTGGGACCTCGGCGACACCCGCGGCACCGTCGCGGTGCGGATGCCCGACCACCCGGTGGCCCTCGAGATCCTCGAGCGCACCGGTCCGCTGGCCGTGAGCTCGGCCAACCTGACCGGCAAGCCGGCCGCCACCGAGGCCGACGATGCCGAGGAGATGCTCGGCGGCGAGGTCGAGGTGATCGTCGACGGCGGCACGTCGCCGGGCGGGAACGCCTCCACCATCATCGACGCCACGGCCACGCCCGGCCGGGTGCTGCGCCTGGGCGCGATCAGCCTGGAGCAGCTGAACCGGGTGCTCGAGCCGCTCGGCCACGCCATCCCGGACCCCGACGCACCGGCCGAGGAGGACCCGACGCCGGAGGCGGACGGCAGCCCGGCGGCGGACGACGCCGAGGCGACCGGAGAAGCCGAGGGTCCCGAGGCGTGAGGGAGTACCTCCTCGTCTTCCTGGTGGCCGGGTCGGTCACCTACCTCCTCACGGTCATCGCCCGCGAGATCGCGCTGCGGGCCGGCGCGGTGGCCCGGGTCCGCGACCGCGACGTGCACGACGAGCCCATCCCCTACCTGGGTGGCCTGGCCATGCTGGGCGGGCTGGTGGCCGCCTACCTGGTGGCACGCGAGCTCCCGTTCCTCTCGGCCAGCTCACCGCTGGTCTTCCGCGACGCCGGCATCGTGCTGATCGCCGGCGCGCTGATCTGCGCGGTCGGGGTGCTGGACGACCTGTTCGAGCTCGACGCGCTGACCAAGCTGGGCGGGCAGGTGCTCGCTGCGGGGTTCCTCGTGGCGTTCGGCGTGCAGTTCTACTTCTTCAGCGACGTGCAGGGCAACCAGTTCTCCCTCGACCCGGCCCAGCGCGCGGTGCTGACCGGCCTGCTGGTGGTCGCGACCATGAACGCCGTCAACATGGTCGACGGGCTGGACGGCCTGGCCGCGGGCGTCGTCGGCGTCGGTGCGCTCGCGTTCTTCACCTTCGCCTACAGCCTGACCCGCCTCAACGGCACTGACCGGGCCAACACCGCGGCGTTCCTCAGCATCGCGCTGGCGGGGGTGTGCCTGGGCTTCCTGGTGCACAACTTCCACCCCGCCCGGCTCTTCATGGGCGACAGCGGGTCGATGCTGATCGGCCTGGTGCTCTCGGCCAGCGCGGTGACGCTCTCCGGCCAGTTCACGCCCGACCAGCTGAGCCAGGGCGGTGGAGGGGCCACCGCGAGCCTGCTGCCCACCCTGCTGCCCGTGCTGCTGCCGATCTCGCTGCTGGTCGTGCCCCTGGCCGACCTCCTGCTCGCCGTCGTACGCCGCACGCGGGCCGGGCGCTCGCCACTGGCTGCGGACAAGCAGCACCTGCACCACCGGCTGCTCGAGATCGGGCACAGCCAGCGGCGGGCGGTGCTCATCATGTGGCTCTGGGCGGCGCTGGTCGCCTTCGGCACCGTGCTGGCCAGCCTGTACAGCGGCGTGTGGGTGGTGGTGACCCTCGGCGCCATGATGCTGACCACGGTGGTGCTGACCTTCCTGCTGCCGCGGCTGCACCGCCCCCGGTTGCCTGTGGGAGAAGTTGGCTGAGAGGGTGGGGCACTACCCCGGGTCCAAGGCGCCCGGGACTTTGTGCTAGTTTTCACAAGCACTCAGGTTGCACTCAGATTCACCCTCGACCAGGACGGCCGCCGACGATGACGACTGCCCCGCTTCCCCGCACCTGGGGTCGCGCGCGCCGTGTTAGGTTCGGTCGATGCCCGAGCCCCGTGCCGAACAGCCCGGAGACGCAGGTCTCCGCGGTCGTGACCTCATCGGGCTCGGCGGCCTCCTCGTGGGCGCGGTCGTGGCCGGCACCCTCCTCGGACTGCTCCTCGACGACGTCGCCGGCACCAGCCCGGTCCTCACGATCGTCGGTGTCTTCCTCGGCATGGCGCTGGGAGCCCTCGGCTTCGCCCTGCGGGTCCGTGCCGCCGTCCGCTGACCTGCTGCCCGGGAGCGTGATCGCATGACCGACGTGTCGGCGGAGCCCACGGTGGCCCCGCAGAAGAAGGCCTCGGTCCTCAAGGTCCTGCGCGACCAGCGCAAGACGGTCCTGGTCGCGCTCGGCCTCGCCGTCGCGGCGTACTGGATCATCGGCCAGCTGGGGGAGTGGCGGCTCGCGGGCTGCCTGTCCCTGGGCGTGGGCCTGGGCCTGGTCAACCACCTCGCCACCGAGTACTGGCTGCTCCGGATCATCTCCTCCGGCGAACAGCCCACCCGGGGTCAGATGATCCGCGCCACCATGGTGCGATTGATAGGTCTGACCGCGGTCGCGGTGGTCCTCGCCGTCGTGCTGTGGCCGGACGGGATCGGACTGCTGCTGGGCCTGGCGATCTTCCGCCTCCTGGCCCTCATGATGACCAGCGTGACCCTGTTGAAGGAGCTGAACAGCGAATGACCGCCGACAACGCCGTCGCCAGCCCGCCCGAGACCTCGGGCGGCGCCACCGCGGCCGACCCCTCGGCCGCCGCGGGCGGCTCGACGCTGCGCAACCTCCGCATCGGCAGCCTCGTGGTCTTCGTGGTCGCCTTCGCGATCGCCATCGTGCTCTCGCTGGGCGAGGAGCACGAGGACACCGAGATCACGATCGGCGAGCACGTCACCCGCGGCAGCGGCGCGCTGACCTTCAACCTCGACACCATCTGGACCACCGGCATCGCCGGCGGGCTGGTGCTGCTGCTGGGCTTCCTGGCCCGGCGCGCCCTGACCCGCCACCCCGACGACCACGTGCCGACCAAGCTCCAGCTGTTCTGGGAGACCATCGTCAACCAGGTCAACACCCAGGTGCAGGACAACCTCGGCCGGGTCCACCCCTACGTCGCGCCGCTCGCCGTCTCGCTGTTCTTCTTCATCCTGTTCGCGAACTGGCTCGAGCTGCTGCCCACCGAGCTCAACCACGACACTCACCTGCTGCCGGCACCGACGGCCGACACCAACCTCACCTACGCGATGGCGATCCTGGTGATGGTGAGCGTGTGGGTCTACGGCATCCGCCAGAAGGGCGTGAAGGGCTACTTCAAGCACTTCGTCGAGCCGTTCCCGATCCTGCTCCCCCTCAACATCCTCGAAGAGCTCATCAAGCCGCTCACGCTGGCGCTGCGGCTCTTCGGCAACATCTTCGCCGGCGGCATCATGCTGGCGCTGATCGGTCTGCTGCCGTTCTACGTCCTCTGGGCGCCGAACGTGCTGTGGAAGGTCTTCGACATGGCGATCGGCGGCATCCAGGCCTTCATCTTCGCCCTGCTGACGGTCCTCTACTTCGCGATGGCCGGTGCCGGCCACGGCGACGACCACGACGAGGCCCACGACGAGGACCACCTCGACGACCACGACGACGTCACCGACGCGTCGGGCGAGGCCGCCTCCGCAGAGAAGACCCCCGTTCCCGCGACCTGACCGCCCGGTCTGGTCCGACAAGAGGTAACCCCCAATGCGTCGCCCGCGGCGCGAGACATGAGGAGAGAAATTCCATGGCAGCAACTGACACCGGAGTCCAGCTCGCTGGTGCCTTCATCGGCGGTGGCATCGCCCTCGCCGGTGGCGCGATCGGCGCCGGTATCGGTGACGGTCTGGCTGGTTCGTCCTACATCCAGGGCGTCGCCCGCCAGCCCGAGGCGCAGGGTCGCCTGCAGACGATCTTCTTCCTGACGGTCGGCCTCTGCGAGGCGGTGTTCTTCATCAACCTCGCGTTCATGGCGCTGTTCGTCTTCGTCCTCGCCTGACGCACCCCCGCACGCACGCACCGCTAGCAAAGGAACCCAACGATGGCAGGACAGCTCGTGGCTCCCACGGCCATGGCGAGCAACTTCCTCGTCCCGAACGCCACCTTCTTCGTGGAGCTGGCTGCGTTCGCGCTCATGTTCTGGATCCTGACCAAGTACGTCATCCCGCCGATCAACCGGGCGATGACGGCGCGTCAGGAGGCCATCCGTGCGGAGTTCGCGGAGGCCGAGCAGGCCAAGCAGAACGCGAACGACGCGGAGGCGCAGTTCAAGGCGCAGATCGCCGACGCCCGCAAGGACGCCGCCCGCATCCGCGACGAGGCCTCCGAGCAGGGACGGCAGATCATCGAGGAGGCCAAGCAGCAGGCCCAGGTCGAGCAGCAGCGCATCAAGGAGCAGGCACAGGCCCAGATCGCGGCCGAGCGCCAGCAGGCGCTGACCTCGCTGCGCTCCGAGGTGGGCACGCTCGCCACCTCGCTGGCCGGCCGCATCGTCGGTGAGTCCCTCGAGGACGACGAGCGCAGCGGGCGGGTCGTGGACCGGTTCCTCGCCGACCTCGAGTCGCTGGAGACCAGCAGGGCCGCACGCAACGGAGCGCCGAGCTGATGCTGCGCGGAGCCTCTGCCGACGCCTTGGCCGAGCTGGCCCAGCAGGCGGTCCGGACGAGCACCCTCCAGGAGGGTGCGACCCTGGGCAGCCAGCTGTTCGGCGTGGCCTCGGTCGTACGCCGCGACGTGGCGCTGCGCCGGGCCCTCACCGACAGCTCGGTGGAGAGCGAGTCCCGCCAGGGGCTGGCCAAGGCAGTCTTCGACAGCGCGCTCGAGGGGCCGGCGCTGCAGCTGGTCGTCGACGCCGCCGGCCGGCGGTGGATCTCGGGGCAGGACCTGCCCGAGGCCCTGGAGCGGCTGGCGGTCACCGCGACCGTGCGCTCCGCCGGAGCCGGCGGCAAGCAGGTCGGCGACGAGCTCTTCGCCGTGCAGCAGATGATCGACAGCGACGCGGGCCTGCGGGGCGCGCTCTCCGACCCGGCCCGCACGCCCGAGGACCGCAGTGCGCTGCTCCAGGGGCTGCTCGAAGGCAAGACCCTCCCGGCCACCGCCGTGCTCGTGGGGCAGGCGGTGACCCGTCAGGACGGCACCGTGACCGGGGCGCTGCAGGAGTACCTCGACCTCGCGGCCGAGGCGCTCGACGAGGCGGTGGCCACCGTGCACACCGCCCGGGAGCTCTCCGCCGAGGAGCAGCAGCGGCTCGCGGCCTCGCTCGGCAAGCAGTACGGCAAGGACGTCCAGCTGCACGTCGTGGTGGACCCGTCGCTGATCGGCGGCCTCCGCGTCGAGATCGGTGACGACGTCATCGACGGCACGGTCGTCAGCAGGCTGGACGACGCCCGCCGCCGCATCGCCGGCTGACCACAGACCACTCAGAAGACACCACCCACTCAAGGGGACAAGGAACATGACCGAACTGTCCATCCGCCCGGAGGAGATCCGGGACGCGCTCCAGAAGTACGTCGACGACTACAAGCCGTCCGCGGCCGCCAAGGAGGAGGTCGGCACCGTCGCGACCGCCGGTGACGGCATCGCGCGGGTCTCGGGCCTGCCCTCGGCGATGGCCAACGAGCTGCTGGAGTTCGAGGACGGCACGCTGGGCATCGCCCTGAACCTCGACACCCGCGAGATCGGCGTCGTCATCCTGGGTGACTTCGACAAGATCGAGGAGGGCCAGACGGTCCGCCGGACCGGCCAGATCCTCTCGGTCCCCGTCGGCGACGGCTTCATGGGCCGGGTCATCGACCCGCTCGGCACCCCGATCGACGGCCTGGGCGACATCCAGTCCGACGAGCGCCGCGCCCTGGAGCTGCAGGCTCCCGGCGTGATGGCGCGCCAGTCGGTGCACGAGCCGCTCGCCACCGGCATCAAGGCGATCGACTCCATGACGCCGATCGGCCGCGGCCAGCGCCAGCTGATCATCGGCGACCGCGCGACCGGCAAGACCACGATCGCGATCGACACGATCATCAACCAGAGGCAGAACTGGGAGTCCGGCGACCCGGCCAAGCAGGTCCGCTGCATCTACGTCGCGATCGGCCAGAAGGGCTCGACCATCGCCTCGGTGCGCAGCGCCCTCGAGGAGGCCGGCGCGCTGGAGTACACCACGATCGTGGCCTCACCGGCCTCGGACTCCGCCGGCTTCAAGTACCTCGCCCCCTACACCGGCTCGGCCATCGGCCAGCACTGGATGTACGACGGCAAGCACGTCCTGATCATCTTCGACGACCTCACCAAGCAGGCCGAGGCCTACCGCGCGGTGTCCCTGCTGCTGCGCCGCCCGCCGGGCCGCGAGGCCTACCCGGGTGACGTGTTCTACCTGCACAGCCGGCTGCTCGAGCGCTGCGCCAAGCTGTCGGAGGAGCTGGGCTCCGGCTCGATGACCGGCCTGCCGATCATCGAGACCAAGGCCAACGACGTCTCGGCCTACATCCCGACCAACGTCATCTCGATCACCGACGGCCAGATCTTCCTGCAGTCCGACCTGTTCGCGTCCAACCAGCGCCCGGCCATCGACGTCGGTGTGTCGGTCTCGCGGGTCGGTGGCGCGGCGATGACCAAGGCCATGAAGGCCGTCACCGGCTCCCTCAAGGTCGACCTGGCGCAGTTCCGGGCCATGGAGGCGTTCGCGATGTTCGCCTCCGACCTCGACGCGGCCTCCCGCCAGCAGCTCGACCGCGGTCAGCGGCTGATGGCCCTGCTCAAGCAGCCGGCGTACTCGCCCTACCCGCTCGACGAGATGACCGTCGCGCTGTGGATCGGGACGACCGGCCGGCTCGACAAGATCCCGACCGACGACGTGCTGCGCTTCGAGCGCGAGTTCATCGACTACCTCAAGCGCAGCCACGACGGCATCCTCGCCTCGATCCGCGACACCCAGAAGTTCGAGGACGACTCCGAGCTCGCGAGCGCCTACGACTCCTTCCTCGAGCAGTTCGAGACCTCCGACGGTGCCTCGGTCCAGGCCGGCACCGGAGATCGCGAAGAGGCGCTCGAGGACGAGGAGCAGGAGCAGATCGTCAAGCAGAAGCGAGGCTAGGTAACTCATGGCTGTATCGCTGCGCGAGTACCGCGCGCGGATCAAGTCGACGGAGTCGATGAAGAAGATCACGCGCGCCATGGAGCTCATCGCTGCGTCCCGGATCATCAAGGCGCAGCAGCGGGCTCAGGCGGCGGCGCCGTACGCCCGGGAGCTCACGCGTGCGGTCTCCGCGGTGGCGACGTTCTCCAACGTCGACCACCCGCTGACCAAGGAGGAGGAGGACCCCAAGCGGGCCGCCGTCCTGATCATCACCAGCGACCGCGGCCTGGCCGGTGCCTACTCCTCCAACGTCCTCAAGGAGTCGGAGAAGCTGGCCGAGAAGCTCCGCTCGCAGGGCATGGAGACCGACATCTACATCTCCGGCCGCAAGGGCGAGGCCTACTTCAAGTTCCGCCAGCGCGAGATCATCAAGGCCTGGACCGGCCACTCCGACCAGCCGACCTACGACGTGGCGGCCGAGATCGGCGCCGCGCTCATCGAGTCCTTCCTCAAGGACCCGGGCGAGCCGGGTGACGTCGACGAGGTGCACATCGTCTTCACGCGGTTCCGGTCGATGCTGACCCAGGAGCCGACGGCGATCCGGCTGCTCCCGCTGGAGATCATCGAGGGCGAGGACAAGCCCGCTGAGCACGAGGTGCTGCCGCTCTACGAGTTCGAGCCCTCGGCCGAGGCGGTCCTGGACGGGCTGCTCCCGCAGTACGTCCAGAGCCGGATCTTCTTCGCGCTCCTCCAGGCGGCCGCCTCCGAGCTGGCCGCGCGGCAGAAGGCGATGAAGTCCGCGACCGACAACGCCGAAGAGCTCATCAAGAAGTACACCCGGGTGGCCAACCAGGCCCGACAGGCCGGGATCACCCAGGAGATCAGCGAGATCGTCGGTGGCGTGAACGCCCTGGCCGACGCGAACGCCTCAGGCGAGTGAAGGAAGAGATCCGATGACTGCAACCGCTGAAGAGACCACCACGTCGGGTGCCGCGAGCACCGGCCGCATCGCCCGGGTGATCGGCCCGGTCGTCGACATCGAGTTCCCCGTGGACTCGATGCCCGACATGTACAACAAGCTCGAGATCGAGCTGGAGCTGATGGGGGAGAAGCAGCTGATCTCCCTCGAGGTCGCCCAGCACATCGGCGACGGCATGGTCCGCGCCATCTCGCTGCAGCCGACCGACGGCCTGGTCCGCGGTGCCCTGGTGACCGACACCGGCGACACCATCACGGTCCCGGTCGGCGACATCACCAAGGGCCACGTCTACAACGCCCTGGGTGAGGTCCTCAACCTCGAGGAGGGCGAGGAGTACGACGTCAAGGAGCGGTGGGGCATCCACCGCAAGGCGCCGGCCTTCGACCAGCTCGAGCCCAAGACCACCATGTTCGAGACCGGCATCAAGGTCATCGACCTGCTCGCGCCCTACGTCAACGGCGGCAAGATCGGCCTGTTCGGCGGCGCCGGCGTGGGCAAGACCGTGCTGATCCAGGAGATGATCGCGCGCGTCGCCAAGGACCACGGTGGTGTCTCGGTGTTCGCGGGCGTCGGTGAGCGCACCCGTGAGGGCAACGACCTCATCGAGGAGATGAAGGACGCCGGCGTCATCGGCCAGACCGCCCTGGTCTTCGGCCAGATGGACGAGCCGCCGGGCACCCGCCTGCGGGTCGCGCTGTCGGCGCTGACGATGGCGGAGTACTTCCGCGACGTGCAGGGCCAGGACGTGCTGCTCTTCATCGACAACATCTTCCGCTTCACCCAGGCCGGCTCCGAGGTCTCCACCCTGCTCGGCCGGATGCCCTCCGCGGTGGGCTACCAGCCCAACCTGGCCGACGAGATGGGCACGCTCCAGGAGCGGATCACCTCGACGCGTGGTCACTCGATCACCTCGATGCAGGCGATCTACGTGCCGGCCGACGACTACACCGACCCGGCGCCAGCGGCGACGTTCGCCCACCTCGACGCCACCACGGAGCTCTCGCGCGACATCGCCTCGCAGGGCATCTACCCCGCGGTGGACCCGCTGACCTCGACCTCGCGGATCCTCTCGGCCGACTACATCGGCCAGGCGCACTACGACTGCGCCATCCGGATCAAGCAGATCCTCCAGCGCAACAAGGAGCTCCAGGACATCATCGCGATCCTCGGCGTCGACGAGCTCTCCGAGGAGGACAAGGTCATCGTGTCCCGGGCCCGCCGCATCCAGCGGTTCCTGTCGCAGAACACCTACGTGGCCAAGCAGTTCACCGGCCTGGAGGGCTCGACGGTGCCGATCGGCGACACCATCGAGGCGTTCAACAAGATCGCGGACGGCGACTACGACCACGTGGCCGAGCAGGCGTTCTTCATGTGCGGCGGTCTGGACGACGTCGAGCGCAAGTGGGACGAAATCCAGAAGAGCCTGTGACAGAGACACCCCTGAGGACATTCGATGGCTGACGCACTGACCGTGGAGCTCGTCGCGGCCGACCGCATGGTGTGGTCGGGCGAGGCCACGATGGTCAAGGCCAAGACGGTCGACGGCGACATCGGCGTCCTGCGTGGTCACACGCCGGTGCTCTCGCTGCTGAGCGAGGCGATCATCGAGATCACCGCCGAGGACGGGCAGACCGTCTTCGCGGTGGCCGATGGTGGCTTCCTCTCGGTCGCCCACGACCGGGTCTCGATCCTCTCCGAGCGGGTGGAGCTGGCCACCGAGGTCAATGTGGACCAGGCCCGCGCGGACCTCGAGGACGCCCGGGCCGGACACCTGACCGAGGGCTCCGACCAGGAGCGGGCGATCCGGATGGCCGAGGCCCGGATCCGAGTGGTCGAGCGGGACTCCAGCTCGTAGCGCACCCTTCGGGGCGGAAAGGATGGGCGGGTGCCGCTCTGGGTGGAGCTGCTCGATGCAGCCGGCCTCGTGGTGCTCCTCGTCCTGCTCTACGGGATCCTGCTCGTCGTACGACGGCGGGTCCTGTCGAGGAACGGCGGCACCTTCGAGCTCAGCCACCGGCTCCGCCCCGACCTGGGGCCGGGCCGGGGCTGGCTGCTCGGGCTGGGCCGCTACT
>CAZEPK010000128.1:0-12941 GCA_964514085.1 uncultured Nocardioides sp.
GCTGATGGGCTTCGTGGCCCCCATCGCCCTCTGGGCGTTCTTCCCCGTCGTGATCCCGGGTGCGCTCATCGCCGCCGTGCTCGTCATCGCGTGGTTCAGGGGCACGCGCTACGTCAAGCGGATCGGGATGCTCAAGTGGGGGAAGGTCGCGACCGTCACCAACAACGACGTCCTCAGCAAGGGCACCTACTACAGCGGCATGACCTACAACAACATGCGCAAGCGCACGGCGACGGGGTGGGACGCCAAGACCATCTGGTACAGCGGCCCGGCCTACAAGAACAAGGCCGACTACATCCTCGACGGCGCCACCGGATCCCTCGAGTGGCGCGGGCTCCGCTACCAGCAGGGCATCATCCTGGCCGACTCGCGGAACCCGAGCCGGGCGATGGAGCTGAGCATGTTCCCGTACTCCGTGCGGCCCGGCCCCGACGGCCAGTTCACCGGCGAGCTGTCCGCCTGGCTGTGGGGCGGCATCATCGCGACCCTCGTGGTCGAGCTGACCGTGGTCTACCTGGCCGTGCAGACCGTCTTCGACCTCTGGATCAACCGCTAGCCGGTCGGGTCAGACCCGGACCCGGCGCTCGTGCATCGCGTCGTACGCCGGCCGGCAGGCCTCGGCCACGGCGGCGTCGTGCTCGGACAGGCTGACCTCGCGGGGGCGGTAGGGCTCGAAGCCGGTCGAGGCCAGCACCGCGTCGTACCAGTGCGGTGCCCAGACGCCGTCCGAGTCGCGGGGCCCGGGCGGCCAGCTGAGCATGCGGTCGGTGAAGTCCACGCCGAGCCAGTCGCACAGCCAGCGCAGGTGGGCCTCCGGGTCGCGCAGGAAGTCGGCGGAGTCGATCACCGGGGTGTCGTGGGCCAGCGCGTCCCAGCGGTCGAGGAGCCACTGCTGCTGCAGCAGCCCGATGTCGTCGGGCTCGCAGGCCTCCCGAGACCGGACGTAGGACGCCACCACCTCGGCGGGGTCGCGGATCAGCAGCACGTTGCGGAACGCGTCGGTCCACGCGGCGTCGAGCGAGAGGTCGAGGTGGTGGGCCATGTGCTTGGCGTAGTGGACCTCCGTGCCCGCCGGCAGCGGCGCGGACAGCGCGGCCACCACCTCGGTCAGCGAGACCGGCTGGGCGGCCAGCACGTCGTCACGGCCGGGGTGGTCGAGGCCGGTGCGGTGCAGGTAGGTGGCGTAGAGCGGCTCGTCCACCACGACGGTGTCTGGCCGGTTCTCCCAGGCGCGCATCATCGCGGTGGAGATGTTGCGCGGCCCGGACCACATCGCCACCCGCACGGTCACGGCCGGCTCCGCCCGGAGACGTCGCGGGCCACCCAGTCGGCGTACAGCTCCTGCAGCCGGGTGACGACCGGCCCGCGCGCACCCGACCCGATGGTGCGGCCGTCGATCGTGTGCACGGGCGCCACGCCGGCGAAGGTGCCGGTGACGAAGGCCTCCTGCGCGCTGTAGACGTCGGTGAGGCTGAAGGTGCGTTCCTGCGCGGTGATCCCGTGGGCGCGGCACATCGCGAGCACGTTGCCCCGCGTGATGCCGCCGAGGCAGAAGCGGCCGTCCGACGTCCAGACCTCCGGCTCGTCCGGGGTGCCCTTGACCACGAAGAAGTGCGTGCTGTTGCAGGTGGCCACGAAGCCGTGCGGGTCGAGCATCAGCGCCTCGTCGGCACCGGCCTGGTAGGCCTGGATGCAGGCCAGGATGTCGTTGAGCTTGCTGTGGGCGTTGAGCTTGGGGTCCAGGGTGTCCGGCGTCGCCCGGCGCACGTGGGTGGTGAAGAGCGCCAGGCCCTGCTCGACCGTCTCGGGCGTGGGGCGCTTGTGCTCGGCGATGATGACGATCGTGGCGGGGCCCACGGTGACGCGCGGGTCCTGGTACGGCGTGGACTTCACGCCCCGCGTGCACATCAGGCGCACGTGGACACCGTCGGTCATGGCGTTGGCGTCGAGCGTCTCGTAGACGGCCCGGGTCAGCTCCTCCCGGCTGACCCCGAGGTCGATCATCAGCGCCGCGGCGCCCTCCCAGAGCCGGTCCAGGTGCTGCTCGAGGAAGGCCGGGTGGCCGTCGTGGATCCGCAGCCCCTCCCAGATCCCGTCGCCGAGCACGAAGCCCGAGTCGAAGACCGACACGGTGGCCTCGGCCCGGGGCCGGAGGTCGCCGTTGACCCAGATCAGGATCTCGTCGTTGCGCGGGTCGTGGCTGTGGTCGTGGGCGCCGGAGGGCATGGGCCCGACCCTAGGCCGCACCCAGGCGGCTCACCGAGCCGCCCAAACCTCCCCCAAGTTGGTGACGCGGTGCCGCTGGATCAGGCGTTGTCTGGTCTGGACCACTGTGGAGGTTTTCGGGGGGAGCGGTCATGAGCAGGGTGTTCGTCAGCTGCGCGGTCCGCGACCGGGCGACGGGGGAGCGGGTCAGCGACCTGGTCCGGAGCCTGGGCCACGAGGCCGAGGACGACCAGGACGAGGCCAACGGCACGGCCTGGTGGAACGAGGTCGTCGGCCGGATCGAGGCCAGTGACGTGTTCGTGGCGGTGGCCACGCCGGCCTACGCCGAGGCCCACGCCTGCCGCTTGGCGGCCAAGCACGCCGAGTCGACCGGGCTGCCGGTGGTGCGGGTCGACCTCGCCGCCGCGGCGGTCGCCGGGTGCCACCCGGTGGTGGCGTCGGCGGTGGGCGTGCCCTTCGCGCCCGAGGACCCGGAGGCCGTCGTCCTGCTGGCCCACGCGCTCATGGGGTCGCCGGACGAGGCCGAGGCCGATACCGGAGTCGATGACGACGTAGACGTCGAGGCCGTCGCCGACGCCGTCGTGGGCGGGTCGGCCGGCCGCCCGGCCCTCGAGGAGGCCCCGGCCCCCTCGCGGCAGCTGCCGCCTCCGTCCCGGCCCCGGCCGACCGAGGTCTCCGGGGCCGACGACCCACCGCCGTCGGACGTCCCCTGGATGGAGGGCGTGATGGCTGCGGTGGTGCTGCTGTGCGCCGTGGGCCTGGTCTACATCGGCCTGGGGATGCGCGGGTCCTCCGAGCCGGCGCCGGACGCCGGCCCGGTCGCGCAGTCCACGTCACCCGCTACGACGCAGTCTGCGGGGACCCAGGTCGCCGGCAGCCTGGACGAGGCACCCGACCCGCAGGTGGCCGCCCTGCTCGCGGGCGTCAGGTCGCTCGACAACCCCCGGCTGCCGGCCGACTCCTGCCGGGCCGGTGCCACCGCGGTCACCTGCGTCGACCCGGCGCCCAACATCAGGACCGTCGTGCTGACGCCGTACCCCGGCACCGACGAGCTCTACGCGGCGTACGCCGAGCAGGTCGAGGAGCTCGGGGGCGACCCGGCCGAGGAGAACACCGGCAGCTGCTCCTCCTCGGGCACCGAGGGCGAGCTGGGGTGGAACGTCGACGGCGGGGAGAGCCTCGACCACTCCGTCGCCGACCAGGTGGCCGGCGGGCTGGACCCGACGACGCAGTCGGCGGGCCGGGTCTTCTGCACCGAGTCGCAGGAGGTCATGCGGCTGGCCTGGACCCAGGACCCGGGGCTGCTGGTGACGGTGCGCGGGCAGCCCTCGGAGCTCGTCCTGGCGTGGTGGAGCGAGGTGCACCTCCAGCTGGCCTGCGGGAGCGGGCTGACCGGGAGCGGGTGCGCGGGGTCCTAGCCGCCGAGGGAGTCGCGCACGGGCACGAACTTGCCCTGCGTCTCGGCCAGCTCGGCCTCCGGGTCGGAGTCGGCGACGATGCCGCAGCCGGCGAAGAGCCGGACGGTGTTGCCCGAGATGGTGGCGGAGCGGAGGGCGATGCCCCACTCGCCGTCGCCGTCGGCGTCCATCCACCCGACAGGGCCGGCGTAGCGGCCGCGGTCCATCCCCTCGAGCTCGGCGATGAGGGCGGTGGCCACCGGCGTGGGCGTCCCCCCGACTGCGGCGGAGGGGTGCAGCGCGGCGACCAGCTCGAGCGAGGTGACCGTGGCGGAGTCGTGGACCACGCCCGTCACGTCGGTGGCGAGGTGCATGACGTTGGGGAGGTGCAGGACGAACGGCGCCTCGGGCACGTTCATCGACGAGCAGTGCGGCTCCAGCGCCTCGGCGACCGAGCGGACGGCGTACTCGTGCTCCTCGAGGTCCTTGGACGAGCGGGCCAGGCGGGCGGCGAGGGTCAGGTCGCTGGCGTCGTCGCCGGTGCGCCGGATGGTGCCGGCCAGCACCCTCGAGGTGACCAGGCCCAGCTCGCGGCGGACGTAGAGCTCGGGGGTCGCCCCGAAGATGCCGTCGACGTGGAAGGTCCAGCAGGTGGGGTACTGCTCGGCCAGCCGGCGCAGCGGCCAGCGCACGTCGATCGGCTCGGCCGCCGTGGCGACCAGGTCGCGGGCCAGGACGACCTTCTCGAGGTCGCCGGCGCCGATCCGCTCGACGGCCTCGGCGACGACGGCCATCCACTGCTCGCCGTTCAGCTCGCCGTCGGTGAAGCTCACCTCGACCGGCGCGGGCGGCGTGGTGGCCAGCTCCAAGCGGCGGTCGAGCTGGTCGAGGCCGCCGAGCGAGGAGACGGTGGTCAGCCACGCGGTGTCGCCGCGCCGGCCCAGGATGACCTCGGGCACCACCAGGGTGGAGTCGCCCGGCTCGTCGGCGAACGCGAAGGAGCCGAACGCCACCAGGCCGCTGCCCGGCTCGTCCACGTCGCTGCGCACGATCGCCCGCGCGGTGAGGTCGCGCCACCAGGCGTTGGCCTCGGCGAAGCGCTCCGGCCCGCTGGTGCGCACCTCGGCCGCGACGCCGCAGCCGACCAGGCCGTCACCGCGCCGCAGCCAGGTGACCGGGTGGTCCTCCGGCAGCATGTCGATCAGGGAGGCCTCGGCCGGGAGCTCGAGCTCCACGGTGCGGACGAGGAGGGGAGCGCTGGACGCCCGCCTCGAGACGTCCAGGGATGGGCCACTCGTCACAAGGGTCGAGCGTACCCACGCCGGGCCCCCCGACCGGCACGGAGGAGCCCGACGAGAGTGACCTCACGCCGACCTCACGCCGCCGTGCGGCCGGGGTCAGCTCCAGTAGACGACGACCGCGTCGCCCACCTGGACGTGGTCGTAGAGCCAGGCCACGCCGTCGTAGTCGCGCACGTTGACGCACCCGTGGGAGGCGCCGGTGTACCCGCGGGCCGCGAAGTCGGAGGAGTAGTGCACCGCCTGGCCGCCGGAGAAGAACATGGCGAACGGCATGGCCGAGTCGTAGAGACGGGACACGTGGTCGCGGCTCTTGAGGTAGACGTGGAACAGCCCCTCGCGGGTGGGGGTGGCCGAGGCGCCGAAGCGCACGTCGACGGTCTTGAGCACCTGGCCGTCCACGACCCAGCGCAGGGTCTGGCTGGACTTGTCCACGCACAGCACGCGGCCGGTCAGGCAGCGCGCGTCGAGCGGGCCGGGCACGTTGGGCAGGCCCATGGCGTCGCGCGACGGCTCGCTGGTCATGCCGTGGAGCCGGTCGAGGGTGCGCTGGTCGACCGCTCCGGTGACGGGGATCCGGCGCTTGTCCTGGAAGCCGCGCACGGCCTCCACGGTGGCGTCGTCGTAGGTGCCGGTGCCGCGCCCGCTGAACCAGTACAGCTGGGCCAGGCGGGCCTGGAGGTCGCGCACGGCGTCGCCGGTGTCGCCCTCGCTGAGCAGCGGCCGGCCCGGCTCCATCTGGTGCATCGGGCGGTGCTGCGAGCGGGTGCCGGGAGCGTGCGCGGGGGCGGGTGCCTGCACTGCGGGCTCCACGGTGGGCCGGGTCGAGGGCTGGGCGACCGGGGCGCCCTGGTGGGCCACCGGGGAGGCGCCGGGCTCGACCGTGGCGGCGCCGACGTCGGGACCCGTCGAGCGGCGCATGGCGAAGCCGACCGCGGTGGCGGCGACGGCGAGGAGGAGGACGGTGAGCAGGCCGAGGCCGGCGCGGCGGAGCGAGGTCATGCGTGGCACATCTCTTTCAAAGGCTCCCGAAGGGGAAGTGGAGTCTGGCAACAGGTTGACGCTCCGCGACGGCTTCGGGTTGCCGACACGCCGCCCCTACTGTGGGCGCGTGACCCGCGCCGACCTCGACAAGCAGCCCGCCGACGTACAGCGGATGTTCGACGCGGTCGCCAAGCGCTACGACCTGACGAACGACGTCCTCTCGCTGGGGCAGGACCGCCGCTGGCGCCAGGACGTCATCGCGGCGGTGGACCCGAAGCCCGGCGAGCTCGTGCTCGACCTCGCTGCCGGCACCGGCACCTCCAGCCAGCCCTTCGCCGACCGCGGCGCGACGGTGGTCCCGTGCGACTTCTCCCTCGGCATGCTCCAGGTGGGCAAGAAGGCCAAGCCGGCGCTGCCCTTCACCGCCGGCGACGGCACGCGCCTGCCCTTCGCCGACGACACCTTCGACGCGGTCACGATCTCCTTCGGACTGCGCAACATCGTCGACCCGTCGGCCGGCCTGCGCGAGATGCTCCGGGTGACCCGCCCCGGCGGCCGGCTCGTCGTCTGCGAGTTCAGCCACCCCACCTGGGCGCCGTTCCGCACCGTCTACGTCGAGTACCTCATGAAGGCCCTGCCGCCCATCGCCCGCGCGGTCTCCTCCTCGCCCGACGCCTACGTCTACCTGGCCGAGTCGATCCGGGCCTGGCCGGACCAGCGCGGCCTGGCCGCCCTCCTCGCGACCGCCGGCTGGCACCGCCCCGAGTGGCGCAACCTCTCCGGCGGCATCGTCGCCCTCCACCGCGCCACCGCCTGACCTCACGGTGGCTGAGGTGTGAAGGCGCGCAGCGCCTGATCCTCGGCACGGTGGCTGAGGTGTGAAGGCGCGCAGCGCCTGAGCCTCGAAGCCTGGCGAGGTGGTGCTGGGGCTCACCCACCTCCGGGCTCGGCCGCGGACCTCGCCTTCTCCTTGTCGCGCACGCTCTTGCGCCGGGCCATCTCCACCAGCGCCTCGAACTCACCCTTGATGACCGCCTCCTTCTTCTCCCGCCGCCAGCCGGAGATCCGCTTCTCGAAGGCGAAGGCCTGCTCGATGGAGTCGAACTCGGCGCTCCAGACCAAGGTCACCGGCCGTCGTCTGCGGGTGTACAGCGCCCCGTCGTCGCTGTGGTTGTGCTGCCACAACCGGCCCTCGAGGGCCCAGGTGCTCCCGACGTAGTAGGTGTCGTCACTGCAGCGGAGGATGTAGACGTGAGGCATGCGTCGAGCCTCGGACCGGTCACCCGCCGCGGACGGGGAGGGGGCGTCAGCACTGTGGACATGTGCTGACGGGGACCGGGTGGTGGACGCGTCGGGGACGTCGGTGCGGGGGCTTCGAGGCTCGGCCGTGGCCGGCCTCGCACCTCAGCCACCGTCAGCCGAGCGAACCGCGGAATTAGGGCACGTCGCTGTTGCCGATTTCTGCAGGTCAGAGGGCGGAAGGCCCCGACTTCCCGGGTTGCGGTGCGAGTGGCAGTATGAGCGCTGCGCCACTTAGTGATTGCGTTCACAAGTTCACGAATGCGATCTGTGTCACAGCGGCGCCAGCCGGCGGAGGAGCCGGTTCGGAGAGCCGAGCAGCACGGAGAGAAGGCGCAGCGGATGGATCTCTACATCCCGGTCCTGGCGCTCGCGGGTCTGGCGTTCCTGTTCGCGGCCGGGTCGGTCGTGATGAGCAGCCAGGTGGGTCCCAAGCGCTACAACCGGGCCAAGCTGGACAGCTACGAGTGCGGCATCGAGCCGACCCCGCAGCCGGTCGGTGGCGGCCGCTTCCCGGTGAAGTACTACATCACCGCGATGCTCTTCATCGTCTTCGACATCGAGATCATCTTCCTCTACCCCTGGGCCGTGCACTTCGACGCGATGAAGTTCTTCGGCCTCGTCGAGATGGTCATCTTCATCGCCACCGTCTTCGTCGCGTACGCCTACGTCTGGCGCCGCGGCGGCCTGGACTGGGACTGACCCGGACCTGACGGACTCCGCACACGACGTAGGGAAAGAGACACAGTGGGCATCGAGGAGAAGCTGCCGAGCGGCGTCCTCCTGACGACCGTCGAGGGCGTCGCGGGCTACATGCGCAAGGCGTCGTTCTGGCCGGCCACCTTCGGGCTGGCCTGCTGCGCCATCGAGATGATGACCAGCGGCGGCCCGAAGTACGACCTCGCGCGCTTCGGCATGGAGGTCTTCCGGGCCAGCCCCCGCCAGGCCGACCTGATGATCGTGGCCGGCCGGGTGAGCCAGAAGATGGCCCCGGTCCTGCGCCAGATCTACGACCAGATGCCGGACCCGAAGTGGGTGCTCGCCATGGGCGTCTGCGCCAGCAGCGGCGGCATGTTCAACAACTACGCGATCGTCCAGGGCGTCGACCACGTCGTCCCCGTCGACATGTACCTCCCCGGCTGCCCGCCGCGGCCCGAGATGCTGATCGACGCGATCCTCAAGCTGCACGACCAGGTCCAGCACGGCAAGCTCGGCAGCAACCGCCTCGACCAGATCGAGCAGCGTGAGAACGACGCCCTCAAGGCGCTGCCGACCTCGGAGATGAAGGGCCTGCTCCGGTGACGGAGGAGCAGCACGGCAACCCCCCGGCGGAGAACGCGCCCGCCACGCTCGACCCGGAGGTCCGTCCGGTCGGCGAGCGCCGCGGCATGTTCGGTGTCTCCGGCTCCGGCGACACCAGCGGGTACGGCGGGCTGGTCCAGCCGATCGTCTTCCCGGTGGCGACCCAGCGGCCCTTCGAGGGCTGGCACGAGGAGGTCGCCTCGGCCCTCGACACGGCACTGGCCGGCGGGGGCGTGGAGCACGCGGTCGAGAGCGTGGTCATCCACCGCGGCGAGATCACCTTCCACGTGCGCCGCGAGGACCTGCCCACCGTGGCCCGTCTCCTGCGCGACGACCCCGCCCTGCGGTTCGAGTTCTGCTCGGGCGTCTCCGGCGTGAACTACCCGGAGGACGCCGGCCGCGAGCTGCACGCCGTCTACCACTTGCTCTCGATGACCTTCAACCGCCGGATCCGCGTCGAGGTGACCTGCCCCGACAGCGACCCGCACATCCCGTCGATCGTGGCGACCTACCCGACCAACGACTGGCACGAGCGCGAGACCTTCGACATGTTCGGGATCGTCTTCGACGGCCACCCCGCACTGACCCGGATCCTCATGCCCGACGACTGGCCCGGCCACCCGCAGCGCAAGGACTACCCGCTCGGTGGCATCCCCGTGGAGTACAAGGGCGGCAGCATCCCGCCGCCCGACGAGCGACGGAGCTACAACTGATGGCCACCCGAGAGACCGAGCACGACGTCTTCGCCGGCACCAACGAGACCTCCGAGGGCCGGGTCTTCACCGTCACGGGCCAGGACTGGGACCAGATCGCCCAGGGCGTCGCCGACGAGGGCGACGAGCGGGTCATCGTCAACATGGGTCCCCAGCACCCGTCCACCCACGGCGTGCTCCGGCTGATCCTGGAGCTCGAGGGCGAGACGGTGACCGAGGCCCGCTGCGGCATCGGCTACCTGCACACCGGCATCGAGAAGAACATGGAGTACCGCTCCTGGGTGCAGGGCACGACCTTCTGCACCCGGATGGACTACCTCTCGCCGTTCTACAACGAGGCGACCTACGTGCTCGGCGTCGAGCGGCTGCTCGACATCGAGGACGACATCCCCGAGAAGGCCCAGGTCATGCGGGTCCTCCTCATGGAGCTCAACCGCATCTCCTCCCACCTGGTCTGCATCGCGACCGGCGGCATGGAGATCGGCGCCCTCACGGTGATGACGATCGGCTTCCGCGAGCGCGAGCTGGTCCTCGACCTCTTCGAGCTCATCACCGGCCTGCGCATGAACCACGCGTTCATCCGCCCCGGCGGTGTGGCCCAGGACCTGCCGCCCGGAGCGCTCGACGAGATCCGCGCCTTCATCGCCCTGATGAAGAAGCGCCTCCCGGAGTACGCCGCCCTGTGCAACGCCAACCCGATCTTCAAGGGCCGGCTGGAGGGCGTGGGACACCTCGAGCTCGACGGCTGCCTCGCGCTCGGCATCTCCGGCCCGCCGCTGCGCGCCGCCGGCTACCCGTGGGACCTGCGCAAGACCCAGCCGTACTCCGGCTACGAGGACTACGACTTCGAGGTGCAGACCTGGGACACCTGCGACTCCTACGGTCGCTTCCGGGTCCGGCTCAACGAGATGTGGGAGTCGCTCAAGATCGTCGAGCAGGCCGCGAACCGGCTGGCCGGCCTCGAGGGCGCGCCCGTGATGGTGGCCGACAAGAAGATCGCCTGGCCCAGCCAGCTCGCGATCGGCAGCGACGGCATGGGCAACAGCCTCGACCACATCCGCCACATCATGGGTGAGTCGATGGAGGCGCTGATCCACCACTTCAAGCTGGTGACCGAGGGCTTCCGGGTCCCGGCCGGCCAGGCCTACGTGCCGATCGAGTCGCCCCGCGGCGAGCTCGGGGCCCACGTCGTCTCCGACGGCGGCACCCGGCCCTTCCGCGCGCACTTCCGCGACCCGTCCTTCACCAACCTGCAGGCCACGAGCGTGATGAGCGAGGGCGGCATGGTCGCCGACGTCATCGTGGCGATCGCCAGCATCGACCCCGTGATGGGAGGCGTCGACCGATGACGGCCCTGACCCAGGACACCTTCGGCGAGCTCGAGGCCATCGCCGCCCGCTACCCCGAGGCCCGCAGCGGCCTGCTGCCGATGCTCCACCTCGTGCAGTCGGTCGAGGGTCGGATCACGCCCGAGGGCATCGAGGCCTGCGCGACGATCCTGGGGATCTCGGCCGCCGAGGTCAGCGGCGTCGCGACGTTCTACACGATGTACAAGCGCAAGCCGGTGGGCGACTACCTGGTCGGCGTCTGCACCAACACGCTCTGCGCCGTCATGGGCGGGGACCTCATCTTCGAGCGCCTCAAGGACCACCTCGACGTCGGCAACGACGAGACCACCGAGGACGGCAAGGTCACCCTCGAGCACGTCGAGTGCAACGCCGCCTGCGACTACGCGCCGGTGATGATGGTCAACTGGGAGTTCATGGACAACATGACCCCCGCCTCCGCCGTCCAGCTGGTCGACGACCTGCGCGAGGGCCGCGAGGTCACCTCCACCCGCGGGCCGCGGCTCGGCACCTGGAAGGAGGCCGAGCGGGTGCTCGCCGGCTTCCCCGACGGCCGCGCCGACGAGGGACCCGGCGCCGGGCCCGCCTCGCTGGTCGGCCTGGGCCTGGCCCGCCAGAACTCCTGGACCGCCCCCAGCGCCGACACGCAGCCCGAGTCCCTCGGCGCGGGCGAGGGCGCGCCGGCCGACGAGGCCGACTCCAACCCCGCGGAGGCGGCTGCGGTCGACCAGAGCAGCTCCGCCACCGAGACCGCTGCAGAGAAGGACGAGGCCAAGTGACCGACATGCTGACACCGGTCCTCACCGACATCTGGGACGCCGACCGGTCCTGGACGCTGGCGACGTACGCCGACCGCGGTGGCTACGGCGCGCTGCGGACGGCGCTGACCATGGCTCCCGACGACATCATCACGGCGGTCAAGGACTCCGGCCTGCGCGGCCGGGGCGGCGCCGGCTTCCCGACCGGCATGAAATGGTCCTTCATCCCGCAGGACAACCCGCGCCCGAAGTACCTCGTCGTCAACGCCGACGAGTCCGAGCCGGGCACCTGCAAGGACATCCCGCTCATGATGGCCAACCCCCACGTGCTCGTGGAGGGGGTCATCATCAGCTCCTTCGCGATCCGGGCCAACAAGGCCTTCATCTACATCCGGGGCGAGGTCATCCACGTCATCCGGCGCGTGCAGGCCGCCGTCGACGAGGCGTACGCCGCGGGGCACCTCGGCAAGGACATCCACGGCTCCGGCTACGACCTCGACATCGTGGTCCACGCCGGCGCGGGCGCCTACATCTGTGGCGAGGAGACCGCGCTGCTCGAGGGCCTCGAGGGCCGGCGCGGGCAACCGCGCCTCCGTCCGCCGTTCCCCGCGGTGGCAGGGCTCTACGCCAGCCCGACGGTCATCAACAACGTCGAGTCGATCGCCTCGGTGCCCAGTATCATCGACTACGGTGCCGAGTGGTTCGCCTCGATGGGCACGGAGAAGTCCAAGGGCTTCGGCATCTTCAGCCTCTCCGGTCACGTCACCCGTCCCGGGCAGTACGAAGCCCCGCTCGGCATCACGCTGCGCGAGCTGATCGACCTGGCCGGCGGCATCCGCGAGGGCCACATCCTGAAGTTCTGGACCCCCGGCGGCTCCAGCACGCCGCTGCTCACCGCCGAGCACCTCGACGTGCCCCTCGGCTTCGAGGAGGTCGCCGGCGCGGGCTCGATGCTCGGCACCCGCGCGCTCCAGCTCTTCGACGAGACCACCTGCGTGGTGCGTGCCGTGCTGCGCTGGACCGAGTTCTACAAGCACGAGTCGTGCGGCAAGTGCACCCCGTGCCGCGAGGGCACGTGGTGGCTGGTGCAGACGCTGGCCAAGCTGGAGAAGGGCATCGGCCAGGAGAGCGACCTCGACCTCCTGCTCGACCAGTGCGACAACATCTTCGGCCGCTCGTTCTGCGCGCTGGCCGACGGTGCCGTCAGCCCGATCCAGAGCTCGATCAAGTACTTCCGCGACGAGTACCTCCAGCACCTGGCCGAGGGCGGTTGCCCCTTCGACCCGATGAAGTCCACCCTCTTCGCCGAGGAGCTCACCCCCGCATGACCACCGCTCCAGAGAAGACCGGCGCCGCCGTGCCCGACACCGTGAAGACGGTGTCGCTCACCATCGACGGCATCCAGGTCGAGGTCCCCGAGAACACGCTGGTGATCCGCGCCGCCGAGCAGGTCGGCGTCCAGATCCCGCGCTTCTGCGACCACCCGCTGCTCGCACCCGTCGGCGCCTGCCGGCAGTGTCTGGTCGAGGTGCCCGACGCCGGCAACGGCCGCGGCTTCCCCAAGCCCCAGGCCTCCTGCACGCTGCCCGTGGCCGAGGGCATGGTCGTCAGCACCCAG
>CAZEPK010000129.1:0-12818 GCA_964514085.1 uncultured Nocardioides sp.
TTCTTGAAGCCGGCGTTCCACTCGTTGGAGAAGGACTTCAGCTTGGCGCTGATCCCGGCGTCGGACATCGCGAGCGCGGTGTCCCAGGCGTCCTTGACCGCGGGGTTCTCCTCGATGGTGAGGTTTCCGTCGGTGTCGAAGTAGGTGTGGTCGGCACTCTGCATCAGGATCGCGTTGTAGGTGTTCGTCGCGGAGTCGATGAAGTGGACGTCGTCGCTGCCGATGCCCTCCTGGAACTGCTCACCGACCGAGGTGAAGTCGTCCCAGGTCGGCCACAGCGCGGCGACCTCGGTGCGGTCCGTCGGGAGCCCGGCCTGCTCGAAGAGGTCCTTGCGGTAGCACATGGCCAGGCCGCCCACGTCGGTGCCGAGGCCGATGGTGTCGGTGCCGTCGGCGGTGGTGGCCTGCTGGTACTTCCAGGGCAGCCACTGGTCCTTCTTGTCGTTCGACCCGTGGTCCTGGAAGTTCACGAACTTGTCGGCGCTCTGGAGGAAGTTGACGACCTGGCCCTCCTCGATCGCGACCACGTCACCGGCCCCGCTTCCGGCGGCGATCTTCTGGGTCAGCGTGGTGTTGTACTGGCCCAGGTCGCCCTCGGAGGTCTCGACGATCTTGACCCCGGGGTGGTCCTTCTCGAACTGCTTGTAGAGCTTCTCGTAGCCGAAGTTGCCGAACACGCTGACCCGCAGGGTCGTCGAGTCGGCACCGTCGGCGCCGTCGTCCCCGCAGCCTGCGAGGGCAGCGGAGGCGGTGAGCAGGAGGCCGGCTGCTGCGGCGATCCTGCGGGTGGCGCGGTGCTGGTGGTCCATGGCTGTGGTTCCCGTCTGGCGCGGTGTCCGAGGCTGAGTGGGAGCGTTCCCACGGAACAGTGACGGCTGTCACAGCGTATGTCAACAGTTCTCGTGGGATCGCTCCCACGTAATTGTTCCCGAGCCCGGCGGACCTGGTCAGAGTCCGGTCAGGGCCAGGTCAGAGGGCGTAGCCGGCCGCGTCGTAGGCGCCGCGGATGCGCGAGACCAGTCCGAAGTCGTGGGTGCCGACGCGCCACGACACCAGCAGCGAGGTGTCCTGGCGCGACTCGTAGACCACGGTGTCGGCGTCGAGCCAGCCCGCCACGGCGCAGCAGTCCTTGTAGCGGCTGTGGCCACCGTCGTCGATGGTCCAGGTGAAGGCCAGGATGCCCTCCGCCGTCATCATGAACTCGGGGTCGGAAAGATTGGTGCCCGGGTCGCGCACCGGGATGGGCAGCCCCATCCCGTAGCTGGCCGCCCCGTCGAGCTGGGGGCCGTACTGCTGGGCCGGACCGCTGTCGAAGCCCGGGTGCGGCGGGTCCCCGGCCACCGCGGTGGCCATCGTGTAGGAGCCCCAGCGCCGGGTGGCGACGTCGTAGGACGCCACCATGTCGTCGGGCTGGGCGAAGGTCACGGCGGAGCCGTCCTGCGCCAGGGAGGGCGTCGGGAAGTAGGCGTAGCCGTTGTCCTTCTCCACCTCCTCGAGCCCCGAGAGGTCCACCGTCCGGGCGGCCCCGTCCGGCCCCAGCACGACCAGCGAGCGGCCCCGCTCGAAGACCGCGAGGGCGCGGGTCATGTCGTCGTCGGCCCCGGCGAGGCCGTCGAGGTCGATCTCGGCGGGCAGCGAGGAGGCCACCGCGGGGAGCTGCTGCTCCTCGACCTGGTCGGGGCTCCACCAGACCGGGTAGCGCTGGTACGTCGTGTCGTGGGTGGTGTCCGGGGCGGTGTCCGGGGTGGTGTCCGTCGGGGCGCCGTCGGAGGTGCCGGCCTCGCGCCGCGGGTCCGGCGGGGTCGACTGGACCGCCGCGATCCCGGCCGAGACCCCGAGGGTCGCCGCGACCACGCCGGCCGCGGCGCCGAGCCGGCGCCGCCGGCGTACGACGCGCGCGGCCTGCCAGGCCCGGGCCGACCGGTCGGTCATGGTCTCCTCAGCCACCCGCTCGCGGAGCAGCTCGCGCAGTCGTTCCTGGGTCATGTCACGTCCTCCAGCAGGTCGGCCAGCTCGGGTGCGGCGGCGCGCAGCCGGGCCAGCGCGGCGTGGGTCTGGCTCTTCACGGTGCCGGTGCTGACGCCCAGCGCCTCGGCGGTGTCGCGCTCGCTGAGGTCGTCGTAGAACCGCAGCACCACGGTGGCGCGCTGGCGCGGGGTCAGCCGGGCCAGCGCGTGGTCGAGCAGGAGCCGGCGGTCGACGGCCGTGGTGGGCGCCGCCGGGTCCGCCCGGCCCTCCTGGACGTCGAGCACCACCTCGCGGCGGTGCTTGCGCCACCACGAGATGTTGGTGCGGACCATCACCTGGCGCGCGTAGGCGTCGGGGTTCTGGTCGCGCAGCCTGGACCACCGGACGGCGACCTTGGTGAGCGCGTCCTGGACCAGGTCCTCGGCCCGGTGGTGGTCACCGCAGAGCAGCACCGCCGTGCGCAGCAGCGCCTGCTGCCGCTCGCTCGCCCAGCGGGTGAACGAGACGGCCGGGTCCCGGTCCGTCATGCCCTATGAACGCACGAGCCGCCTCCGGGGTTGGGACAGAGCCGCCCGACCCGCCGCCCAGGTGCCTACTCGACGTCGTCGGCGCCGAGGGCGCTCTGCACCTTCGCGTCCGAGACGCCGGGGGCGAGCCGGGAGTGGGTGCGGCCGTAGAAGACGTAGATCAGCATGCCCACGGCCAGCCAGACCAGGAACCGCAGCCAGGTCTCGGTGGCCAGGCTGGCCATCAGCGCCACGCAGGTGACGGCGGAGGCCACCGGCAGCCACGGCACGTTGGGGGTGCGGAAGGGCCGCTCCATGCGCGGCTTGGTGCGACGGAGCACGACGACCGCGATCGCCACCACGAAGAAGGCGAAGAGTGTGCCGATGCTGACCATCTCGGCCAGCGTGTCGATCGGGACGAAGGCGGCGATCACGGCCACCGCCACGGTGGTGCCCATGGTCAGGCGCGCCGGCGTGCCGTACTTCTCGTGCACCTTCCCGACCGCCGGCGGCAGCAGGCCGTCGCGGCACAGGGCGAAGCCGATCCGCGCCATGCCCACGATGTCGACCAGGATCACCGAGGTCAGACCGGCCACGGCGGCGATGCTCACCAGCTTGCTGGCCCAGCCCAGCCCGACCTGGGTGAAGGCGTCCGAGATCGGGGCGCCCTCGGACAGGTCGCGGTAGTCGACCATGCCGGTCAGCACCACGCAGACCAGCAGGTAGAGGATCGTGCAGATGATGAGCGTGCCGATCAGGCCGCGCGGCATGTCCCGCCCCGGGTCCTTCGTCTCCTCGCCGAGATTGGCGACCGCCTCGAAGCCGGAGTAGGCGAAGAACACCACCGCGGTGGCCGCCAGGATCCCGGCCACGCCGAAGGCGGTCGGCTCGGCCCCGGTCGCGAACTGCCACAGCGGCCTCGACAGCCCGCCCGAGGAGCTGCTCGCGGGCTCGCTCTCGGGGATGAACGGCGTGAGGTTGGCGGCCTTGAGGTAGAAGATGCCGGCCACGATCACGAAGACGGTGATGCTCACCTTGACCAGCACCAGGAGGTTGGTGACCCACTTCGCCTCGCGGATGCCGACCGTGGCGATGACGCCCAGCACCACCACGATGAGGATCGCCCCCACGTTGACGGGCGCCTCCTCCCCGAACAGCGAGGTCGGCAGGCCCAGGAAGTCCTGCAGGTAGCCCGACCACCCGCGCGCGACGGTGGCCGAGCCGAGCGCGAACTCCAGCACCAGGTCCCAGCCGATGATCCAGGCGAAGACCTCGCCGATGGTGGTGTAGGCGTAGGTGTACGACGAGCCGGCGGTCGGCACGGCCGCGGCCAGCTCGGCGTAGCAGAGCGCCGCCAGCATCGCGACCACGCCGGCGATCACGAAGGAGATGGTGATCGCCGGTCCGGCCTGGTTCTTGGCCTCCACGCCGGTCAGCACGAAGATGCCCGTGCCGATGATGATGCCGATCCCGAAGCCCATGAGGTCGCGGGCGCTCAGGCTCTTGCGCAGGCCGCCGTGGTCCTCGTCGTTCTGGTGGATGACCGTCTCGACGTCCTTGGTGCGGGTGATGCCCGTCTTGGTGCTAGACGGGGCGCTCGCACCGGAGTCCGCTCGTGCTGACATGGGCGGGCAGTACCCACAGGGGTGGGTCTCAGGCCAGCACCGCGGCCACGGCGTCGGCGAACGCCGCGGCGGGCGCCGGGTCGACGTCGAGGTAGAGCCCGGGCTCGATCAGCTCCAGCTCGCTGACCACCCATGCGTCCTGCCACCGCATCACGTCGATCCGGGCGTACGTCGGCGGCCGCCCGAACCGCTCGCCCACCCAGGCCACGGCCCGCTCGGCCAGCGCGGCCCGCTCCGGGTCCAGGGGTGCCGGGACCGAGGTCCCGCCGTACTCCTCGTGCACCCGCACCTCGTCGCCGCCGGGCCGCTTGTCCACCTGCGAGGTGGCCCGGCCGCCGAGGACGAAGACCGACGTCTCCCCCACCGTCCGCACGGTCTCGACCAGCGGTTGCACCACCCAGGGACCTCCGGTGAGGGCGGCCGCGTCGGCCGGGCGCTCCGCGACCACCACCCCGATGCCGCTCGCCCCGACCCGCGGCTTGACCACCACCGTCCCCCACCGCTCCAGCAGCGCGGCCAGCCCGGCGCGGTCGTCGAGCGCGGCGGTGGGCACGTGGGGCAGCGCGAGGTCGACGAGGTAGCGCTTGTCGGCGTTCCAGGCGAACACCTCGGCGCCGTTGAGCAGCCGCGTCCGCGCCTCCACCGACCGCGCCCAGGCCAGGAACTCCGCCGTGCGGCGGTGGTAGTCCCACGTCGAGCGGACGGCGACGAGCGCGGCGGCGGACCAGTCGACCGCGGGGTCGTCCCAGGCCACCCAGTCGGACTCCAGTCCCCTGGCGGCGAGGGCTGTGGTCAGCAGGTCGCCGCCGGGCTCGCCCGCGGGCAGGTCGGCGCTCGTCACGAGGAGGATCTCCGGCACCTGTCGATCATGGCCGACCTCGCCCGTCATCCCGGTGACACAATCCGACACTCCGACGGAGGAGAGCCATGCCGCAATATGTCGTGTTCGCCATCGACGCCGACGAGGACGCCTGGGAGGCCGCCAGCGACGAGGTCAAGGACCAGACCTACGCCGCCGACGAGCGCTTCGGGAAGCTGCTCGAGGAGCGGGGCGCGAAGATCGTCGGCGGTGCCGACCTCAGCCACTCGCGGGAGGCCCGCCTGCTGACCAAGGACGCCGCGGGAGGCGCGGTCGTCACCGAGGGCCCCTACGCCGAGACCGTGGAGCAGGTCAGCGGCTTCTTCATCGTGGAGGCGCCCGACTACGACGTCGTGGTCGAGGCCGCGAAGCTCATGCTCGAGGGCCACACGCGCCTCGAGATCCGGCCCCGTCCGGTCCGGGAGGAGTCGTGACCGCCTACGTGGTGCTGCTGCCCGGCGACGAGTCGGCCTGGGAGGCCACGCCGCAGGCGGAGCGGGAGCGCGTCTACGCCGTCCACCGGGAGTTCGCCCGGACGCTGGAGGAGCGCGGCCACCGGGTCACCGGCGGCGCCGAGCTCGGCCACTCGCGCGAGGCCCGCGTGCTGCGCACCGACGCCGACGGCCGCCAGACCGTCACCGAGGGCCCGTACGCCGAGACCGTCGAGCAGCTCACCGGCTTCTACCTGGTCGAGTCCGACGACCTCGACGACCTGGTCGACGTCTGCCGGGTCCTCGGCCGCGGCGAGGGCGCCATCGAGGTGCGCGCGGCGACGGGAGGCGCGTCGTGAGGTTCCTGGTCCTGATGGCCGAGGAGGACCACTTCGACCGGTGGGAGGGGGCCGACGACGCGCTGCGCGAGCGGGTCTACCGCGACTTCGGGGCGTTCTCCGAGGCGGTCCGGTCCCGGGGGACCATCGTCGCGGGCGAGGCCCTTGACCGACCGGCGGAGGCCCGCCGGCTCGCTCCGGGCGCCGACCGCACCGTGACCGAAGGCCCCTTCGCGGAGACCGTGGAGCAGCTCGGTGGCTTCTACCTCATCGACGTGCCGGACCTGGAGACGGCGCTCGAGGTCGCGGCGCTGCTGCCGCAGGAGTACGTCGTCGAGGTCCGGCCCACGCTCGAGGTGGAGGTCTGAGGAGATGAGGTACCTCGTGCTGCTCGCCTCACCCGACCACTTCGACACCTGGGACGCCGCCGACGAGGCCGAGCGGGAGCGCACGTTCGAGGCCTACCGCTCCTTCGCGGCGGCGGTCCGCGACCGCGGCTCGATCGTGGCCGGGGACGCGCTGCACCGTCCCGAGCGGGCGAGGACCCTACGTCCGGGCCACGACCGCCCGGCCACCGAGGGGCCGTTCGCGGAGACCGTGGAGCAGCTCGGTGGCTTCTACCTCATCGACGTGCCGGATCTGCAGACCGCCGTGGAGGCAGCGGCGCTGCTGCCGCAGGACTACACCGTCGAGGTCCGGCCCACCCTCGAGGTCGAGACCTGACCGGGCTCGAGGACCTGCTGCGCGACGAGTGGGGCCGGCTGCTGGCCCTGCTCGTCGCGCGCTACCGCCGGCTGGACCTGGCCGAGGACGGGTTGGCCGACGCGTTCGAGGCGGCGGCGCGGACCTGGCCCGCGAACGACGTACCGGCCAACCCCGCGGCCTGGCTGCTGGTCGCGGCCCGGCGCCGGGTCACCGACCGGCTCCGCGCCGAGGCGGTCGCGAGCCGCAAGCTCCCGCTGCTGGCCGTGGAGGCCGACCTGACCGAGGAGGCACAGCGCACCATGGCCGATCCGGGCGAGGGCGGCGGGGTGGCCGACGAGCGGCTGCGGCTGGTGCTGCTCTGCGCGCACCCGGCCCTGCCGCCCGAGGCCGCGGCGGCCCTCACCCTGCGCCTGGTGCTCGGGGTGTCGACCGAGGACCTGGCCCGCCTGTTCCTGGTGCGGACCTCGACGATGGCCGCGCGGCTGACCCGGGCCCGGAAGCGGCTGGCGGGCGAGTCGTTCGGCGTCCCCCGCGGGCCCGAGCTCGCCGAGCGCGTGCGGGTGGTCACCGGGGTCGCCTACCTGGCCTTCACCGCCGGCTACGCGCCCGGCTCGGGCAGCGACGTCCTCCGGGCGGACGTGGCCGGCGAGGCGCTCCGCCTGGTGCGGGTGCTGCGCGAGGTGCTGCCCGAGCGCGACGCCGAGGTCGACGCGCTGCTCGCGCTGATGCTCCTCCAGCACTCACGGCGCGACGCCCGGGTCCGCGACGGGCGGCTGGTCCTGCTGCCCGACCAGGACCGCGGCCGGTGGCGGCGTGCGGAGATCCGCGAGGCGATCGAGCTGCTCACGCCGCTCGCGCACGCCCCGCCCGCGCCGTACCTCCTCCAGGCGCTGGTGGCTGCCGAGCACGCCATCGCGCCGACCGCCGCGGCGACCGACTGGTCACGCGTCGTGGCCCGCTACGACGAGCTGCTCGGGCTGGCCGACTCCCCTGTGGTCCGCCTCAACCGCGCGGTCGCCGTGGGCGAGGCGGACGGCCCGCTGGCCGGTCTGGCCGCCCTCGAGGGGCTGACCGATGCCGAGCTGCCGGGCCACCGGCTCCCCGCCGTCCGCGCGGAGCTGCTGGCCCGAGCCGGTCGCGCGGACCAGGCGCGCGCGGCGTACGACGACGCGGTCGGCCGCTGCGCCAACGAGGCCGAGCGGGCCCACCTCGAGGAGCGCCGCGCCGGCCTGGACGCCGATCCGTCTGCGGTCTGACGGGGAGTGCCGCGCTCCGCCCCGCAGACGGATCACCAGCGAGCGACCCGACTAGCCGCCGGCGACCGCCGGGATCACCGAGATCTGGACGCCGTCCGGCGTCGGCGTGGCGAGGTTGTCGAGGAAGCGCACGTCGTCGTTGCCGACGTAGACGTTGACGAAGCGCCGCAGGCCGCCGTGGTCGTCCAGGATCCGGCCCTTGATGCCGGCGTAGTGGGCGTCGAGGTCGTCGAGGACCTCCAGCAGGGTCTCGCCGTCGGCCGCCACCTCGGACTCACCGCCGGTGTAGGTGCGCAGGATCGTCGGGATGCGGACGGATGCGGTCACTTCTGGTCTCTCCTCGGTCCTGCGGCTGGGTCGGCTCGCGGTCAGGCGATGCCGGAGGCGGTGAACGCGGCGTACGTCGACTCGATGGTGGCGGCCGGCCCCACGATGCCGGACACGGCGTCGAGGGTCTTGAGGCCGTGGCCGGTGTTGATGACCACGGTCTCGAGAGTGGTGTCGAGCTGGCCGGTGTCGACCAGCTTCTTCAGGACGCCGACCGTGGTGCCGCCGGCGGTCTCGGTGAAGATGCCCTCGGTGCGGGCCAGCAGCACGATGCCGTCGCGGACCTCGTCGTCGGTGATGTCCTCCACCGCGCCGCCGGTCTGGCGGCAGATGTCGAGGACGTAGATGCCGTCGGCGGGGTTGCCGATCGCCAGGCTCTTGGCGATCGTGTCGGGCTTGACCGGGCGGATGGCGTCGACGCCGGCCTTGTAGGCGACCGAGACCGGCGAGCAGCCCGTGGCCTGGGCGCCGAAGACGCGGTAGGGCTTGTCCTCGACCAGGCCGAGCTTGATCAGCTCCTGGAAGGCCTTGTGCACCTTGGTCAGCTGGGAGCCGGAGGCCACCGGGATGACGATCTGGTCGGGCAGCCGCCAGCCCAGCTGCTCGGCGATCTCGTAGCCCAGGGTCTTGGAGCCCTCGGCGTAGTAGGGGCGGACGTTGACGTTGACGAACGCCCAGCCCTCCTCCTCGCCGGCGATCTCCGAGGCCAGCTTGTTGACGTCGTCGTAGTTGCCGTTCACCGCCACGAGCTGCTCGGTGAAGATCGCGGAGTTGACCTGCTTGGGCTGCTCCAGGTTGCTGGGGATGAAGACCACCGTGCGGATCCCGGCGCGGGCGCCCGCCGCAGCGACGGCGTTGGCCAGGTTGCCGGTGCTGGGGCAGGCGAAGACCTTGGCGTCGAGCTCGCGGGCCGCGCTGAGCGCGCAGGCCACGACGCGGTCCTTGAAGGAGTTGGTGGGGTTGGTCGAGTCGTCCTTGACCCACAGCCGGTCGATCCCCAGCTCGCGGCCGAGGTTGTGCGCCTGGAGCAGCCGGGTGAAGCCGGGCTCGGTGTTGGGGCTCTGCTCGATGTCGGTCGGCACCGGCAGCAGCGCCTTGTAGCGCCAGATGTTGCGGGGGCCGGCCTCGATCTCCTCACGGGTCACCTGCGGGAAGTCGTAGGCGATCTCCAGCGGCCCGAAGCACTCCGGACAGGCGTAGAACGGCCCGAGCGCGACCTGGTGGCCGCACTCGCGGCAGGCCAGGGCCGTGGCGTGGCCGAAGGCGCCCTCGCGGAGCGGCTTCTTCGTGGTGGCGGGGTGCGAGGCGTGCTCGGCGACGACGGTGCTCATGGGTCCTCCTTCTCATCTTCCCCGGCACGTACCTCGCGCCGGGACGGATTTGGCACCGTTTTCCGCGACCGCCTCCTGTGGTGCTGGAGGCAGGGGACTCGCGGCGGTTGCCGGGACTTCGCAGGGCCGTACCCTCTGTCCCTCTTGATGAGCAGGACCCACTGTACGGGCGCCCGTCTCAGTTCGTGAACACGGGTCCCGAGATGTGGACTTCACGCAGCGGGGGTAGTCCGTGACGTTCTGGCCCTCGGACCAGCGGTCCTGGGGCGACAGGATCACGGACTACTCCGGCCCGGACGCACGCACGCCGCCCCGGGAGCCGAGCTCCCGGGGCGGCGTACCTTCCGGCGGTCAGGCCGCTGCGGTGGCCTCGTCCTCCGACCGCAGCTCCTCCACCGGGGTCAGCGCACCGCGGACGACGTCGAGGACGTCGCCCACGATGTGCACGGTCAGCGCCTCGCGCACCTCGGCCGGGACGTCGTCCAGGTCGGGCTCGTTGCGCAGCGGCACGAACACCTCGGTCAGCCCGGCCCGCTGGGCGGCGAGCAGCTTCTGCTTCAGACCGCCGATCGGGAGGACCCGCCCGTTGAGCGTCACCTCGCCGGTCATGCCGACCTCGGACCGGACCGGGCGACCGGTGGCCAGCGACGTCAGCGCGGTGACCATGGTGATGCCCGCGGACGGTCCGTCCTTGGGCGTGGCACCGGCGGGCACGTGGACGTGGATCGCCTTGTCCTCGAAGTACGCCGGGTCGACCCCGAGCTGCGCGGCGTGCGACTTCACGAAGGTCAGCGCGATCTGGGCCGACTCCTTCATCACGTCGCCGAGCTGACCGGTGAGGGTCAGCCCCGCCGTGCCGTCGTGGGCCGAGGCCTCGATGAACAGCACGTCACCGCCGAGGCCCGTCACGGCCAGGCCGGTGGCCACGCCCGGGACCGAGGTGCGCTCGGCCGACTCGGGGGTGAAGCGCGGCCGGCCCAGCAGCTCCTTGAGGTCGGCCTCGTCCACGTCGACGCGCTCCGCGTCGCCCACGGCCAGCCTGGTCGCGGCCTTGCGCAGCGCCTTGGCCAGCAGCCGCTCCATCTGCCGCACGCCCGCCTCGCGGGTGTAGTTCGCGGCCAGCTCGCGCAGCGCCGCGTCGGAGATCGTGACCTCGTCGGCGGTCAGCGCCGCCCGCTCCAGCTGCCGGGGCAGCAGGAAGTCGCGGGCGATGGCCACCTTGTCGTCCTCGGTGTAGCCGTCGAGGGTGACCAGCTCCATCCGGTCCAGCAGGGCCGAGGGGATCTGCTCGACGACGTTGGCGGTCGCGATGAAGAGGACGTCGGACAGGTCCAGGTCCAGCTCGAGGTAGTGGTCGCGGAACGTGTGGTTCTGCGCCGGGTCGAGCACCTCCAGGAGCGCCGCCGCCGGGTCGCCGCGGTAGTCGGCGCCGATCTTGTCGACCTCGTCGAGCAGGACGACCGGGTTCATCGAGCCGGCCTCCTTGATGGCCCGCACGATGCGACCGGGCAGCGCGCCGACGTACGTGCGCCGGTGACCGCGGATCTCGGCCTCGTCACGGACGCCACCGAGGGCCACGCGGACGAACTTGCGGTCCATGGCCCGCGCGACCGACTCGCCCAGCGAGGTCTTGCCCACGCCGGGAGGGCCTGCCAGCAGGATCACCGCGCCGGAGCCGCGGCCGCCGATCACCTGCAGGCCGCGTGCGGTCCGGCGGGCGCGGACGGCGAGGTACTCGACGATCCGCTCCTTGACCTCGTCCAGGCCGTGGTGGTCGGCGTCCAGCACGTCGCGCGCACCGGCGACGTCGTCGACGTCCTCGGTGGTGACGCCCCAGGGGAGCTCGAGCACGGTGTCGAGCCAGGTGCGGATCCAGGCCGCCTCGGGGTTCTGCTCGCTGGAGCGCTCGAGCTTGTCGACCTCCTTGAGCATCGCGGCACGCACGTCGTCGGGGACGTCGGCGGCCTCGACGCGGCCGCGGTAGTCCTCGGCGCCCTCGGGCTCGCCCTCGCCGAGCTCCTTGCGGATGGCGGCGAGCTGCTGGCGCAGGAGGAACTCGCGCTGCGACTTCTCCATGCCGTCGCGGACGTCCTCGCTGATCTTGTCCGAGATCTCCGCCTCCGCGAGGTGGTCGCGGGTCCAGACGATCACGGTCTCGAGCCGCTGCTCGACGTCCGGGGTCTCGAGGAGCTCGCGCTTCTGCTCGTCGGAGAGGTACGGCGCGTAGCCGGCCGCGTCCGCGATCAGGCTGGGGTCCGACATCTGGTGGACCTGGTCGATGACCTGCCAGGCCTCGCGCCGCTGCAGGACGGCGACCACGACGCGCTTGTACTCCTCGGCCAGCTCGCGGGCCCGGTCGGAGACGGTCTCGTGGACCGGCTCGACCTCGACCCAGAGCGCGGCACCGGGGCCGGTCACGCCGGACCCGATCCGGGCGCGGGCGCCCGCCTTCAGCACGGCGCCGGGTCCGCCGCCCATCAGGCGGCCGACGCGCTCGACGCTCGCCACGACGCCGTACGACGCGTAGCGGTCCTCGAGGCGCGGGGCGAGCAGCAGCTCACCACCGGAGCTGGAGCGGGCGGCGTCGACGGCGGCCTGGGCCGCGTCGTCGAGGGCGATCGGCACGACCATGCCGGGCAGGACCACGAGGTCCGAGAGGAACAGCACCGGGAGCGAGGGTTGAGTCATACCGGCTCAACTTCTGGTCACCGGCCGCTGTTCCTGCGTTCTCCCTGGGCGAACACCACGCCGACCCGTCGTTACTGATGAGCAGTAACGACGGGTCACCGCCCACCGCCACCCCGAGCCGTCGTTACTGATGAGCAGTAACGACGGGTCGGCACCCACCGCCACCCCGACCCGTCGTTACTGATGAGCAGTAACGACGGGTGGGCGTCAGGCGCGCAGGGAGGCGGCGTCCGAGGTGAGCTGGCGGAGCAGCTCGAGCACGCCCTCGGGGCCGTGCACCAGGACGTCGGAGCGCGCGACCAGGGCGCTCTCCTCGTCGGAGGCGGAGCAGACCAGCAGGGTGGGCAGACCCTCCTTGGCCAGCGCGGCCACCGCCTCGAACGCCTCCACGTCGCCCAGGTCGTCGCCGACGAAGACGAAGCCGCCGACGTCCAGCTCCTCGACGAGCCGGTCGACGACGATCCCCTTGTTCATCCCGGGCGAGCGCACCTCGATCACCTGCTTGCCCGGCTCGACGACGAGCTCGTGGCTCGTGGCCAGCTCGCGCAGCGCGGGCAGGAGGTCCTCGAAGGCCTCTTCGGGGTTCTCCAGCCGGCGGGTGTGGACGGCGACCGCCAGCCCCTTCTCCTCGATGTGGGCGCCCTCGGCACCCACGCGCCGCAGCAGCCGCGGCAGCTCGGCGATGAACGTCGCGAGGCCGTGCGGGGGGCGCGGCCCGATCACCCGGCGGTTGGTCGAGCTCCAGCGCTCGTTGCCGTACTGGCCGAAGAGGTACAGCTCCTTG
>CAZEPK010000130.1:0-12784 GCA_964514085.1 uncultured Nocardioides sp.
GGCTCCTCGTCACCCATGGGCAGCACCCGGCAGTTGTCGTAGAAGCGGTGGTACGAGGCCGCGGTGTCCTCGAGGTAGCGGGCCACCCGGTGCGGCTCGCGCAGCTGGCAGGCCGCCTCCACGACCCGGGGGAACTCCGCCAGCGCCCGGAGCAGCTCGCCCTCCTTCTCGTGGGTCAGCAGCTCCGGGTGCGACTCGGGCGAGAGGCCCAGCTGGGCCGCGCTGGCCAGGAGCGAGCAGTTCCGCGAGTGGGCGTACTGGACGTAGTAGACGGGGTTGTCGCTGGAGGCCTTGGCCCACAGGTCGAGGTCCAGGTCGATGGTGGTGTCGCTGGTGTAGCGCGCCAGGGCGTAGCGCGCGGCGTCCACGCCGATCGCGCCGACGAGGTCGTCGATCGAGATGACGGTGCCGGCCCGCTTGGACATCCGCATCGGCTCGCCGTCGCGGAGCAGGTTGACGAGCTGGCCGATGAGGATCTCGAGGTTCACGCCCGGCTCGTCACCGAAGGCCGCGCACATGGCCATCATGCGGCCGACGTACCCGTGGTGGTCGGCGCCGAGCATGATGAAGCAGCGGTCGAAGCCCCGCTCCCGCTTGTCGAGGTAGTAGGCCAGGTCGCCGGACAGGTAGGCCGGCTGTCCGTTGGACCGGACGATGACCCGGTCTTTGTCGTCGCCGAACTTCTCGGTGGCGAGCCACAGGGCCCCGTCGGCCTCGTAGGTGTTGCCGAGCGCGGTCAGCCGCTCGATGGCGCGCTCCACGGCCCCGCTCTTGTGCAGGTCGTCCTCGTGGAAGTAGACGTCGAAGTCCACCCGGAAGTCCTGCAGGCTCTGCTTGACCTCGGCGAACATCATCTCGACGCCCTCGTTGCGGAAGACCTCCTGGGCCTGGTCGTCGGGCAGGTCCACCACCTCGGGCCGCCTGGCGATCACCGCCTGGGCGATCTCCGCGATGTAGTCGCCGCCGTAGCCGTCCTCCGGCGCGGGCAGGCCCTTGGCCTTGGCCAGCAGCGAGGAGCTGAAGCGGTCGATCTGGGCGCCGTGGTCGTTGAAGTAGTACTCGCGGGTGACCGCGGCGCCGCAGAACTCGAAGACCCGGCCCAGGGCGTCGCCCACGGCGGCCCAGCGGACCCCGCCGATGTGGAGCGGTCCGGTCGGGTTGGCGCTGACGAACTCCAGGTTGATGTTCTGCCCCGCCAGGGCGTCGCTGGCGCCGTAGCGGGCGCCCGCCTCGACCACCTGGTCGGCGATGACGCCCTGCGCCCCCGCCTCCACGTGGATGTTGAGGAAGCCGGGCCCGGCGATGTCCACGCCCGCGATGCCTTCGACCTTGACCAGGCGGTCCTGGATCCGGCCTGCGAGGTCGCGCGGGTTGGTGCCGGCCTTCTTGGCCAGCTGGAGCGCGACGTTGGTCGCGTAGTCGCCGTGCTCGCGGACCCGCGGGCGCTCCACCGTCACCGCTGCGGGCACACCGTCCGGCAGGGTGAGCGCACCCTCGTCGGACAGCGTCGCCAGCACGTCGACGATCGCGGTGGACAGCTGCTCGGGAGTCACCGGTCAAGGGTATCGGCGCGGCCGCACCCCGCTCGCACCAGTTTCTTCCGGCGGACGCGGCACGGGTATGGTTCCCGTCGTTCCCCAGCAACACCGAGCCCCCGTAGCTCAGGGGATAGAGCGCCGCCCTCCGGAGGCGGAAGCGTAGGTTCGAATCCTACCGGGGGTACTCAGCACACGAAGTCGCCTCTCGCAGAGTGCGCACCCCTCGGTGGCCGAGGTGCGAAGGCGCCCAGCGCCTGAGCCTCGAAGCCACGCGACCCGGTGCTGGGCGGGGACCACCTCCCAGCACCGGTGCGGAGGCTTCGAGGCTCGGCCGCAGCCGGCCTCGCACCTCAGCCACCGCTGGGGCGTCGCTCACTGGATCCCGGCGCACGCCCTTCGGTGGCTGAGGTGCGAAGGCGCCCAGCGCCTGAGCCTCGAAGCCAGGTGACCCGGTGCTGGGGGGACCACCTCCCAGCACCGGTGCGGAGGCTTCGAGGCTCGGCCGCAGCCGGCCTCGCACCTCAGCCACCGCTGGGTGGTCGCTCACTGGATCCCGGTGCGTACCGAGGTGATCCGGTGGGTGTTGAAGCCCAGCCAGTGCATGCGGCCGACGTAGCGCGCGTGCTCGATCTTCAGGCACCGGTCCACGACCACCGTGACCCCGCCCTCCTCGGCGATGCGGTTGCCCTCCTCGTTGATGACCCCGAACTGGCACCACATCGCGCCGGCACCGATCTCCACCGTCTGGCGCGCGATGTCGGGCAGCGCGTCCGGCGCCCGGAAGACGTCGACCACGTCCACGTGCTCGGGGACGTCCCGCAGGCTCGGGTAGCAGCGCTCCCCCAGGATCTCGGTCTCGCGCGGGTTGACCGGGATGACCCGGTAGCCGTGGCGCTGGAGGTAGAAGCCGACGAAGTAGCTGGCGCGCAGCTCGTTGCTCGAGAGGCCCACGATGGCGACCGTGCGGCCGCCGTGGAGCACCCGCTGGATGGTCAGCGGGTCCTGGTAGCGGCTCAGGTCGCTCATGCCGGCACCACGTCCGCCTCGACGGTCGCACCGAGCCGGGCCAGGGCCTGCTCGAGGTCCCACAGGAGGTCGTCGACCGACTCGGTCCCGACCGAGAGCCGGACGGTGCCGGGCCCGACGCCGCTGGCCGCGAGCTCGTCGTCGCTGAGCTGGCGGTGGGTGGTGCTGGCGGGGTGGATGACCAGGCTCTTGGCGTCCCCAACGTTGGCCAGGTGCGACCACAGCGTCAGGCCGCGGATCAGCTCCTGCCCGCCCTGCCGCCCACCCGCGCAGTCGAAGGAGAAGACGGCGCCCGCGCCTCGGGGCAGGTACTTCTCGACAAGCGGGGCGTAGCTGCTGGAGCCGAGGCCCGCGTAGGTCACCTGGGACGCCAACGGGTGCGACTCGAGGAACTCCGCGACCAGGCGGGCGTTGGTCACGTGGCGCTCCATGCGCAGCGAGAGGGTCTCGAGCCCCTGCAGCATGAGGAAGGCGCTGAACGGCGAGAGCGGGGCACCCAGGTCGCGCAGCGTCTCGGCGCGCAGCTTCATCAGGTAGCCGTAGGTGCCGAAGGTCTCGTGGAACTGCAGGCCGTGGTAGGCGGGCGAGGGATCCGCGACGACCGGGAACCGGCCATTGGACCAGTCAAAGGTGCCGGAGTCGACGACCACGCCGCCGATGGTGGTGCCGTGGCCCCCGATGAACTTGGTGGCCGAGTGGATGACGATGTCTGCCCCCCACTCGATCGGGCGGCAGAGATACGGCGTCGCGAAGGTGTTGTCGACCAGCAGCGGCGCACCGTGCTCGTGGGCGATCTGGGCCACCATCTCGATGTCGAGGACGTTGCCGCCCGGGTTGCCGATGGTCTCGCCGAAGAAGGCCTTGGTGCTCGGCCGGGCGGCGGCCCGCCAGGCGTCCGGGTCGTCGGGGTCCACCCAGGTCACCTCGACGCTCAGCTTCCGCAGCACGTGCTTGAACTGGTTGACCGTCCCGCCGTACAGCGCTGAGGAGGAGACGACGTGGTCGCCCGGCTCCAGCAGCGTGAACAGCGCGGCGGCCTGGGCGCCGAGCCCGCTGGCGAAGGCCACCCCGCCCTCGCCGCCCTCGAGGCTGGCCACCCGCTCCTCGAACACCGCGACCGTCGGGTTCATGATCCGCGAGTAGGTGTTGCCGTACTCCTGCAGGTTGAAGTACGCCGCCGCCGACTCCGGGTCCTCGAAGACGTAGCTGGTGGTCTGGAAGATCGGCACCGCGCGGGCGCCCGTGTTGGGGTCCGGGCGCTGGCCCGCGTGCAGCTGGCGGGTCTCGAAGCCGAAGTCGTGGTCGGCCTCGGGGGCGGAGCTGTGGTCGGTCACCGTTCCTCTTTCGTCGCTCGGTCGGTCAGTCGGCGGCCCGGGCGGCGGCGCGGCCGGGCCCCCAGGAAGTCTCGGATCAGCGGGGTCTGGCGCGCCTCCTCCAGCAGGAAGCAGTCGTGGCCGTACGGCGCGTCGATGACGTGCACCTCGACCGGCTTGCCCAGCGCGCGCAGGGCGGCCTCGATCTCGCGGGAGGCTGCGGGCGGGTAGAGCCAGTCGGAGCTGAAGGCGATGAGCAGCGTGCGCGCCTCCACCGTCGCCAGCGCGGCCTCCAGCGAGCCGTCGCCGTGCTGGCGGGCCAGGTCGAAGTAGGTCAGGGCCCGCGAGGTGTAGAGGTAGGTGTTGGCGTCGAACCGCTTCACGAAGGACTCGGCCTGGTGCCGCAGGTAGCTCTCGACCTCGAACTCCGGCTCGCTGAGGGTGAAGCGGATGCCGCCGTCCTCGGCCGGGTCCTGGAGCCGCCGGTGGAACTTCTCGTCCAGCGCCTGCGCAGACAGGTAGGTGACGTGGCCGATCATGCGGGCCACCCCCATGCCGGCGTCCGGCTTGACGCCCGTGCCGTAGTAGTGGCCGCCGCGCCAGTCCGGGTCGGCCCTGATGGCCTCGCGCGCGATCGAGTTCCAGGCCACGCCCTGCGGCTGCAGGGCGTGGGTGCTGGCGATCACCACGATGTCGTCGACCTGGTCGGGGTAGAGGACCGCCCACTCCAGGGCCTGCATGCCGCCCAGGGAGCCGCCCGCCACCGCCGCGAGCCGGTCGATGCCCAGCGCGGTGAGGAAGGCGCGCTCGGTGCGCACCATGTCGGCGACGGTGATCACCGGGAAGTCGGAGCCGTACGCCGCGCCGGTGGCCGGGTCGGTCGAGCCCGGCCCCGTCGTGCCCCGGCAGCCGCCGAGCAGGTTGGTGCTGACCACGAAGTAGTGGTCGGTGTCGAAGGCCTTGCCCGGACCGATCATCCCGTCCCACCAGCCCAGGCCCTTGCTGGCCGAGCCGTCGCGCTCCTCGGCCGCGAACCCGTCCCGGGTGCTCTCCTCCGACGGCGCCGCCGAGATCCCGGCCGCGTGCGCGTCACCCGACAGCGCGTGGCAGACCAGGATGACGTTGTCGCGCGCCGGCGACAGCTCGCCGTAGGTCTCGTAGGCGACGCGGACCCCGCTGAGCTCACGGCCGCACTCGAGCCGGACCGGCTCCGGGAGGTCGAGGTAGCGCGTCTCGACGGTCCCGACCGACCCGACCCACCCGGCCGAGCCGTCCCGGAGCGTCTCGACTGCCGACATGCTGGCGATGCTAGCCGCGAACCTGCTTACATTTGTCCATCAGTCCGCTAGACAAAACGAACGATCCCCAGAGAGGCGTGGCCAGATGACCACCACCGAGAGCCCCGTGGCCGACAACGGAGTCAACGTCCAGGCGCTGCTGGACGCGCGAGAGGTCCTGAAGGGGGCGCCCGAGGCGGCCCAGTTCAAGTGGCGAGCCACCTCGTCGTGGCAGCACGGCGTGCACAGCCAGATCCAGGTCCACAACTTCTTCGGCCTCGGCGAGGAGCAGGACCACAAGGTCCCGCACACCTTCGACGCCGACCACCCGGCGGTCTTCGCCGCCGAGGACAACGGCATCACCCCGATCGAGTACCTCCTCGTCGGCCTGGCCAGCTGCCTCTCCGCCGGCGTCGCGTCCGTCGCGCAGAACCGCGGGATCCAGCTCCGCTCGGTCGAGTCGACTGTGGAGGGCAGCCACGACATCCGCGGCATCCTCGGCGCCGACAGCGACGTGCGCAACGGCTTCAACGACATCCACGTGAAGTTCAAGATCGACGCCGACGCCACGCCGCAGGAGATCGAGGCCCTGGTGGCGCAGTCCCAGAAGCGCTCCGCCGTCTTCGACGCCCTGACCAACCCGACCGATGTGACCGTCGAGGTTGTCTGAGACCTTCCCGGCCGTCGTCATCGGGGCCGGGCACGCGGGGCTGGCGGCCAGCCACTTCCTCACCCGGCACTCGATCGACCACGTCGTGCTCGAGCGCGGCGAGGTGGCGAACTCCTGGCGCCGCGAGCGCTGGGACTCGCTGCGGCTGCTCACCCCCAACTGGCTGAGCGGGCTGCCCGACCACCCCTACGCCGGTCCGGACCCGGACGGCTACATGACGGCGCCCGAGGTGGCCGTGCACATCGGCGCCTTCGCGGACCGCACGCAGGCACCGCTGCGCACCGGCACGGAGGTCACCTCGCTGCGCCGCTCCGACGACGGGTACGCCGTCAGCACCCCGGCCGGCACCCTGACCGGCCGGGCCGTGGTCATCGCCAGTGGCGCCTGCAACCGGCCGACCGTGCCTGCGTTGGCGGGCGCCCTGCCGCCCCAGGTCCGGCAGCTGACCACCTTCGACTACCGCTCCCCCGACCAGCTCGACGAGGGCGGCGTGCTGGTCGTGGGTGCCTCGGCCAGCGGAGTGCAGCTGGCCGCCGAGCTGGTCCGCTCCGGTCGCCGCGTCGTCCTCTCGGTCGGCGAGCACACCCGGCTCCCGCGGACCTACCGCGGCCGCGACGTGCTGTGGTGGATGAAGGCCTCGGAGCTGTGGGACGAGCGGTACGACCGGCTCGACGACCTCGACCGCGCCCGTCGGCTGCCCTCCCCGCAGCTGGTCGGGACCCCCGAGCGCGCCACCCTCGACCTCAACGCGCTCTCCGACCTCGGGGTGTCCCTGGTCGGCCGGCTGGCCGGCGTCCGCGACGGCACGGCGCTGTTCTCCGGCGGCCTGCGCAACGTCTTCTCCCTCGCCGACCTCAAGCAGCAGCGGCTGCTCGACGGCTTCGACCTGTTCGCCGCGGCCAACGGCCTGGAGGACCTCGGACCGCCCGAGCGCCCCGAGCCCACGCGGATGCCCGAGCGCACCCGGCTCCAGCTCGACCTGACCAGCGGTGAGGTCACCACGGTCCTGTGGGCCACCGGCTACCGCCCGGACTACTCCTGGCTCGACGTCCCCGTGGTCGACGCCAAGGGCCACCTGCGCCACGACGGCGGCGTGGTGGACAGCCCCGGCCTCTACGCGCTCGGCCTGCCGGTGCTGCGGCGCCGGGGGTCGACCTTCCTCCACGGCATCGAGGACGACGCCCGCGAGGTGGTGGACCACCTCGCGAGCGCCTTGGCCGGCAGCCGGGCCTGAGCCCTCAGCCGGGCAGGAGCGTGCCCGTCTCCGTGCCGTGGATGGTGGCGAGCACCGCGCCCGACGGGGAGATGACCTCGATGAGGTCGGTCCCGGTGAACGACGATCCGGACCTCGACACGTTCATCCTGCGCGTGACCCGCTGGGTGCCGACGGGCTGACCCGACGCGTCGAAGCGGAACCAGGTGAACGTGGCGGTGAAGTTGCGGTGCCCGATGTGCGACCAGCTGCCGTGCGCCAGCCCGCGGGTGCTCGGCAGGGGCGCCGAGCTCGACACCACGAGTCCTCCGCCGGGCAGGAAGGTGTCGAGGGCGCCGAAGCTCGTGGGCACGCCGGGCGGCGCGTCGCTGAGCTGGACGGTGGTCAGCCAGGTGCCGTGGAGCTCGTGGTCGGGCCGCGGGGACGCGTGGTGGCCCGACGGCCGGGCGTCGCCTGCCAGGGCCGCGGCCGCACCGAGCGTGCCGATGACCGCGAGCAGTGACACCAGGGCGACCAGGTTCCTTCGCAGTGCGTTCATGCCGTGCTCCTCTCCGGCCTGGGGCCGGTTCTCGTGGGTTCTCATGGGCCCCGTGGGTTCTGCTGGGTCTCAGGTGGCGGTCCCGCCGCCGTCTCCCGCAAGCGCGAGGGAGAGGCGGTCGAGGGTCAGGCCGGCTCGCAGGTAGGCCTCCCGCACGTGCGCCTCGGACCGTGCGCGGAACAGGACGAGGAAGGCCTCGTCCGCGGGCACGATGACCGAGCACACGACCTGCAGGGGGGCGCCAGCGCCGCCCGGCGCCCGCACCAGGTCCCGGACCCCCGCGAGGCACTGCTCGAGCTCCGCCGCAGCCAGGCCGGGGCGGTAGTGCTCGACCAGGTAGGTGTTCTCGACGCGGGGACCAGGCACGTCGTCGACGCTAGGGAGGACCGGCCGCGGAGGAATCGGGCGAAACCCTACGTCTGGGCGGGGTCCGCCCTGTCCGTCAGCGCCATGTGGGAGCCGAGCTCGGCGCGCGAGCGGATCCCGAGCTTGCGGTAGACCCTGGCCAGGTTGGCCTCCACGGTCTTCTGGCTGACGAACGCCGACTGCGCCACCTCGCGGTTGGTCAGGCCGGTGGCCGCCAAGGTCGCGATGGCGAGCTCCGACGGCGTGAGCTCCGGTCCGGTCCGTCGCAGGCCGACCCGGTCCAGCTCGCGGCGCGCCCGCTCCGCGAACGCGGGGGCGCCGAGCTCGTCGAACAGCTCGGCCGCCGCGGTCAGGGCCTCCACCGCGGAGCGCTTCTGCCGCGAGCGCCGCAGGAGCCGGCCTCGCACGAGCAGGGTCCAGCCCCGCTCGAACGGCAGCGACGACCACAGCTCCGGGTCCGCGTCGTCGAGGTGGGCCAACGCCGTCTCGAGCCCACCGTCCTCGGCGGCCACCAGGGCCCGGGCCCGGGGCAGTGCCGCCGAGATCCACGGCCGGGGCAGGGTGCGGCCGCGCTCCTCCAGCCGGGCCAGGGCGTCGCGCGCGCCGTCGCGGTCACCCAGCTCGAGCAGCACCTCGATGTGGAAGGGCTCGCTGCGGTCGAACAGGACGTCGACCGCGCCGACGCGGCCGGCCCGCTCGCGCATCGCCACCAGGGCGGCGTCGGCAGCGCGGGGGTCGCCGGCGGCGTACTCGACGAAGGCCAGCGTCGAGAGGGACAGCGCCGCCCACCAGTCCTGGCCCACCCGGTCGTAGTCCTCCACCAGGCCCTGCACCGTGGTGCGGGCCCTGCCGGTCCGGCCCAGGTGCCCGTCCACCAGGGCGCGCTTCTCGAAGACCATCGCCCGGGGGCCGGCGACGTCGAGCCCGTCGAGGGCGGCGCAGCTCCGCTCGGCGTGCTCGGCGGCCAGGCGCGTGCGGCCCGCGTGCAGCTCCGCCACCGCGAGGTGGGAGAGGTGGTCGGCCACCCACACGTCCTCCCCGCGCTCGCGGTACCAGACCTCCTCCGCTGTGAACCGGGCCCGAGCGGTGACCGGGTCGTCCATGCAGTGGTGCCACAGCAACGGCATCGGGTGGGGCGGGTCACCCCGCTCGAGGGCGCGCTCCTCGAGGGCCAGGGCCCGGTCCGCCGCCTCGCGCGGTACGGCGTCGCCGTGCAGCGCAGAGGCGAACATGCGGTCGACCAGCACCTGCGCGAGGAGACCCGGTTCCTCCTCCCCGAGGAGCGGCAGGGCCAGGTCGGCGTGGCGGAGGGCGGAGGGGAGGTCGAGGGAGAACTGGAAGCGCACCAGCCGGGCGTGGACGGCTCCGAGGAGCGCTTGGTCGTCCCCGGCCGTGCGCAGTGCCTCCTCGGCCAGTCCGGTGGCGTCGGCCGCTCGGCCGTCGAACCACGCGATGCTGGCCAGCAGCAGCAGGGCCGTGGTCCGGCCTTCGGGCGTGCTGGCCGAGTCCAGCGCGCGCCGCGCGAGTGAGCGCGCCGGCGCCACGTCTCCGACCGTGTTGAGCGACGCGGCCTGCCCCGACAGCCGGCGGGCGAGGTCGTCGGGCCGGTCGTCCGGCGTCAGGCGCCACGCCCCGTCGTAGAGGTCGGCCGCGGTGTCCGGGGCCCCGCGGAGCGCCGCCCGCCGGGCGGCCAGCTCCAGCTCCTGCGACACGGCCTCGTCGGGTCCGGGGCTGCCGGCCGCGAGGTGGCGGGCCCGCTCCTCCGGGTCCTCGACCAGGGCGGCGAGCCGCCGGTGCAGCGCCTGGCGGCCCTCCCCCGAGGCCGCCGCGTAGACGGCCGAGGCCAGCAGAGGATGGGTGAAGCGCAGGCGCCCCTGGTCGAGCAGCAGCAGGTCCGCGTCCACGACCTCGGCCAGGGCGTCCGAGGCGGGCGCAGCGGTGAGCGCCCGCTCCACCAGAGCGGCGGTGGGCCTCGACAGGGTGGCGGCGACGAGCAGGGCCTCGCGGCCGGCGTCCGAGACCTCGTCGATCCGCGCAGCCAGCAGGTGCTGCAGCGTGGACGGGACCGGCAGCGGGTGGTGCGGGGTCCGCTCGTCGGGCCGCGCGACCAGCGCTCGTCCCATCTCCACGGCGAACAGCGGGTTGCCCTCGGTGGCCCGCGCCAGGCGGCCGAGCTCCGGCCGGGTCAGCGACAGCCCCAGCCGGTCACGGAGGAGGTGGTGCAGGGCGGCCATGGAGAGCGGCTGCAGGACCTCTCGCTGGACCAGGTCCTCCGGCAGCGCGTCGAGGAGCGGGAACGGCGCGCCGTCGGGCTCGCGGCGCAGGGCCATCAGCAGGCCGACGCCGGCCGGCAGCCGGCGCACGACGAAGTCGAGCACCCGCTGCGAGGCGGGGTCGAGCCACTGCACGTCGTCGACGGCCACCAGCACCGGCCCCTGGTCGGAGAGCCGCCCGAGCGCCGTGACGACGCCCGTGGCGACCGCACGGAGCTCGACCGGGCGGTCGGGCTCGCCCCGGAGCAGGGCCGCGGCCAGGCCGCGCGCCTGCGGAGCCGGCAGGTGGTCCGCGACCTCGTCGAAGGCCGCACCCAGCAGGTCGGTGATCCCCGAGAAGGAGAGCTGCGCCTCGCTCTGCGCGGGCCGCGCCTGCAGGACGCGGTGGCCACGCCGGCCGGCGTCCGCCACGGTCTCGAGCCACACCGCGGTCTTGCCGATCCCCGGTCCGCCCTCGACGGCCAGCACCGGTCTCCCCTGCTCGGGGTGGTCCAGCAGTCGCTCGACGGAGCGCAGGACCGCCTCCCGACCCACGAGCGTGCTCACCCCCGCAGTGTCCTCCCCTGCCGGGGCCGGGGCGGAGCGTCGCTGGTGTCAGCCGGTCCCGAGCCCCAGCGCGTCAGCCAGCTCGTCGGCGAGCGAGGCGGCGTACGTCGTCGTGAGGTGGCCGCGGTCGCGGTAGGGCAGCACGTCGCCGACCACCGCCGGGCAGGAGCCGTCCCAGCAGATCCACTTCGTCGGGTCCACGACCTCGGTGCCGGTCTGGTCGGCGGCCTGCTCGGAGAGGTCGGCGTCGTTGACCGACGCGGGCAGCGGCGTGAACAGGCAGTCGCCCAGGTCGTTGCCCTTCTGCGTCAGGCACTCGTCGGGGAGGTCCTCCGACTTCGGCACGTCGCGGAGCAGGACGGTCCGCTGGGCCGTGGTGGAGAGCCGGGTGAAGAGGTCGACGTACCCGTCGCGGGCCGCGGCGTCGATGCCGTCCTTGGGGATCCGGTCGCCGGAGTCGTCGTAGAGGACCGGGTTCGGGCCGCTCGAGGCCACGACGACCAGGTCGGGGTCGAGGGTCGCGACCTGGTCGAGCGCCCAGGAGCGGAAATCGTCGCACTCAGGCCACAGGGGCGAGCCCGGGACCAGCTCGCCGACCGTGACCAGCGTGGCCGCGCAGTTGGGCTTCACGAAGTAGTAGGTGCGGTAGCCGAGCTCCGCGCCGATCTTGTCGAAGGCCGGGATCCACATGCGGGCGTGGCTGTTGCCGAAGACCACAATGGTGCGCTCCGCCGTGGTGTCCCCCCGCGGGCAGAGCTCGCGGGAGTCCTTCTCGTAGCTGCACTCCCCCACGTCGGGCTCGTCGTCGCGGACGGTCAGGATGTCGGGCTCGAGCTTGCTCGGGATCGCCATGTGGTGCCGCGCGGCGATCACCGAGGCCTGCACCAGCGCGACCGTCTTGTCCTTCGCGAGGTCGTACTTGCCGGGGTCCTCGACCCCGAAGTTCGTCAGCGAGATCGCCGGGTTGTCGCCGAAGGCACCGGAGGAGTAGTCGCTGTAGTAGTGGCCACCCACCGCGCCGACGGCCACGACCGCCACCGCCGCCGGGTAGAGCGCCAGCGCCCGCCGGACCGGGAACCGCAGCGGCGAGCGGAACGGCGTCTCGACGTAGCGGTAGGTGAGCGCGGAGAGGACGAAGACCACCACGACGCACAGCAGCGTGCGCCAGAAGCCCAGCCCGTGGCCGAGCCGCCGCTCGGCGATGATCAGCACCGGCCAGTGCCACAGGTAGAGCGAGTAGGACCAGTCGCCCACCACCCGCATCGGCCGGACGCCGAGCGCCCGGACGGGCAGGGGCTGGGTCGTCTGCCCGCCGGCGCCGGCCAGCAGCACCAGCGCGGCCCCGACCACCGGCAGCGCTGCCGCCGCGCCGGGGAACGGCGTCTGGTCGGTGTAGAGGACGCAGGCCACCGCGATCAGCACCAGGCCGGCGCCGCACACCAGCCCGCGCACGACGCCCGACCAGCGGGCGGCCACCGCGGAGGCGACCAGGGCGGTGAGCGCGCCGAGCCCGAGCTCCCAGGCCCGCGCCGGCGTGGAGAAGTACGCCGCCAGCGGGTCCGACGACGTGCTGACCACGGACCAGGCGAACGAGGCCAGGGTCACCACGGCCAGCACGCCGAGGACCAGGCCGCGGGGCAGTGCGCGTCGCCGCGCGACGAGCACCAGGACCAGCAGCAGGACCGGCCAGACGAGGTAGAACTGCTCCTCGACCGACAGCGACCAGTAGTGCTGCAGCGGCGAGGGGGGCTCCTCCTGCGCGAAGTAGTCGGTGCCGACCGCGGCGAAGTGGATGTTGGCGGCGAAGAAGACGGCCCACACCGCGTCCTTGGCCACCTCGAGCAGGTCGATCGCGCTGAGCCAGACCGCCGAGGCGGCGATCGTGGCCAGGGTGACCAGCGTCGCGGCAGGCAGGATCCGGCGGGCGCGCCGCGCGTAGAAACCGGGCAGCGAGACCCGGCCCGACCGCTGCACCTCGCGGAAGAGCAGCTGGGAGATCAGGAAGCCGGAGATCACGAAGAAGA
>CAZEPK010000131.1:0-1595 GCA_964514085.1 uncultured Nocardioides sp.
GAGCATCGAGGGGTCCTGCTCGGCCGCGAGCCGCTGGAGCACCGCGCGGCTGAACGCCGGCCCCCACGGGGCCGGGACCGCACCGACCACCCGGACCACCTGGTCAGGCGTGGCGGAGGACAGCTGTCGTGCCGCGGCCGCGTCGCGCTCCTCGGCCGGGACCAGCGCCAGCAGGCCCGGGTGCCACACGTCGGCGACCATCGCGGTCGCCCAGGCGGCGTCGCCGCGGGCCAGGACCGCCTCGAGGAGGCCCACCCGTGCGTCCGCCTGGGTGACCTGGCGCCAGGTGGCCCGCGGGTCGGCGCCGGTGGCGTCCGTCCAGACCTCGAGCGGGGCACCGGCGGCGATCCGCTGCAGCCACCACCCGCGCACCGAGCCGACCCGCTGGGGGCGGGTCAGCCCGTCACGGACGCCGGCCGCGTCCGGGTCGAGGGGGAGCTCCACTTCCAGCTGCTTGCGCACCAGTCCCTTGGTCCGCAGCAGCGGCCGCAGCCGGTCGGCCATCCGGGCCGCGCGGGCCGATCCCGGCAGGGCGTCGAGGAGCGGGACGGCGACCTCGCGGACCTTCTGGGAGCGGTCGTCGAGCGCCCGCTCCAGCAGCGGTTCGTCGCCGGGGCCCAGGCCGCTGCGCAGCGCCGACAGCAGCGCCACGCGGTCCCCGGCCGGGTCGGAGGCCCAGGTGGACTCCACCAGCCCACGGCCGGCGTCGGGATCGGTGGCCCTCAGCCTGGCCACCACCGCCACCCGCCGGTCGGTGGGCAGCAGGGCCCAGGCTCCGGGGTCGACCTGGTCGTCAGCCGGCGGGGGCGCTGCGTCGCCGACCGCCCACCGCCAGGCCGGGTTGGCCGCGGCCAGCCACGCGCCGCGCGCGTCACCCACCCGGCGTACGCCGGCCCGCAGCGGCTCGTGCTCGGTGGCCAGGACCAGCAGCTCGGGCAGCAGGTGGTGCGGCGCGCGCCGCCCGGCGGCCTCGGCCGCGTCGAGCCACACCCGGACCAGCGCCGGCCGCAGCGTCGGCCCCACCGGCGACTGGTGCAGCAGGAGCTCGAGCAGCTGGACGGCCCGGTCCGGCGGCGCCCCCCGGAGGTCGTCGCCCGCGGCCTCGACCGGCTCGGGCTCGCGGGTGCGCCCGCCCGCCCGGCGCAGGGCGCTGCCCAGCGCGGCGGCGTCGAGGAGCGCCACCTCGCGCGCGGCGTCGGGCCGTCCGGGGCCGAGCTCCGCCGGCAGGGCCGGCACCTGGCGCCGCGACGTGCCCACCAGGGCGGCCGCGGACAGGTCGGTCCACCACGAGCCGAGGTCGGTGCTCACACCGCCACCAGGCCGTCGTCGGTGCGGACGCTGAGGACCCGGAAGCCGCTGCGCTCCAGCTCGCCCACCACCAGGGTCGGCCGGCCCCCGGTCAGGGCCAGGGCGCCCCACGGGGCGGAGTCCGCGAGCAGCGGCAGCGCGGCTCCGGACGCGTCGACCACCTGGCCGTGCGGCGCCTCGGCCAGGGGCAGGAGGGCCGCGTCGGTGAGGAACGCGGCGACCCGCGTGCTCCAGGGGTTGTCGGCCCAGGCGCCGGCCAGGTCGGCCAGCGCGTCCTCGAGGCTGCC
>CAZEPK010000131.1:1605-12709 GCA_964514085.1 uncultured Nocardioides sp.
GGTCGGTGTGGACGGTGGGCTCACCCACCACGAGCGCCCGCCGCGGCCGGCTGCCGGGGTAGAGCGCCAGCGTCGCGTCCAGCGCCGACCCGGCCAGGTGGGCCAGCGGCAGCGGGGCACCGCCCGCGGCGAAGTCCAGGAGCTGCACCACCTCGCCGCTCGTCTCGCCGCGCAGCCAGGTGCGCTGCTGCTGCAGGCGCCCGTCGTCGCTGCGGTGGGCGCCCAGGACCAGCCAGGTGTCGGTCAGGGTCTGGCCGGACCGGACCTCCTCGCTGGGCCGGGCCCAGCCGACGTACGCCCGGAGGTCGGCGCGGGTGCGCTCGTCCAGGTCGTCCCAGCGCTCCCAGGCCCGCGCGGCCGCCCACCAGCGGCCGAGCTCGGCCAGCAGGTGGTCGGGCCAGTCCTCGCGGCGGTTCACCTCCGAGGCCAGGTCGCGGACCCGGTCGGCCAGCCCCGGCAGCTGCGCGTCGACCAGCCGCGCGGCCGCGGTGTCCCACCAGGTCCACGGCTGCCGTCGGGCCTGGACCGTGCCGCCACGGACCAGGTCGGCGAGCCAGAGGGAGAAGTCCCCCATGCCCGCGGTCATCAGGGCCAGCCGCTCGGCCTGGCGCCGGGCCCGCGCCTCCGGGTCGGCGGGGGCCGCCGTGCGCGCGGGCCGCTCGGTGCGGGCTGCGCGCTCCTGGGCCCACTCCCCGGCGAAGTCGGCCGCCTGCGCGACGTCGGCGACCGCCCCGTCGCTCCGCACCCAGAGCAGCAGCAGCGCCAGCGCGTGCTTGCACGGGAACTTCCGGCTCGGGCAGCTGCACCGGTAGGCGGGGCCGCTGAGGTCGATGCTCACCTGGTACGGCGTCCGCCCCGACCCCTGGCACTTGCCCCAGACCAGCGTCTCGGTGCTGCCGGTGCCCGACCACGGACCGGGCACGGCCAGCCGGCGCGCAGCGGTCAGCGACGCGGCGTCGGGGGCGGCCTTCTCGACCGCCGCGAGGTTCCACCGAGGCATGGTGGCCCCATCATCACCGACCGGTCCGACGGTGGCGCCGGATCTGCCACCATTCCGCCGTGGGTACGACGGCGCTGGTCCTCCTCGTGGTGGCCCTCGCCGGCGAGACGGCGGTGCTCGGGGTCGTCGGCGGCCTGTGGCTGCGCGGGCGGCGCACCGCGCGCAGGCTCCGCGAGGAGGTCGCCGCGCTGCGGGAGCCGGGTCCGCCCCGCCGCCGGCCGCGGCGGGTGGTCCCGACGCCCGACGAGGCGGTCAAGGCGGTGTGGGAGACCGTCGACCGGGTCCGCGAGAAGGGCTTCGGCGGCGCGATCCGCAGCTCGATCGACGACCTGGCCGGGTGGGCGCAGGTCGAGCGCCCCGCGCTGCGGACCATCGCCGGACCGGACGGCAGCGTGGCGATCCTCTTCTCCGACATCGAGGGGTCCACCGAGCTCAACGAGCGGCTCGGCGACCGGGAGTGGGTGCGGCTGCTGGCCCGCCACGACGCCGCGGTCCGCTCGGCGATCGAGCGGCACGGTGGCCACGTGGTCAAGACGCAGGGAGACGGGTTCATGGCGGCGTTCGGGGCACCGGAGCCGGCCGTGCGCAGCGCCGTCGCGATCCAGGAGGCCTTCGAGCGCGGGCGCCGCAAGGGCCGGGCGGCGGTGCTGATCCGGATCGGCATCCACCACGGTGACGTCGTGCACCGCGACAACGACATCTTCGGCCGCAACGTCGCGCAGGCCGCCCGCGTCGCGGCGCTGGCCCGCGGCGGCGAGGTGCTGGTCAGCGGGGCGGTCGCCGAGGCGCTGGCCGGGCACGACGACCTCACGCTGGGCGAGCCGCGCGAGGTGCAGCTCAAGGGGTTGGCCGGCGACCACTACGTGTGCGCCGTGGAGTGGGCGGCCTGAGCGTGCGACCCTGCCGGGGTGGGGTGCCGGGATGACTGAGCGGTCCGCGCCCCGCCGCGGCCGGCCCGGCCACGACCAGGCCGCGGTGCTGAGGGCGGCGATAGACCTCTTCAACCGCAAGGGCTACGACGCGACGAGCATCGGCGACGTCGCCGACGAGCTCGGCGTGACCAAGTCCGCGGTCTACCACCACGTGCCGAGCAAGGAGCACCTGCTCTCCGAGGCCCTCGACGAGGCCCTCGACGGGCTGGAGGCGGCCGTGTCGTCCGCGGCGGCGGCCGACGGGTCGGCGTACGAACGGCTGCGCGGAGCGGTGCGCACCAGCGTGGAGGTGCTCGTGGAGCACCAGCCGGCGGTGACGCTGCTCCTGCGGGTGCACGGCAACACCGAGGTCGAGCAGACCGCGCTGGAGCGACGGCGCCGGATCGACGCCCGGCTCGCCGACCTCGTCAGCCGGGCCGCGCAGGAGGGCGCGCTGCGCGCCGACCTCGACCCCGACCTGGTCAGCCGGCTGCTCTTCGGCATGGTGAACTCGCTGGTCGAGTGGTACCGCCCCACCGGCCCCGTCGACGCCGGCCGGCTGGCGGACGCGGTCACCGCGATCGCCTTCGAGGGGCTGGTCCGCGACCCGGGTCGCTAGAGGGGGTCGCTGGAGGATGGTCGCTAGTGGTGCAGCGACGACACCGTCTCGAAGGTGCCCGCCACCAGCTCCTTCTCGGTGATGCCGTAGACCTTCCGGAGCGCCTTGCCGGTGTTGGCGTCGGTGTCCGCGCCGTCGTAGAGGCGGTCGTAGGTCCGCATCAGCTCGAGCAGCCGGGCGGTGCCGCCGCGGTCGACCAGCCACTGCACCGCCGCCTGGGCGATCGGGTAGTCCACGTCCGGCTTGCCGTAGAAGACGCCCTTGCCCGGCAGCTCGCGGTAGGCGCGCTGGATCCGGTCGTAGAGGTCGTCGGCGACCACCAGGCCCGACATCCGGACGGGCTGCCACTCCGACCACGCGGCCACCCCCTCCGTGAGCCAGGTCGGCGAGCCGAGGACGTGGTCGAAGAGCAGGTAGTGGGTCAGCTCGTGCCAGAGCACGCGGTCCTCGTCCAGCAGCTCCGCCACCTGCTGCGGGTTGATCTTGATGGCGGTGCCGGCCACCTCGGCCTCCTCGGTGCGGCCCGCGTCGTCCAGCCCAGCGGAGATGATCGGGAAGGTCACGGCCGCGGCCTTCTCGGTGACGCCGGCACCGAAGCCGGTGGCCTCGCCGTTGCTGGTGGCGTCGACGAGCACGCGCTGGTCCGGCTCCACGCCCAGGATGGAGGCGTCGCGCTGCACGCCGTCCTGGACGGCCTCCACCAGCCCCGCCAGCCGGTCGCGGCTGGCCGCGTCGACCAGCACGGTCAGGTTGCCCTCGTGCCGTACGGCGATCGGCACGCCCAGCCACGGTCGCTCCTGCGGCTCCTCCACCGAGCCCTTGGCGCCCGGCTCGCGCTCGGCCCCGACCAGCCAGCGGTCACCGCGCCGGACCAGCGTGACGTCCAGCTTGTTGGAGACCGGCCTGGTCATCGTGGCCGTCACCTGGAGCTGCTCGAGCACCTGCGGGTGCAGCACCGGGTCGCGGCCGGGCACGCGCGCCGGGGTCAGGTAGATGGTCGAGACCTCGTAGCGGAAGGAGTCCAGGGGCAGGGCCTGCAGGTTGCGGAACAGCGTCATCTGGGCCGCGACCAGCTCCGGCTGGCGTGCGTCCACGGTGGCCCGGAAGGCCCGGGCGTCGCCGTCCTCGACCGCAGCGGCCCGTGCGGCCATGAGGTCGCGGATGGCCTGCTCGTCCTCGAGCGTGGGGTCGAACCCGGACGGGCCGTCCTCGGCCGCCGGCGACGGGGCCGACGCGTCGGCGGGGCTCGGCAGCTTGCGGGCGGTCCCGCCCTCCGGGTCGACCCGGCAGCCGCCGAGGGCGCCGAGGGTGAGGAGTGCTGCCAGGCCGGCCACCAGCCGGCGCCGCCCCGAGCTGCGCATGCCGGAACCGTAGGTCACGACAAGGCGGATCTGACGCCGTTTCAGCCGATGGCGCGGCTGCGGCCCCGGAACTCGGCGATGACGGTGCCGCCGCGGCGGACCGTGACGTCGTAGAGCCCCGAGCGGCCCCGCAGGACCCGCTCCTCGGCCGTGGCCACCAGCTCGTCGCCCTCGTGGGCCGGTTCGAGGAAGCTGACGTCGAAGCCGGCCGCGACGGTGCGGGTGCCGCGGGAGTTGCAGGCCAGCGCGAAGGCGCTGTCGGCCAGCGCGGCGAGCAGGCCGCCGTGCGCGACGGCGTACCCGTTGAGCAGGTCGGGCCGGACGGTCATGGCGACCACCGCGCGACCCGGACCGAGGTCGCGCAGCTCCATGCCGAGCGCCACCGACGCCGCGTCGTCGGCCCACATCTGCCGGGCGGTCTCCAGCGGGTCAGGCATCGAAGTCGACCGTGGCGGCCTCGCCGACGGGGAAGGACTGGCAGGTGAGGACGAAGCCGGCCTCTACCTCCGCGGGCTCGAGCGCGTAGTTGCGCCGCATGTCCACCGCGCCCGCCGTGACCCTGGCCCGGCAGGTGCCGCAGACCCCGCCCTTGCAGGCGAAGGGGAGGTCCGAGCGCGTCGACTGCGCACCGTCGAGGACGCTGCTCCCCCGCGGCAGCGGCGCCGTGGTGGAGAGCCCGTCGAGGACGATGGTGACCTCGGTCGTCTCACCCGAGACCTCGGCCTCGCCGCGGTGCAGCTCGGGCGGCGGCTCGTCGACGTAGAAGAGCTCGAGGTGGATGCGCTCGCGGGGCACGCCCAGCTCGGCCAGCACCTCCTGCGCGTCGAGGAGCATCGCGTGCGGGCCGCACAGCCAGACGTGGTCGAAGCGGTCCGCCGGCACCAGCGTCGTGAGCAGCCGGCGCAGCCGGTCGGCGTCGAGCCGGCCCGAGAAGAGCTCGACGTCGCGCGGCTCGCGGCTGAGCACGTGCACGAGCTGCAGCTGCGAGCCGTGCCGGTTCTTGAGGTCGGCGAGCTCCTCGGCGAACATCACCGACGCCGAGGTCCGGTTGCCGTAGAGCAGCGTCACCTCGCCCTCGCTGGCCAGCACGCTGCCGGCCACCGAGAGCATCGGCGTGATGCCCGAGCCGGCCGCGATGCACAGGTGCCGGCCGCCCTCGAGCAGCGCCGGGTCGGGGCAGAACCGGCCGCTCGGGGTCTGGACCTCGATCCGGTCACCGGGCCGCACGTCGTGGACCAGCCAGCGGGAGAACAACCCGTCGGGCACCTCCCGCACGCCGACCCGCGGCCGCCCGCCCGCCGGCGCGCTGATGGAGTACTGGCGCCGCTGCTCGACGCCCTCGACGGTCCGCCGCAGCGTGAGCGACTGCCCGGGCACGAACGCGAACTCCTCGGCCAGGTCGTCGGGCACCTCGAAGGTCACCGCGACGGCGTCGTCAGTCAGCTCCTCGACGTCCGCGACGGTGAGGGTGTGGAACGCCACCGCCACCTCAGATCTCCTTCACGTGCTCGAACGGCTCGAGGCACTCGCCGCAGCGGTAGAGCGCCTTGCAGGCCGTGGCGCCGTACTCCGAGGTCAGCTCGGTGCGGTCCGAGCCGCACTGCGGGCAGGTGACCGCCCGGGCCGTCGGCATCAGGGTCAGCGGGATGGGCCCGCCCGACCTCGGCGCCGGGCCGGGTGCCGAGAGCCCGTGGGCGCGGAGCGCCTGCCGGCCCCGCTCGGTGATCCAGTCGGTCGACCAGGCCGGGCTCAGGGCGATCTCGACGCTGGCGGTGTAGCCGGCGTCGGCCAGCCGGTGCACCAGGTCGTCGCGCATGGTGGCCATCGCCGGGCAGCCGCAGTACGTCGGGGTGATGGTGACCACCACCCGCCGGCCCTCCTCCCGCACGTCACGGAGCACGCCGAGGTCCTCGAGCGTGAGCATCGGCATCTCGGGATCGGTCACCGAGGCCGCGATCGCGCGGGCGCTCACCACAGCCCCTCCGGGTGCGCCCGGGCCACGACCTGCATCTCGGCCAGCAGGCGCGAGAGGGCCTCGGTGTGGCCGGTGCCGGTCATCGGCGCGACGTCCGGGCGCTCGACGCCGGAGACCGCGAACACCTGGTTCAGGACCACGTCGACCTCGGGACCGACGGCGTACGCCGTCCGCAGCTCGTCGTGCAGCGGCCAGACCGCGGCCAGACCGGCCAGCAGCCGGCGGCGCGACTCCTCGGTGCCTTGCGCCAGGGTAAGGAACCAGCGGCCGGCGTAGTCGCGGTGGTAGGTCAGCTCCTTGACGCCCTTGGCCGCGATGGCGGCCAGCACGGGGTCGGGGTGGGTGCTGAGCCGCTCGAAGGCGGCCAGCCGGATGCTCGCGAAGACCAGCAGCCGCGCGACGGTCTGCGCGAAGTCGCCGTTGGCCACCTCGACCAGCCGCACGTTGCGGAAGTCCACGGCCTCGCGGAAGAAGGCCAGGGCGTCCTCGGCCGGCACCGGCGACCCCGCCGGCAGCCCCGGCACGACCGAGGGGTCGGCGGCCGCGGCGCGCGCGAGCAGCAGGCGGGCCTGGCCCAGGAGGTCGAGCGCGATGTTGGACAGCGCGATGTCGTCCTCGAGGTCGGGCGCGTTGCTGCACCACTCCGAGAGCCGGTGCGACAGGACCAGCGCGTCGTCACCGAGCAGCAGGCAGTACGCCGCCAGCTCGGCCGCGTCCAGCCCCTCCGGCACCGTGGTGTCCACGCCGGCCAGCGGGTCCTCGAAGTCGGTGCCGAAGGCCCACTGCGAGGTGTCGGTGCCGAGCAGGCCGTCGTAGACCGAGCCGTGCGCGTCGTTCGGGTCGGGGGTGCCGTGGTCGGTCATCGCAGGCCGCTCACATGTGGGGGACGTCGTCGGGGATGGAGTAGAAGGTCGGGTGCCGGTAGACCTTGTCGCCGGCCGGCGCGAAGAGCGGGTCCTTCTCGTCGGGGCTCGACGCGGTGACGTCGGCGGCCCGGACCACCCAGATCGAGACGCCCTCGTTGCGGCGGGTGTAGACGTCGCGCGCGTGTCGCAGCGCCATCTGGTCGTCGGCCGCGTGCAGCGAGCCGACGTGCACGTGGTTGAGGCCGCGCTTGCCGCGCACGAACACCTCGTAGAGCGGCCACTCGCGCTCGGTCCCGTGGCCCTCCTTGGCCACCGGCACGCCCTGCAGCGGCACCGCGCCGTGCCCGCCCTCGGCGGTGAAGTCCCGCTCGGTCACGACGCGGCCTCCCGCTGCTTGTCCGCGAAGGCGCTGGCCGCCTCGCGCACCCAGGCGCCGTCCTCGTGGGCGCGCCGCCGATGGGCGATCCGCTGGCGGTTGCAGGGGCCGTTGCCCTTGACCACCTGCATGAACTCCGCCCAGTCCGGCTCGCCGAAGTCGTGGTGGCCGCGCTCCTCGTTCCACCGCAGCTCGGGGTCGGGCAGCGTCACGCCGAGCGCCTCGGCCTGCGGCACGCTCATGTCGACGAAACGCTGGCGCAGGTCGTCGTTGGTGTTGCGCTTGATGCCCCAGGCCATGGACTGGGCGGTGTTGGGCGAGTCGGCGTCGGGCGGGCCGAACATCATCAGCGCCGGCCACCAGAACCGGTCGACCGACTCCTGCACCATCGCGCGCTGCCCGTCGGTGCCGCGCATCATCGTCATCAGCAGCTCGAAGCCCTGCCGCTGGTGGAAGGACTCCTCCTTGCAGATCCGGATCATGGCCCGCCCGTAGGGGCCGTACGACGTCCGGCACAGCGGCACCTGGTTGCAGATCGCCGCCCCGTCGACCAGCCAGCCGATGGTGCCCACGTCGGCGTAGGACAGCGTGGGGTAGTTGAAGATGGAGGAGTACTTCTGCCGGCCCTCGATGAGCATCTCGGTCAGCTCGCCGCGCGAGACCCCGAGGGTCTCTGCGGCGGAGTAGAGGTAGAGCCCGTGCCCGGCCTCGTCCTGGACCTTGGCCAGCAGGATCGCCTTGCGCCGCAGCGACGGCGCCCGGGTGATCCAGTTGCCCTCGGGCTGCATGCCGATGATCTCGGAGTGGGCGTGCTGGGCGATCTGCCGGATCAGCGTCTTCCGGTAGCCGTCGGGCATCCAGTCGCGCGGCTCGATGCGCTCGTGGCGGTCGATCACCTCGTCGAAGGCCAGCGCCAGCTCGGCCTCGTCGGTCGACGTCACAGGACCTCCCACAGGATTACTGACCGCTCGGTCGGTAAATCCTGCCACGCGGGAGGAGCGGCCGCAACCCGTCCGTGTGCGGCACGGCCGGCTCGGGCACCCTGGTCCCGTGGACACCCTCACCGCCCGCCCACCCGCGCCGGCCCGCTCCGGCCTGGCCCTGGCCGCCTTCTCGCTGTGCGTGGTGGCCGCCGCGGTGGTCGGGAGCCTGGCCGCGACGTCCTCGCGCGAGACGTACGCGCGGCTCGACCTCCCGCCGTTCGCCCCGCCGGGCTGGGTGTTCGGGCCGGTGTGGACGGTGCTCTACGTCCTCATCGCCGTGGCCGGCTGGCTGGTCTGGCGCGAGGTCGGCCTGGACCGGTCCATCGCCGTGTGGGCCGTGCAGCTGGTCCTCAACGCGCTCTGGACGCCCCTCTTCTTCGCCGGCGACCGCTACGGCCTGGCCCTGGCCGAGATCCTGGTCCTGCTGGCCGCCGTGGTCCTCACGCTGGTCCTGTTCCTCCGGCGCCGCCGCACGGCCGGCCTGCTGCTGGTGCCCTACGCCGCCTGGGTCGCCTTCGCCACCGCCCTCAATGCCGCCATCGTGCTGGCGAACTGATCGGCATTTCCTGACCGATCGGTCTGCAATAGTCTCGAGGCCATGACCCGCCTGCTCCAGAGCTACGCCGCCGGACACTGGTACACCGCCGACGACGAGGGCCGCCCGCTGCTCGACGCGAGCACCGGGGAAGAGGTCGCGAGGTTCTCCGCCAGCGGCCTGGACCTGGGCGAGGTGACGTCGTACGCGCGGACCGTCGGCGGCCCGGCCCTGCGGGCGCTGACCTTCCACGAGCGGGCCGGTCTGCTCAAGGCGCTGGGCAAGCACCTGATGGAGCACATCGAGGAGTTCCACGAGCTCTCGCTGCGCACCGGCGCCACGCGCGGCGACGGGATGGGCGACATCGAGGGCGGCATCGGCACGCTGTTCGCCTCGGGCAGCGTCGGCACCCGCCAGCTGCCCAACGACACGGTCTACCTCGACGGCGACCCGCTCCCGATCGGCAAGGGCGGCACCTTCCTGGGCCAGCACGTCTTCACCAGCCGGCCCGGCGCGATGGTGCAGATCAACGCCTTCAACTTCCCGGTCTGGGGCATGCTCGAGAAGCTCGGCCCGGCCTTCCTGGCCGGGATGCCGAGCATCGTGAAGCCGGCCGCGGAGACGTCGTACGTCACCGAGGCCGTCGTCCGCTCCATCGTCGAGTCGGGCGTGCTGCCCGAGGGCTCGCTGCAGCTGCTGATGGGCAGCCCTGCCGGCCTCCTCGACGAGCTGCAGGTCCAGGACCACGTCGCCTTCACCGGCTCGGCCCACACCGCCGGCCTGCTGCGCAACCACACCAACGTGCTGCACGGCGGCGTCACCCTCGGCGTCGAGGCCGACTCGCTGAACTGCTCGATCCTCGGGCCCGACGTCAGCGCCGACGACCCCGAGCTCGACCTCTTCGTCAAAGGCGTCGTCACCGAGATCACCTACAAGGCCGGCCAGAAGTGCACCGCCATCCGCCGGGCCCTGGTCCCCGAGGCCATGGTCGACACGGTCCTCGAGGCCCTCTCCGCCCGGCTGGCCCGCACCACCGTCGGTCACCCGGCCGCGGAGGGCGTGCGCATGGGCGCCCTGGTCAGCCTGCACCAGCGCGAGGAGGTCCGGAAGGCCATCCAGTCGCTGCGCGCCTCCGCCGACCTGGTCCTCGGCGACCCCGAGCACGTCGACGTCATCGGTGCCGACGCCGAGCGCGGCGCCTTCCTCGGCCCCGTCGTGCTGCGCGCCGACGCGCGGGCCGTCGAGCCGCACGACGTCGAGGCCTTCGGTCCGGTGACCACGGTGATCGGCTACGGCTCGGTCGACGAGGCCATCGCCCTCGCGGCCCGCGGCAAGGGCAGCCTGGTCGGCTCGCTGGTCACCCACGACCCCGACCTCGCCCGCACCGTCACGCTCGGCCTGGCCCCCTGGCACGGCCGGATCCTGGTGCTCGACCGCGACGACGCCGGCGAGTCGACCGGCCACGGCGTACCGCTGCCCACGCTGGTGCACGGCGGCCCGGGCCGCGCCGGTGGCGGCGAGGAGATGGGCGGCCTCCGCGGCGTCCTGCACCTCATGCAGCGCACCGCCCTGCAGGGCTCCCCCGACATGCTGACCGCCATCACCGGCCGCTGGACCAAGGGCGCGGCCCGCAACGTCTCCTCGGCGGGCCACGGCGTCCACCCCTTCCGCAAGAGCCTGGCCGAGCTCCGCATCGGCGACACCATCGCGTCCGAGCCCCGCCGCGTGACCCTGGCCGACATCGACCACTTCGCCGAGTTCACCGGCGACACCTTCTACGCCCACACCGACGAGGAGGCGGCCCGCCAGAACCCGCTCTTCGGCGGCATCGTCGCCCACGGCTACCTCGTCGTCTCGCTGGCCGCCGGCCTCTTCGTGGACCCCGACCCCGGCCCGGTCCTCGCCAACTTCGGCGTCGACCACCTGCGCTTCCTCACCCCGGTCAAGGCCGAGGACACCATCGCCGTGACCCTCACCGTCAAGCAGATCACCCCGCGCACCACCGCCGACTACGGCGAGGTCCGCTGGGACGCCGTGGTGACCAACCAGTCCGGCGACCCGGTCGCCACCTACGACGTCCTGACCCTGGTGGCCAAGGAGCTGTCGCCTCCCGGCTGAGGTCTTGGTTGCGTGGGGTGGGGGTGGGCTGGTGCCTCCGTTCGTGGCACCGGGTGGCCGGCCCTGCGGGCCCGCACCCCGCGTGGGGACAGGCGACGCCGTGTCGCGGGCGGCTGCTCCCAGCGTGGCCCGGTAGCGCTGCCCGCGCCACGCCGCGCTTTCAGCCCCACGCGGGGCACCGTCCCGCACGTCCGGCCACGCATCACCCTCACGTCGGCCTCACGGGGGGTGGGGCGGGCTCGTGAGCCGCTGCGCGGCCCACTCGCCCGATCACACCGGTGCTGGGACCCGCCCCGGCCAGTCACCACGGTGGCTGAGGTGCGAGGCCGTCCACGGCCGAGCCTCGAAGCCCCGCAACCC
>CAZEPK010000132.1:0-12704 GCA_964514085.1 uncultured Nocardioides sp.
GGCAGACTGCTGGCCCGTCCCGAGCTGGGTCTGCGCCCGGTCGGGTTCGTCGGGCCCGGCCCGGCCGGCGTCCTGGACCAGGCACGGGGCCTCCCGCTCCCCCTGGTCGGGCTCGTCGCCTGGCTGCCCCGGGCCATGACCGAGGCGCGGGTCGACGCGGTGGTGGTGGCCCTGGCCGCGCCGGCCGGCGAGGCCGAGACGGCAGCGGTCGCCGGGCTCCTGGCCGCGCCCGCCGACGTCTACGCCGTCCCGGGCTTCTTCCCGGAGGTGGGCGCCCACGCCCGGCACCCGCGGGAGCTGGTCGACGACGTGGCCCTCGTGCACCTCCATCGGCGAGGCACCTGGCCGCCGGTGCGCGCCGCCAAGCGGGTGGTGGAGGTGCTGGTCGCGCTGGTGACCCTGGTGGCGCTGCTCCCCGCCTTCGCGCTGCTCTGCCTGCTCGTGCGGGTCGAGACCGGCGGCGTGCTGGTGCGCCAGCCGAGGATCGGCGAGGACGGACGCAGCGTCTCCGTCGCGCTGTTCCGCACCCGCCGGGCGCGCTCGGTGGCGCGGCCGGGCACCACCTTCTCGGTCGCGATCTCGGGCCGCGTCGGTCCCGTCGGCCGGCTGCTCCGGCGCAGCGGCCTGGTCGCCCTCCCCGAGCTGGTGCGGGTGCTGCTCCGCCGGGTGCGGTACGCCGGCGGGGTGGGTCCCGCCGACCCCGGGTCAGCGACCCCGGCGAGCGCCGACAAGCCGCAGGTAGACACGGGCCAGCTCTCGCGCTGACGTCGCGACGTCGTGGTGCTCCTCCACGTGGGAGCGACCCTGCCAGCCCTCGTCCCGGGCCAGGTCCTCGTCCTGCAGCCGGCCGACCAGGGCCCGGGTCAGCGAGGCCGGGTCGTCGAGGGCGACGACCTCGCCCGCGTCGGGCGGGACGCTGTCGACCACCCCGTTGACGTCGGTGGCCACCACGCTGCGCGCGCAGGCCATGGCCTCGAGCGGCACCAGCGCCATCCCCTCCCAGCGCGACGGGATCACCACCACGTCGGCCGCGGCCATCCACAGCGGCACGTCGGTGCGCGCGCCCGCGAAGACCACCCCGTCCATCCCCTCGGCCAGCCGCTCCAGCGCCCGCCGGTCCGGACCGTCGCCGACGAGCACGAGCCGGGCGTCCGGCACCCGGGCGGTGACCTGGGGCCAGTCGGCCAGCAGGTCCTGCTGGCCCTTCTGCACCGTGAGCGCGCCGACGCAGAGCACGGTCGGCACGTCGTCCAGACCCAGGCGCTTGCGGGCCTGCACCCGGTCGCCGGGGCCTGCGGGCCGGAAGGCGGTGAGGTCGACGCCGTTGGGGATCACGCTGGTGGGGGCGTGCACGCCCAGGCTCTCGCCCAGCTGACGCTCGGTGGTGCTGACGCAGACGAGCTCGGTCGTCCAGCGTGCGGCGTACCGCTCCCACCGCAGGGAGGCGCCCTGGACGCCGCTGCGCTGGGCCAGGAACGACCAGGCGTGCGGCTGGAAGACGGTGGGGATCCGGTCGCGGACGACGAGCCGTCCGGCCAGCCCGGCCCGACCGCTGTGCAGGTGGACGACGTCGGGACCCGTCTCCTCGACGATGCGCCGCAGCCGCGAGACCGCACCCAGCAGGGTGCTGTCCCGTCGCTCCGAGCGCCACCACCGCACCGTCGCGCCCGCCTCGCGCGCCGCGTAGCCCAGGTCGCCGGTGGACGGGCAGGCCACGGTGACGTTCCAGCCCCGCTCGACCTGGTCGCGGACGTAGCTGGTGGCCACCGTGGCCACACCGCCCGAGGTCGGCACCGCCACGTGCAGGACGTGCAGGCGCCGGTTGGTCTGGATCTGCTGGTCGCGCGCCGGCACTAGGCCGCACCCCGGTCCGGGTGCTCGGCGACGAGGACCACGCCCAGCAACCGGGCCCCGACCGCCCGGATCCGGTCGGCGTGCACGCGCAGCGCGTTGGCCGAGACCGAGCCCTCGACCAGCGCCAGGACCACCGCGCTGTCCACGGCCATGGCCCGGGTGTCGTCGCAGACTTCGAGCGGGGGTCCGATGACCACGACGTGGTCGAAGTCGCTGGCGGCGGAGTCCATCACGGTCGGGAAGCGCTGCACGATCAGCTCGGGGATCGAGGCGTCACCGTAGGTGCCGGCGGGCAGGACCTGCAGCAGGTCCACCGGGCCCGGGCTCATCGCGGCCTCCAGGTCTGCCCCGAGCAGGACGTCGTAGAGGCCGGGGGTGTCCGGGGCGTCCTCGAGCGGCGTGCCGAAGCGCTCGCCCATGCGGCCGTCGACCAGCAGCACCCGGCGCCCGGTGCCGGCCAGGGCCAGCGCGACGTTGGCGCCGATCCACACGTTGACGTCGCCGTGGGTGATCCCGGCCACGACCACCCGCGGCTCGCCGGCGTCCGCCTGGGCCTCCAGGGCCAGCCGCAGGTGCCGGAACAGGTCGGCCTCCGCGGTCCCCGGCCGCAGGGCCGGCATCGAGGTGAGGTCCTCCGGCGGCGTCAGGTGGGCCAGCACCGGGGCGGTGGCGGCGTCCTCGACGCCCGCGGCGTCGTCGACGGTGTGCGTGCGGCGGTCGCGCCAGACCGCTGCGGCGGTGGCCAGGCCCAGGGCCAGCAGGAGCCCCAGCCCCAGGGAGAACCAGAGGTCGGGGCTGGTGGGGCTGTCGGGGACCTCCGCACGGTCGCCCCCCGCGAGGACCAGGGTCCGGCCCAGCGACGGCCCGGCGAGCTCGTCGGCCACGTCGCCCTCGACCAGCACGTCGGCCGTGGCGTCGGCGATGGCGGCGGCCGTGCGCGGGTCGGCGTCCTCGACGGTGATCTCGACCAGGATCGTGCCCCGCAGCCAGCGGCCCTCGACGGAGCGCCGCAGCTCAGCGGTGCTCCGGTCCGCGGTGATCCGGTCGCGGACCGCCTCGGTCACCGCGCGCGAGCTGGCCAGCTCGGCCACCGTCGCCCGCAGGGCGTCGGGGTCGTCGGTGTCGACCGCACCCGGCGCCTCCCCGGCGCTGATCGTCGCGGTGGCGGTGTAGGTCCGGGGGGCGAGGAGCAGACCCACGGCGACGGCAGCACCGGTCAGGAGCAGGACCAGCGCGACCAGAGGTCGCTGGCGCCACAGCGCCACCCCCACGTCGCGCACGTCCATCTTGTCCCCACGCTTTGCTCAGACGACCGGCGGCCAGACCCCCCTGGCAGCAGCTGTCGTCGTGTGGCGCCGATGCTCCCACACGGCGGCGTCACGGTCCCCAAGGTGGCGGCGCTCTCCGTCGTGCGCATAGGACGCACCGCCGCCTCGACCATGGTTCCGTCCCGCGGTCCGCTGCAGGCACGGAACTCAGGATCCGGGCGGCACCTGTCCAGACGGCTCCACGCGGGGTCCGCCGCCGAAGACCGGGGTCCGGCCGGGTGGTGCGTGGCCCCGAGCGACGGCCAGGGCGGCCAGGAACCACAGGGGCAGGACGTGCTGTCCCGACTCGAGCAGCGAGGCCACGAGCAGCCCGTCGAGCGCCAGCAGCACGGCACCGGTCAGCGCGGACCGGTCCGCGAGCCAGCGGCGGCGTGCGGCCGCCACGGGCAGCGACCACACGGCGTACAGCGCCAGCGCGCCGAGCGCACCGAGGTCTGCCGCTCCCTCGAGGAGGGTGCTGTACGCCGTCTCGACCCCACCGAGGTCGGGGTCCGCGTCGGCCGCCCGGTAGTCCTGGTGGAGGAGCGCGAACGCCCCCGGCCCGAGGCCCACCACCGGGCTGACCCTGGCCATGTCGAGGGCCGTGAGCCGCAGGTCCAGGCGCTGGGAGGTGGTGGTGTCGGCGTCGCGCTGGGGATCGGTGAGGGCCTGGCCGAGCGGCACCTGGAGCACCGCGACGTACAGCGCCACGCCGGTGGCGGCGACCGCCAGGAGGCCGCCGGCGTGGCGCAGCGTGAGGCGGCCGGTGACGACCGCGGCCAGCAGCATCGCCAGCAGGGCGACGAAGGCCACCCGCGACTGCGTGCCCACGATGCCGAGCAGGAGGATGGTGAAGCAGGCCCAGGTCCACCAGGCCGGGTGCCGTGGACGGGCGCGGACGGTGCCCGCGAGCGGGACGGCGGCGAGCAGGAAGAAGGCCAGGGTGTCGGAGCTCTCCACGGGCCCGGCCGCGACGTGCCGGTCGCTGACCGCCGCGGTGAGCAGCCCGCACACCGAGGCGACCACGCAGGCCAGCACGTAGACCCGCGCGGCCCGGCGGGGCGGGAGCGGGCCGCTGAGCACGTCGGCGAGGACCAGCGCGACGACGGCGAGACCGGCGTACGACGCGGCCACGTCGAGCCCCTCGCGACCGTGCGGGTGCACGGCCAGGGCCAGCCCGACGGCGGCCACCAGCGCGGCGACCGACAGGGCCGTCCGGCGGAGCGGGTGCGGGTGGAGCCGGCCCTCCGCCCGGCGGACCACCCACGCGACCAGGAGGACGGCGACGAGCCACTCGAGGGCCCACGGCGAGACGTGGCGCAGGTAGTCCTCGAAGACCGCGCCGGCCACGACGGCCAGCGCCGCCCACTCGACCCGGCTCACCAGCACCGCAGCGGAGACCACCGCGGCCCCGAGGGTGAGGGTCAGGTCGGGGTCCAGCCCCGCGCCCAGCCCCGCCACCGCCGCGACCGGCAGCGGCAGGAGGAGGGCGAGCCACCCGGCCGAGCGGGTCGCCGGGAGCGGGCGGCTCCCACCACGCGGCAGCGCCGGCGTGGCGCGCAGGTCGTCAGGCGGCCCCGACATGGAGCCGGGCTACGACGAGCGGAAGAGCCACCCGAGCGGCTTGCCGGAGGGGTCGTCGTCGTCGGCGGCGACGTCGTCGGTCGGGGTCACGCGCTCGTCCGGCCCGGCCTTGCCGTTGCGGGCCGGCCGGCGCACGGCCTCGCGCTCGGGAAGCACCTCGAGGGTCTCGGCGTCGTTGCGCCGGGTGCGGGCCCGGGCGGTGGCGCGCATGGCGTCGCGCGCGTAGCGGGCCCCGATCGCGTCGTCGTCCATGGGCGGCAGCGGCGGGTCGCCGTGGTCGAGGTGGGAGGAGCGCAGGAACGCCTCGGACGCCGTCAGGGGCGGGTCCTCGTCGTCGGCCTCACCCTGCGAGCGGGTCTCGTCGAGGTCGGCCAGCGCGTCGAGCAGCCCGCCGGAGCGGGCCGTGCGGGCGGCGCTGCGCGCGTCGTCCTCGTCGTCGGCCTGCTCGTCGATCGGGTCCTCGACCTGGCCAGCGTCGGGAACGGCGTCCGGCCCGGTCCCGGGCGCGTCGTCGGTCCGGTCGGCAGCGAGGTCGGCGGCGGCCGGCGCGCGGACCTCGTCCGCCGCGTCCGGGTCGGCGTGCCGGGGACGGGCGGTCATCGGGACCGCGACGTCGCCGAGCGACTCCGCGGTGTGCGTGCGGAGGGAGTCGAGCGCCCCGAGCATCTCGGAGATGTTCGCGACCGCGGCCTCCATGGAGACCCCGAGGATCCGGACCGAGGCCTCGATGTCGCCGATCATCGACTGCTGGCGCTCGTGGACCCGGGCCAGCTCGCGCTTGCTCTGCTCGGCGACCTCGCGGGTCACCTGCTCGGTCAGCTCGGCGCGGACCCGGCGGCGGTGCTCCTCGACCTGGGCCTCGGCGCGGGCCCGGACCGCGTCGGCGGCCTCGCGGGCCTGCCGGGTGATGTCCTCGGCCTCCGAGCGCGCACGGGCCACGACGCCCTCAGCCCGCTGGCGCGCCTCGGTGGTGGTGCGCTCGGCCTCGCCCCGGCTCTCGCGGACCAGCTGGTCGGAGACCTGCTGGGCCTCCTCGATCATCGCGTCGGCGTCGGCCACCGCGGCCTCGCGGGTGGCGCTGGCCTCGGCCAGCATCGCCTCCACCTCGCGGCGCGTGCCCAGGCTGGCGCGCATCTCCTGCGCGCGGGCGCTGCTGCTCACAGCGTCGTTCGGCTCCATGCCGTTGCTTCCCCCAGTGGTATGCGCCGGCTCCCCACAAGCCGACGACCGAGGCGCCCCACGATGCCGAACTGGCCAAGGTCCCGGGCACCTCGAGTGGAGGATATCCCCTGTTTGGGAGACCCACCGCGGCGCCCGCGCGGGGTGTCGGCCACATCTCCCGGACGGTCTGGGACGGGTGTCGACGGGTGGGGCCGGTGTTACTTGGCGGTCCGCTCACCGGTGGAGAGCGCAGCCACGAAGGCCTCCTGGGGGACCTCGACGCGGCCCACCATCTTCATCCGCTTCTTGCCCTCCTTCTGCTTCTCCAGCAGCTTGCGCTTGCGGGTGATGTCACCGCCGTAGCACTTGGCCAGCACGTCCTTGCGGATCGCGCGGATGTTTTCGCGGGCGATCACCCGGGCGCCGATGGCGGCCTGGATCGGCACCTCGAACTGCTGGCGCGGGATCAGCTCCTTGAGCTTGCCCGCCATCATCACGCCGTAGGAGTACGCCGCCTCCTTGTGCACGATCGCGCTGAAGGCGTCGACCGGCTCGCCCTGCAGCAGGATGTCGACCTTGACCAGGTCCGCGGCCTGGTCGCCGTCGCGCTCGTAGTCCAGCGAGGCGTAGCCCTTGGTGCGCGACTTCAGCTGGTCGAAGAAGTCGAAGACGATCTCGCCCATGGGGAGCGTGTAGCGCATCTCGACCCGGTCCTCGGACAGGTAGTCCATGCCCAGGAGCTTGCCCCGCTTGAACTGGCAGAGCTCCATGATCGTGCCGATGTAGTCCGACGGGCTCAGGATCGTGGCCCGGACGACGGGCTCGCGGACCTCGGCGATCTTCCCCTCGGGGAACTCGCTCGGGTTGGTGACCTCGCGCTCCGACCCGTCCTCCATGACGACCTCGTAGACCACGTTGGGCGCGGTCGAGATCAGGTCGAGGTTGAACTCGCGCTCGAGCCGCTCGCGCACGATCTCCATGTGGAGCAGCCCGAGGAAGCCGCAGCGGAACCCGAAGCCCAGCGCTCCCGAGGTCTCCGGCTCGTAGGCCAGCGCGGCGTCGTTGAGCTGCAGCCGCTCCAGGGCGTCGCGCAGGGTCGGGTAGTCGTCGCCGTCGATCGGGTAGAGCCCGGCGTAGACCATCGGGTTGGGGTGCTTGTAGCCGCCCAGCGGGTTCGTGGCGCCGTGGTGCTGGCTGGTCACCGTGTCGCCGACGCGCGACTGGCGGACATCCTTCACCCCGGTGATGAGGTAGCCGACCTCGCCGACGCCGAGGTCCCCGGCCTTGACCGGCTCGGGGCTGATCACGCCCACCTCGAGCATCTCGTGGACCACGCCGTTGGACATCATCTTGATCCGGTCACGGTGGGACAGCCGGCCGTCGACCACGCGGACGTAGGTGACCACGCCGCGGTAGGTGTCGTAGACGGAGTCGAAGATCAGGGCGCGCGGCGGCGCGTCGGGGTCGCCGACCGGCGGCGGGGTCTGCTTGACGATCTCGTTGAGGAGGGCCTCGACGCCCACGCCGGTCTTGGCGCTGGTGAGCAGCACCTCTGAGACGTCGCAGCCGACCAGGCCGGCCAGCTCCGCGGCGTACTTCTCGACGTTGGCGCTGGGCAGGTCGATCTTGTTGAGCACCGGGATGATGTGGAGGTCGGCGCCCATGGCCAGGTAGAGGTTCGCCAGGGTCTGCGCCTCGATGCCCTGCGCCGCGTCGACCAGCAGGATCGCTGCCTCGCACGCCTCGAGCGAGCGGGAGACCTCGTAGGTGAAGTCGACGTGACCGGGGGTGTCGATCATGTTGAGCACGTAGGTGCCGGGCTCGGCGCCCTGGTCGTTCTGGGCCGGCACGGTCCACGGCATGCGGACGGCCTGGCTCTTGATGGTGATGCCGCGCTCGCGCTCGATGTCCATCCGGTCGAGGTACTGCGCCCGCGCGGCCCGCTCGTCGACCACCCCGGTCAGCTGCAGCATCCGGTCCGCCAGCGTCGACTTGCCGTGGTCGATGTGGGCGATGATGCAGAAGTTGCGGATGAGGGCCGGGTCGGTCCGGCCTGGTGCCGGTGCTGCAGCGTTGCGGGTCATGTCAGGAGAAATCCTGCCACGGGCCCGGGCAGGTCGATCAATCGCAGGCGGAGCCCGGCGACCGGTCGGAGGCCTCGGTGACCCCTACGCCGGGCGCCGACCGCGGAGCGCCTCGACGGCGCGCTGGACCGGGACCTCGAGGAGCAGCACCAGGATCGGGAAGTAGCTCGTGGCGGGCACGACCAGCATCACCAGCAGCGCGAGCAGGAGGAGCCCGGCGGTGACCGCGCCGCTGAGCGGTCCTTCGTACGGCGAGCCGTCGCGGAGCTCGGGGTGCCAGAGCACCTCGGCGCGGAGGGCCGAGACGACCAGGATGCTGAGCGCCATGGTGCCGACGTAGAGGACCTTGACCAGCGCCTGCCCGCCGGCGGCGGCCACCAGCGAGGTGGGGAACGGCAGCACCACGATGGTGAAGGTCCAGACGAGGAGGAGCCCGGTCAGCCGGGCGCTGCCCGCCAGCAGCGGCGCCACCGCGTGGTGCTGACTGATCCAGATCCGGGCGATGACGTAGAAGCTCAGCGCGAAGGCCCACAGCTGGTCGGAGTGGTCGCGCAGCAGGTCGGCGACGCGACCGCCGTCCTCCAGCTCGGGCGCCAGCTCCACCAGCGGCAGGACCAGGAGCGTGATCGCGATGGCCACGATCGCGTCGACGAAGGTGAGCAGCCGGTCGAGGTCACGCTGGCGCTCCCGGACCGCGTCGACCACGGCCGAAGACTAGTGCGCTCGCGCGAGCAGCGAGGATGTCCGCGTGGAAGCCTCCCCCCTGCCCCACGGCCGGACCGCCCGACGGCTGCAGTGGGCGCACCTCCCGCGTGACGTCCGGGCCGCCATCGAGGAGCACTGCGGCGCGCCGGTGGCCTCGGCCACCTCGCAGAACAGCGGGTTCACCCCGGGCTTCGCCTCGGTGCTGGAGTGCGACGACGGCGGCCGGCACTTCGTGAAGGCCGCCTCGCTGAAGGCCCAGCGGATGTTTGCCGACGCCTACCGCGAGGAGGCGCGCAAGCTCGCCGCACTGCCCGGGGCGGCTCCCGCCCCGAGACTGCTCTGGAGCGTCGAGGTGGACGACTGGTTCGTGCTGTCCACCGAGTACGTCGAGGCGCGGGCGCCGCGCCGCCCCTGGCGGCAGGCGGAGCTCCAGCGCTGCCTCGACATGCTGACCGACGCGGCGCCGGCGCTCACCCCACCGCCCCCCGACCTGGAGCTCCCGCCCGCCTCGGAGGAGCTCGCCGACTGGCCGGCGTACTGGGAGCACCTGCGCGGCTCCCCCGCCCACCTCGGCCACCTCGACCTCGGGCACCTCGAGGAGGCGGCCGACCTGGCCGGGCGGTACGTCGAGGCCATGTCCGGCCAGACGGTCGTGCACACCGACGTCCGCGACGACAACCTCCTGCTCACCACCGACGGCCGGACGCTGCTGTGCGACTGGAACTGGCCGATGGTCGGCGCGGCCTGGCTCGACTCGCTGTTCCTCCTCATCGGCCCGCGCGGCGACGGCCTCGACGTGGAGGCGGTCATCGCCGGTCACCCGCTGCTGTCCGTGGTCCCCGCCGAGTCGGTCGACGTGGTCCTGGCGCTGATCACCGGCTACTTCCTCAAGAGCGCGGGCGATCCCGTCCCGCCCACCTCGCCCTTCATCCGTGAGGCCCAGCGGTGGCAGGGTGAGGTCTGCTGGGGGTGGCTGTCCGAGCGGCGCGGCTGGTCCTGAGCGCCGTGGTCTCGATTTGAGGCGCTGAGCGGCCCGCTGTTACCGTTGTCCGTCGCGCTGGCGGCCGTCCGCCGCGCCCCCGCACTCACCACGCCGTCCACTACGCATCGAGAGAACTCAACCTGTGGCCAACATCAAGTCCCAGATCAAGCGCAACAAGCAGAACGAGAAGGCGCACGAGCGCAACAAGTCGGTCAAGACCGGCCTGAAGTCCGCCGTGCGCAAGTTCCGCGAGGCTGCCGAGTCCGGCGACGCCGCCAAGGCGCAGGAGCTGGCCAAGGACGCCACCAAGAAGCTGGACAAGGCCGCCTCCAAGGGCGTCATCCACAAGAACCAGGCTGCGAACCGCAAGTCCGCGATCGCCAAGAAGGCCGCCTCCCTCTGAGGTAGGGCCCCCCTGCACGACCCGCCCGGTCCGGGCGGGTCGTTCTGCATTTCGGGGGGCCTGCACCCAGGGGCTGGAGCTAGCGCGGCTCGCGCAGCCCGGTGATCGTCAGGACCAGCCGCTCCAGCGTGTAGTGGGCGTCGCTGGCCGCGCCCTTGATGTCGGCGTCGGCCTGGGCCACGGCCCGGATGGCGCGGGCCAGGCCGCCCTCGCTCCAGCCGCGGGACTGCTCGCGCAGGGTCCGCAGCTTCCACGGCGGCACGCCGACCGTGCGGGCCAGGTCGGCCTCCTTCAGCCGCGGCGGGGCGCCCTGGTAGCGGGCCAGGCCGCGGACGCCGCCGGCGAACGCCGAGGTGACCAGCACCGGCGGGGTGCCGCCGTCGAGCGCCCAGCGCAGCTCCTCCAGCGCGGCCTGGCGCCGGCCGGAGAAGGCGGCGTCGGCCACGGCGAAGGACTTCGCCTCGGCCCGGCCGCCGAAGTACTTCTTGACCATCTCCAGGCCGATCCGCTCGCCGAGGAAGTCGTTGGCGAGCTGGTGGGCGGCCGCGGACAGGGAGCGCAGGTCCTGGCCCACCGCCTGCACCAGGAACGCGGCCGCCTCCCCGTCCATCTGGCCGCCGTGCCGCTTGACCTCGCCGGACACGAACTGGGGGAACTCGCTGGGCCGCAGCTCGACGGACTTCACCTCGGTCACCGTGGACAGCTTGCGCAGCTTGGCCAGTACCCCGCTGCCCTTGGCGCCGCCGCCGTGGACCAGCACCAGCGCGACGTCGTCGGCCGGCGCACCGGCGTAGTCGAGCAGGCCGTCGACGGACTCCTCGGGCAGGTCCTCGAGGCCCCGGACCACCACGCACCGGACGGTGCTGAACAGTGACGGAGCCGCGAGCTCGCCGAAGGTGGCCAGGGTCAGTCCGCCGGCCAGCGTCTCGGAGAACTCGGCCTCCGGGTCGGCCCGGCGCACCGCCTCACGGGCCGCCGCGACGGTGCGCTCGCCGAGGAACTCCTCCTTGCCGGTGACCAGCGTGACCCGGCCCAGGGGTGTCTCCGCGCCGGCCATGGCGCCAGCCTAGGACAGCGGACCGACAGCTCAGTCGCTGGTGACGACGTGCGCGGAGCCGCCCTCGGCCACGACGGCGAGGTCGCCGTCCCGGTCGGTCCGGCGGACCTCCGCACCGGCCTGCTCCAGCGGCTCCAGGGTCGAGTCGGCGGGGTGCCCGTAGTCGTTGTCCGCGCCCACCGACACCAGGGCGACGGAGGCGCCGAGGGACAGCAGCCACGGCTCGTCCTGGTAGCGGCTGCCGTGGTGCGGCACCTTGAGCACGTCGACCGCGAGGCCCGGCAGCAGCCGGGCCAGCTCGGCCTGGCCCTCGGGCTCGACGTCGCCCGTGAGCAGCATCCGCAGCCCGGCCACCTGCACGAGGAGCACCACGCTGGCCTCGTTGGCGGTCGACCCGTCACCCGGGCCGCGGGTCGCCGAGCCCGGCAGGGGCCACAGCACCTGAAGGGTGACCGGACCGACGGCGAGGCTCGTCCCGAACACCGCCGGCCCGGCGACCACCCCCGCCTCCCGGGCCGCCGACCCGACCTCGTCGACCCCTCCCGGCGGGTCGAGCAGGCGCGTGGTCCAGACGGCGCCGACCTCCCGGCCTCCCACCACACCGCCGATGCCGTCGACGTGGTCGGCGTGGAAGTGGGTCAGCACCAGGAGCGGCACCTCCTCGACCCCGAGGCGGTCCAGGCACCGGTCCGCCGCGACCGGGTCGGGCCCGGCGTCGACCACGACGGCGCGGCCCGGGCCGGCGTTGAGCACCAGCTCGTCGCCCTGGCCGACGTCGCAGGCGACCAGCACCCAACCCCGGGGCGGCCAGCCGAACGCCGGCGGTCGCACCAGCACCGCGACCACCAGCACGAGCGCGACGCCGAGCCCGGTCAGCGGTCGCCCGAGCAGGCGTGGCCCGGCCCAGGCGACGAGGCCGGTCAGCGCCACCAGCAGCGCCAGCGCGATCGGGCCGGTCCCCCAGCCCACCGCAGCGGTCGGCAGCGCCGCGCCGCGCTCGGCCACCGCGACCAGCCAGGCCACGCACCACCCGGCGCCCGTACCGCACAGCCGTCCGACCGGCGCGCAGACCAGCGTCAGGACCCCGCCGGCCAGTCCGAGCACCGTGGCCGGTCCGACCACCGGCGCCACCAGCAGGTTCGCGGCCACCGCGACCAGGCTGACCTGACCGGAGATCGCCGCGACCAGCGGGGTGCAGGCGAGCTGGGCCGCGGCCGGGACGGCGATCGCCTCGGCCAGCCAGCGGGGCAGCCACCGGGCCAGCGCGTCGCGCCAGCCCGGGGCCAGCAGCAGGATGCCCGCCGTGGCCAGGGCCGAGAGCGCGAACCCGGCCGACACCGCCAGGCCGGGGTCGAGGAGGACCAGCACGAGCACCGCGCTGCCCAGCCCGCGCAACGCACGGTGCCGACCGTCGGCGCCGAGCGCGACCAGCCCGATCGTCCCCATCACCGCGGCACGGAGCACGCTCGGCTCGGTGCGGGCCATGAGCACGAACCCGACGATCCCCAGCCCGGCCACGACGTGCAGCCACCGTCCGCGGACCCGGCACCAGCGGGCCAGGGCCAGC
>CAZEPK010000133.1:0-8114 GCA_964514085.1 uncultured Nocardioides sp.
CATACGAGATTACAAGGTGACTGGAGTTCAGACGTGTGCTCTTCCGATCTCGCGGAACAGGCAGCGCGGCGCCCACTCGGGGTCGGTCTCCCGGAGCGCGGCCACCCACTTGGCCGGCTCCCAGACCATGACGCGGGCGTCGTGGACGGCGCCGGTGACCAGCAGGTCGGGGCGCCCGCCCGCCGGCGGCAGGTTGTCGTACGGCGAGTAGCGGGCCATCCACGCGTAGTCCTCGGGCCGCGAGGGGTCGCCCCACTCGTCCCACTCGTTGACGGTGAGCGGGATGGTCGGGTCGAGCATCGTGGTCAGCACGTCGACGAAGGGCACCTCGGCGACCACCGCCCGCCACCGGTCGGGCCGCTGCGACAGGACGGCGCCCTGCAGCAGGCCGCCCGCCGAGAGACCCCGGGTGGCGATCCGGGACCCGTCCACCAGACCCGCGGCCGCCAGGCCGTCGGCCACCGCGACGTGGTCGTCGAAGGTGTGCTGCTTGTGCTCGAGCCGGCCCTCCAGCCACCAGCGGCGGCCGCCCTCCCCGCCGCCGCGGACGTGGGCGTGCACGTAGACCACGCCGCGGTCGAGCAGCGAGGGGATCGCGGGGTCCCACTCCTGGTCGGGGTATACCGACTCGTAGGCGCCGTAGGCGTACATCAGGCACGGCGCCGTGCCGTCGAGCGGCGTGTCCCGGTGCCGCAGGATCGTCGCGGGCACGGCGGTCCCGTCGACCGAGGTGAACGACCGCTGCTCGCCGACGTAGGAGGCGGGGAAGAACGACGGCACGTCCTTGCGCACCAGCTCGGTCCGGGCGCCGGTGGCGAAGGCGACGGTCGACCAGACCGGCGGCTGCAGGTAGGACTCGTCGAGCACGAGCACCGAGGTCGCGGCGAACTCCTCGTTGCGCGAGACCGCCACGGAGGCGATCGGGCTGACGGGGTCCACCACGTGGCCGGCGGCGTTCCAGGCACCGACGGGCAGGATGCGCAGCCGCGTGTGGCCGTCGGCCCGCGAGACGAGCACGACATCGGAGGCAAACGCCTCGACCGACTCCAGCCGCTCGCCCGGGTCCAGCTCCCGGACGGGCCGCCAGGTGGTGTGGTCCTGGTCGGCCTCCCGCGGCACCGGCGCCGACACCAGGCGGAACTCCGGGGCACCGTCGTTGGTGACCACGAGCAGCGAGGACGTCCCGTCCGGCAGCCGGCAGTGCTCGGCGTGGTACTCGATCCCCCGCCGGCGCCCACCGACCGAGCGGGGAGCCGACGTCGGCTCCGAGGCGGGCACCACCCAGACCTCGCTGGTGTCGCGGTTCTCCGCCCAGATCACGACCTGCTCGCCGCTGCGGGTGGCCCGCACCATCACGTCGTACTGCTCGTCGGGCTCCTCGAGCACCAGCTCGTCCTCGCTGACCGTGGTGCCGAGGCGGTGCCGCCACACCTGGTGCGGTCGGTAGAGCTCGTCGTGCACCGTGTAGAAGAAGTACGACGAGTCCGCGGACCACGCGCCGCCGTAGTAGGAGCGCGGCACCACGTCACCCAGGTCGGCGCCGCTGGCCAGGTCGCGGAAGCGCAGCTCGTAGACCTCGTCGCCCTCGAAGTCGACCGACCAGGCCAGGAGCCGGCCGTCCGGGCTGACCCGCCACAGGCCGAGCTCCGCGTAGTCCGAATCGGCCGCCAGGACGTTGACGTCGAGCAGCACCTCGGGGTCGCCGTCACCGTGACGGCGACGTAACAACTGGACGTACTCCCTTCCCGCCGGGAGGACCGTGTAGTAGGAATACCCGTGCTGCGGCCAACTGACCGACGAGTCAGTAGCCGGCACCCTGTCGGTCATCTCGGCGCGCAGTGCCTGGACGAGGGGGCCCAGATGCCCGGTGGCGACGTCGTACCACTCCCGCTCGCGGGCGAGGTGGTCGAGGACGGGGCGCTCCAGCCCGCGCATCCAGTGGTACGGGTCCGCGCGGCGCACCCCGTGCGCGACGTGCTCGTGCGGCTCCTGCGCCGCGACGGGGGGTCCGGAAGGGGTCGCCACGACCGGCACCGTACTCCCGCGCTCGTCGCCCTGGCGCTGGCCGCGGCGACGGCGCTGACCGGCGCCACGCTCGGCACGCCGAGCAGCGCGCGGGCCGCCGACCCCGTCACCTTCACCGTCGGCGTCCAGGGGGACGTCGACTCGTTCAACCCGTTCCTGGGCTACCAGGCCATCTCCTACGAGGCCTGGGCGCTGGAGTACGACTTCCTGGTCGGCTACGCCATGACCGACATGTCGCCGGTGCCGGCGCTCGCGGAGACGTGGGACACCACCGACGACGGGCTGACCTGGACCTTCCACCTCCGCGACGGCCTGAAGTGGAACGACGGCGAGCCGCTGACCTCCGCGGACGTCGCCTACACCTACAACCGCGTGCTCACCGAGCGGGTCGCCGGCGGCACCTGGCGCAGCTACCTGAAGAACGCCACGAGCGTGACCGCGCCGGACCCCACCACCGTGGTGCTCCAGCTCTCCGCGCCCAGCGCGACCCTGCCGCTGCTGCCCATCCCGATCATCCCCGAGCACATCTGGAAGGACGTCTCCAAGGACCAGGTGAAGCAGTACGCCGACGAGCCCAGCGACGGGAAGCCGGTCGTGGGGTCGGGGCCGTTCATGCTGGTGGAGGGCACCGCGGGCGGCTCGACGTACAAGTTCGTCAAGAACCCGAACTACTGGGGCACGCCGCCGCACGTCGACCAGGTGGTCTTCCAGGTCTACAAGTCCCAGGACCCGATGGCCCAGGCGCTGATCAAGGGTGAGATCGACTTCGCCGAGGGGATCACCCCGCTGCAGGTGAAAGCCCTGCAGGACCAGCCCGGCATCACCGCACACAACGGCATCTCGCCGATCTTCGAGGAGATCGCCTTCAACACCGGCTCGGTGGACACCGAGACCGGCAAGCCGCTGGGCAACCCCAACCCGGCCGTGCTCGACCCGAAGTTCCGGCACGCGCTGGCCTGGGCGGTCGACACCGACCAGATCGTCCGGACCGCCTACCAAGGCGCCGCCGTCCCGGGCACGACGATCGTCCCGTCGTCCTACCCCTTCTGGCACTGGGACCCGGGCGAGGAGAAGTTCAGCTTCGACCTGGCCAAGGCCGGGGCGGAGCTGGACGCCGCGGGCTACGCGCTCGGCTCGGACGGCAAGCGGACGATGCCCGACGGCTCACCCATCGGGACCCTGCGGCTCTTCGCCCGCTCGGAGGAGAAGCCGTCGGTCGACACCATGAACCTCTTCCAGGGCTGGCTCGGCCAGCTCGGCATCGACGCCGAGATCACGCCGATGGACAGCTCCGCGCTGGGCGACAAGATCCTCGACGGGGACTACGACATCTTCCAGTGGGACTGGTACGTCGAGCCCGACCCCGACGGGATCCTGGCCGACTTCACCTGCGACCAGCTCGGCAACCTCAACGACTCCTGGTACTGCGACGAGGGCTACGACGCCCTCTACGCCCAGCAGGCCGGGGAGGTCGACCGCGACGCGCGCGCCGAGATCGTGAAGCAGATGCAGCAGCAGCTCTACGAGGACGTGCCCTACATCGTTACCGCCGAGACCGGCGTCGGCGAGGCCGTCCGCTCGGACCGGTGGGCGTGCTTCCAGCCGCAGCCCGACCCCGGCGGGGTCTGGCTGATCCAGTACGGCGGCCACAACTACCCGCTGCTCCGGCCGGCCGACCAGGCCGGCGACTGCGACGACACCCCAACCGCGCTGGGGGCGGTGAAGGCCGACGGCAGCAGCAATGGCACCGGCGGGCCCGTCGCGGCGGTCTCGGCCTCCGGCGGCAACACCATGGGCGGCTTCCTGGCCGGGGTCCTGGCCACCCTGGTCGTGGTGGCCGGCTTCTGGGGGCTGCAGCGCCGCCGCACCGTGGACGACCGGGAGTGAGCCGATGAGCCAGGTCGTCGCCAGCCAGCCCACCGCGCCCGTGGCGCGCCGGAGGAGCTACGGGCGCTACGTCCTGGCCAAGCTCGTCGGCGCGCTGGGCAGCCTGGTCTTCGTCCTGGTCGTGAACTTCTTCCTGTTCCGGGTCCTCCCCGGCGACCCGGCCCGGACCCTGGGGCGGGACCGGTTGAAGTCCCCGCAGGACCTGGCCGACTTCAAGGCGGAGTACGGCCTGGACCAGTCGCTCCCCCACCAGTTCCTGACCTACCTCCAGAACACCTTCACCGGCCACCTCGGCGACTCGCTGCGCTACCGCGTCCCGGTCAGCGACCTGATCCTGGACCGGCTCTGGCCCACGGTGCTGCTGGTCGGCACCTCGACCGTGCTGGCCATGCTCATCGGTGTCTGGATCGGGATCATCGGCGGCTGGAACCGCGGCAAGACCTTCGACCGGGCCTCGACGGGGATCACGCTCACGCTGTACTCGATGCCCGAGTGGTGGCTCGGCCTGCTGCTCATCGCCCTGCTGGCCGTGGGGGTCGGTCCATTGGACGGCATCTTCCCCACCGGGCAGCTGCACTCGACCGACGTGGATCCGTCCAGTCTCGAGGGGGTGCTCGACACGGCGTGGCACCTGGTGCTGCCGGTGGCCACGCTGACCCTGGCCTACCTCGCGGAGTACTCCCTGGTCATGCGCTCCTCGCTGCTCGACGAGATCGGCGAGGACTACCTGACCACCGCGCGGGCCAAGGGCCTACGCGACGTCCTCGTACGCCGGCGGCACGCGGTCCGCAACGCCCTGCTGCCCACCACCACCGTGGCCGCGCTCAGCTTCGGCTTCGTCGTCTCGGGCGCCATCACCATCGAGACGGTCTTCTCGATCCCCGGCCTGGGGCTGCTCTCCAGCGAGGCGCTCACCGCGCCGGACTACTGGGTGCTGCAGGGCACGTTCCTGGTCGCCGCCGCCGGCGTGATCCTGGCCAACCTGGTGGTCAACCTGGTCTACGGGCTCCTCGACCCGCGGGTGCGGACATGACGGCCACCACGCCCCCGGCCGGCGCCGTCTCGGCCAGCGCCCTGGCCCGTCGCCGCCGGGCCGAGTCGCTGCGCCGCAACTGGCGGCTCTTCCGCAGCCACCGCTCCGGCCTGTTCGGGCTGGGGCTGCTGCTGTTCTTCGTCGCGCTGGCCGTGTTCGCGCCCCTGATCGTGGACCCTGACGGGCTGGACCTGACCAAGGCCACCGGCGCGGTCCTCCAGCACCCGACCAGCACGTACTGGCTCGGCACCGACGACAGCGGCCGGCCGATCCTGACCCAGCTCATCTTCGGCACCCGCGTCTCGCTGTTCATCGGGATCTTCGCCACGCTCATCTCGATGGTCATCGGGACCGTGGTCGGCCTGCTGTCCGGCTTCCTCGAGGGGTGGGGGGCCAAGATCCTCTTCCGCCTCACCGAGTGGTTCCTCGTCCTGCCGTTCCTGCCCCTGGCGCTGATCCTGGCCACCATCCTGGGCCGCGGGCTGTTCAACATCGCCCTGGTCATCGGCGTCACGAGCTGGCCGGCCACCGCCCTGCTGATCCGCGCCCAGGCGCTGTCGATCCGCGAGCGGCCCTACCTCGAGCGGGCCCGGGTGCTCGGCGCCGGCCGCTGGCACCAGATCACCCGGCACGCCCTGCCCAACGTGATGCCGATGGTCTTCGCCAACACCACGCTGACCGTGGCCGCCGCGATCCTGACCGAGACGACCCTGAGCTTCCTCGGCCTCGGCGACCCGACGCGGGTCTCGTGGGGCTCGATGCTGGACGGCGCGTTCTCGGTGGGCGCGCTCACCACCGGCGCCTGGTGGTACATCGTCCCGCCCGGGGTCTGCGTGGTCCTGGTGGTCCTCGCGTTCACCCTGGTCGGCCAGGCCCTCGAGGACGTCTTCAACCCCAAGCTGCGGGAGCGCTGATGACGGAGGTGGTCCAGCCCGTCGGGTCGCGCGAGCCGGCTGTGCCGGCCGAGCAGGTCGAGCCGGCCGGGTCCGCGGCCGAGCTGCTGGTGCTGCGGGACCTGCACGTGGCCTACCGCACCGGCGAGGGCCGCCTGCCCGCCGTACGCGGGGTGGACCTGGTGGTCCACGCGGGCGAGGTGGTCGGGGTGGCCGGCGAGTCGGGCTGCGGGAAGTCCACGCTGGTCTCGACCGTGCTGCGCCTGCAGCCCCGGAACGCCCGGGTCGAGGGCGAGGTCGAGGTGCTCGGCCACGACGTGCGGACCATGCGCTGGGGCGACCTGCGGGCGCTGCGCTGGGCCGGGGCGTCCATCGTCTTCCAGGGGGCGCTGCACTCCCTCAACCCGGTGCACCGGATCGGGCGGCAGATCGCCGAGCCGATCGAGGTGCACGAGCCCGGCCTGGGCAAGGACGCGGTGCAGCGCCGGGTCGAGGAGCTGCTCGAGCAGGTCGGGCTGAGCGCCGAGCGGTCCCGGAGCTACCCCCACCAGCTCTCGGGCGGCCAGCGGCAGCGCGTGATGATCGCGATGGCGCTGGCCTGCCGCCCGCAGCTCATCGTGGCCGACGAGCCGACCACGGCGCTGGACGTGATGGTGCAGGCCCAGATCCTCGACCTGCTGGGCGCGCTGGTCCACGACCTCGGCGTCGGGCTGCTGATCATCAGCCACGACCTGTCGGTGCTGGCCGATGTCTGCGACCGGGTGCTGGTGATGTACGCAGGCCGGGTGGTCGAGAGCGGCCCGGCCGACGAGGTCTTCAGCCACCCGCTGCACCCCTACACCGCCGCCCTGTCCGGCGCCTTCCCGCGGGTGGGCGACCCGGCGGCGCGCTACGCGCCGGCCGGGCTGGCCGGGGACCCACCGGACCCGAGGATGCTGCCGGAGGGCTGCTCCTTCGCCCCCCGCTGCCCGCGCACCCAGGACCGGTGCACGCACGCCGAGCCACCGCTGGTCGAGGTGTCCGGGCGACCGGTCGCCTGCATCCGGGTCGGTGAGCCGTGACCGCGTCCGTGAGCCCGCCCGCGACCGAGGCACGGGACGTCGGAGGACCGCTGCTGGAGGCCCGCGGCGTCATCGTCGAGTTCGTGACGCGGACCGGCCACGCGGCGCGGGCGCTCGACGGGGTGGACCTGGAGGTGCCCCGCGGCGAGGTGCTCGCGATCGTCGGGGAGTCCGGCTCCGGCAAGACCACGCTGGCGCGCACGCTGATGGGGCTGGAGCGGCCCACCCGCGGCGAGGTGCTGTTCGAGGGCCGGCCGCTGGACTACTCCTTCCGCGCCATGAAGGCCTACCGGAGCCGGGTCCAGATGGTGCTCCAGGACGCCGCCGGGTCGCTGAACCCCCGCCAGACCGTCTACGAGTCGGTCGCCGAGGGCATCCGGCTGCACGGGCGGGTGCAGACCGACGAGGCGGGCCGCACCGAGACCGAGCTGGTCTCCGCCGCGCTGTCCGAGGCGGGCCTCCGGCCCCCCGAGCGGCTGTTCCTCCGTTATCCCCACGAGCTGTCGGGCGGCCAGAAGCAGCGCGTGCTCATCGCCGGGGCGCTGGCGCTGCGCCCCGAGCTGGTGCTCGCCGACGAGCCGGTCTCGTCGCTCGACGCCTCCATCCGCGGGGAGATCCTGGCCCTGCTGCTGAAGCTGCGCCAGGACCTCGGGATGGGCGTGGTCGTGGTGACCCACGACCTGGGCCTGGCCTGGAACATCGCGGACCGGATCGCGGTGATGTACCTCGGCCGAGTGGTCGAGTGCGGCACCACCGAGCAGGTCCTCACCGCCCCGAAGCACCCCTACACCAAGGCCCTCCTCTCGGTGGTGCCGGAGATCGAGCACCTCGAGCCGGTCGTCCTCCGGGGCGAGGTCCCCGACCCCAGCCGGATCCCCACCGGCTGCCGCTTCCACCCCCGCTGCCCCCAGCTGGCGGACGGCACCGCCGAGCGCGCCGGCGTGGCCGAGGCCTGCCGCACCCAGGTGCTGGAGATCCTCCCCGCCACCGGCGACCACCGCACCGCCTGCCACCTCGCCGACGCCGGCGGTTGAGGCCGTCGCCGCACCGGTGGTTGAGGAGGTCGCGCAGCGACCGTCTCGGGACCAGGCGTCCACATCGGTGGTTGAGGAGGTCGCGCTAGCGACCGTCTCGGGACCAGGAGACCCGGTGCTGGAGCTCGACCCGGACCCAGCACCGGCTCACGAGGTTTCGAGACAGGCGCTAGCGCGCCTT
>CAZEPK010000133.1:8214-12675 GCA_964514085.1 uncultured Nocardioides sp.
TGCTGGAGCACGACCCGGACCCAGCACCGGCTCACGAGGTTTCGAGACAGGCGCTGGCGCGCCTTCCTCAACCACCATTGGTGCAGCGCACTTCCTCAGACACCGGGTGGCGTGACACCATGTCCTTACTGACTCGCGAATCAGTAAGGAGAGTGGCGTGACGGACGGGCTGCAGGCTGCGCTCCCCCGCGAGATGTACGTCGACGGGGGCCACTGGGCGCTCGAGCGGGACGCGGTGCTGTTCGGCGAGTGGTACTGCGTGGGTCGCCTCGACGACCTCGGACTGGCCACGCCCAAGCGGGTGGTCGCGGTCGAGGTGGCCGGCGAGTCGGTGCTCGTGACCAGCGACGAGGACGGCGCCCTGCACGCGGCGTACAACGTGTGCCGCCACCGCGGCTCCCAGCTGTGCGTGCCCGGCCAGCCCGCCCGGGACGCGGGGTCGCTGCGGTGCCCGTACCACTCCTGGACCTATGCCCTCGACGGCTCGCTGCTGAAGGCACCGCACGCCACTGTGGAGGATCCTGCGGCCTTCGCGCTTCACCCGGTCGGCGTGGAGACGTGGCAGGGCTTCGTCTTCGTCCACCTCAGGCCGGCCACGGCGCGGCCGCTGGCCGACCAGGTCGGCCACCCCGACGAGGCGCTGCGCAACTACGGCCTCGGCGACCTGGTGACCGGCCAGGTCCTGCGCTACGAGGTGGCGGCCAACTACAAGGTGCTGCTCGAGAACTACAACGAGTGCTACCACTGCGGCCCGGTCCACCCCGAGCTGTCCCGACTGGTGCCGTCGTTCGCCGGCGGCGGAGCCGGTCTGGACTGGGACCACGGGATCCCCCACCGCGAGGGCGCCTGGACCTTCACCATGACCGGCACCACCTCCCGGTCCCCGCTGCCCGGGCTCGACGAGCACGAGCGGGAGCGGCACAAGGGCGACCTGGCCTACCCCAACCTGATGCTCTCGGCCTCCGCCGACCACGTCGCCGCCTTCGTGCTGCACCCGCGGGCCGCGGACCGCACGGAGGTCGTGTGCTCGCTGCTCTTCGCCCGGGACGCCGTGGCCGACCCGGGCTTCGACCCCGCCGACGCGGCCGAGCTGTGGCACCTGGTCAACCAGCAGGACTGGGCCATCTGCGAGTCCGTGCAGCGCGGCATGTCCTCGCGCGCCTACGAGCACGGCTGGTTCGCGCCGATGGAGGACGACAGCCTGGACATCCGGCGCTGGCTGCTGCCGCTGCTCGACCGCGACCGCCCGGAGGTTCGATGACCGAGCACGTCGACTACGTCGTCGTCGGGCTGGGCGGCCTGGGCAGCGCGACCGCGTGGGAGCTCGCGCGCCGCGGCCACCGCGTGCTCGGTCTGGACCGCTTCGCGCTCGGGCACAGCCACGGCGCCAGCCACGACACCAGTCGCATCCTGCGGCACAGCTACCACACGCCGGCCTACGTGCGGCTGACCCAGGAGGCGTACGCCGACTGGGCGGGCCTGGAGCAGCAGTCCGGCCAGTCGCTGGTCACCCGGACCGGCGGGCTCGACCTGTTCCCGCCCGACCCCGCGATCCCGGCCATCGACTACACGCAGTCGATGGACGAGGTGGGCATCGCCTACGAGGCCCTGGACGCCTACCGGCTGATGGCCCGCTGGCCCCAGCTGCGGGTGCCCGACGGCACGCTGGCGCTGTTCCAGACCGACGGCTCGATCGTGCCGGCGGGCCGGACCACCGCGGTGCTGCACGAGCAGGCGCGGCGGCTGGGGGCCGAGCTGCGCGGCCGCTCCCCCGTCGTCGGCCTGGAGGACCTCGGCGAGGCCGGGATCCGCGTCACCACCACCGACGCCGAGATCAGCTGCCGCGGCGTGGTCGTGTGCGCCGACGCCTGGACCAACGACGTGGTCAGCCACCTCGGCGTGCACGTGCCGCTCGAGGTGACGCTGGAGCAGGTCACCTACTTCGCGGTCGACGAGCCCGAGCGGTTCGCCGTCGGCGCGCTGCCCCTGTGGATCTGGATGGACGACCCGTCGTTCTACGGCTTCCCGACGTACTCCCCCACCGGCGAGCCGACCGCCACGGTCAAGGCCGCGCAGGACTGCGGCGGGCCCACCGTCAACCCCGACGACCGCACCAGCGACCCGGACCCGGCGATGGAGGCGCTGCTGGCCCAGCACGTGCACGCCCTGCTGCCCGGGGTCGGCGCGCCGCTGCACTCGGTGCGCTGCCAGTACACGCTCACCGCCGACCGCGACTTCGTGATGTCGGCCGTCCCGGGCCACGAGCGGGTGGTGGTGGGCCTCGGCGCCGCGCACGGGTTCAAGTTCGTGCCGACGTTCGGCCGGGTGCTGGCCGACCTCGCCACCTCGGGCGCCACCACGTCCGACGTCTCGGCGTTCGGCCTGGACCGGCCGGCGATCACCGAGCCCGACTACGCCCCGCACTGGCTGGTGTGATGACTCCGCTGGTTGAGGAGGTTGCGCAGCAACTGTCTCGGGACCTCGCAACGAGCGGCTGGTACAGGACCAGCACCGGCTCACGCGGTCTCGAGACGGGCGCAGCACGCCCTCCTCAACCACCGTCAGGGCCGCCCCGGTGTCGCGACGCCCACCCTGACTGGGTTGAGGAGGTTGCGCAGCAACCGTCTCGATCAGCGCTCGCGTCAGTCCAGGGTCGCGACGTCGACGCCGAGCTCCACCGCGAGCTGGGCGCCCACCCAGTTGCGCAGCTGCTCGCGGGTCACGGTGCGGTGCACCACCGCGGCGACCGAGAGGCCGTCGACCAGCGCGGAGAGCCGGGCCACCGTGGCCTCGGGGTCGGGGCAGGTGAAGACGCCCGACGCCACGCCGTCGTCCACCACGCCGCGCAGGATGTCCTGCCACTGGTGGTCCAGGCGCTTGAGGACCTTGCGGATGTGCGGGTCGCGCAGGGCCACCGCCCAGGCGTCGATCCAGATCCGCCAGCCGGTCGCACGCCCGGTCGGGCCGTAGAGCCGCAGGACCCGGCGCAGCCGCTCGACCGGGTCGTGGTCGGCGTGGGCGGCCTTCTCCATCCGGACCAGGTCGCGCTCGACGGCGTGCGCGAAGGCCTCGGCGACCAGGTCGTCCTTGGTCCCGAAGTGGTAGAAGACCAGCGCCGGGCTCACGTCCAGCGCGGCCGCCACGTCGGCCACCCGCGTGGCCGCCAGACCGAGCCGGTCGAGCAGCTCGACGGTCGTCGAGAGGATCTCCTCCCGGCGCACCTCCACCGATCGCCGCGCCCTGCCCGCCATGGCGCTGACACTAGGACACACCCGAGGAGGAGACGCCGTGACCGACGTCCGTGAGCTGGCCCCACCGGAGGGACGCGAGCTGGTGCAGATGCTGCCCGCGGCGGCCTACACGTCCGAGGACGTGCTGGCCTGGGAGCGCAGGCACCTCTACGCCGGCGGCTGGACCTGCCTGGGCCGGGTCGAGGACGTGCTGCCCGACGGGCTGACCCAGCGCGCGGTGCGGGTCGGCGACGTGTCCTGCCTGGTCACCCGCAAGGGCCAGGACCTGAGGATGTTCGCCAACACCTGCCGGCACCGCGGCCACGAGCTGCTCCCGCTGGAAGGCACGTCCGACAAGCGGATGGTCAGCTGCCCCTACCACGCGTGGACCTACGACCTGGCCGGCGACCTCAAGGGCGCACCGGGCTTCCGGGACGTCGAGTCCTTCCGCGCCGAGGACCACGGCCTGGTCGAGCTGCCGCTGACGGTCTGGAACGGCTGGGCCTTCGGGCACGCCGTCCACCCGGCGGGCTCGCCCGAGGTGCCGCCGTTCGAGCGGTACGTCGGCGACCTGGCCGGGATGCTGGCGGCCTACGGCATCGGCTCGCTGGTGGTCGCCGACCGGCACACCTACGAGGTGGCGGCCAACTGGAAGGTGATCGCCGAGAACTACCACGAGTGCTACCACTGCCCCCTGATCCACCCCGAGCTCTGCCAGGTCTCCCCGCCCGACTCCGGCGACAACTACGACCTGCCCGGCGCCTGGATCGGCGGCGGCATGGTGCTGCGCGACGGCATGGCCTCGATGTCGCTCGACGGCTCGCTGGCGGCCACGCCGCTCCCGGGGGTCAGCCCGACGGCGGTGGAGTACCTGCACCTCCTGCCCAACCTGCTGGTCTCCGCGCACCCCGACTACGTGATGACCCACCGGATGGTCCCACTCGCTCCCGGCCGGACCTGGGTCGAGTGCTCGTGGCTCACCCAGCCGGCCGACGCGCCGGCGGGCGCTCCGGGTGCCGTGGAGTTCTGGGACATCACCAACCGCCAGGACTGGGCCGCCTGCGAGTCGGTGCAGCGGGGACTGGAGTCGCCGCACTTCCGGCCCGGACCGTTCGCCCCCAAGGAGGACGCCGTGGCCCAGCTGGTCTCGATGATCGGCGGCGCCTACCGCGCGGGCGGGCTCGCGGTCTGACCGGCGGCCTGTCGCGGCGTGGTCAGCGCAGAGACGTGG
>CAZEPK010000134.1:0-2429 GCA_964514085.1 uncultured Nocardioides sp.
CTGGACAAGGCCGCTCTCGTGCTCACCGCCCTCGAGTCCGGACCCGCAACCCTGGCCGGTCTGGTGGCCGGCACCGGCCTGGCCCGACCCACGGCGCACCGCCTCGCGGTGGCGCTGGAGCACCACCGTCTGGTGGCCCGTGACATGCAGGGCCGCTTCGTCCTCGGGCCTCGCCTCTCCGAGCTGTCGGCCGCCGCCGGCGAGGACCGCCTGCTGGCCACCGCCGGCCCGGTCCTGGCCCGGCTCCGTGACATCACCGGCGAGTCGGCGCAGCTGTGGCGCCGCCAGGGCGACGTCCGCGTCTGCGTCGCAGCCGCCGAGCGACCCTCCGGACTGCGCGACACCATCCCGGTCGGCTCGCAGCTGACCATGCGCGCCGGCTCGGCCGCCCAGGTGCTGCTGGCCTGGGAGGACCCCGAGCGGATGCACCGCGGGCTGCAGAACGCCGCCTTCTCCGCCGCTGCCCTCTCCGGCATCCGGCGCCGCGGCTGGGCCCAGTCGGTCGGCGAGCGCGAGCAGGGCGTCGCCTCGGTCTCCGCCCCCGTCCGCTCCCCCAGCGGCAAGATCATCGCCGCCGTCTCGGTCTCAGGCCCCCTCGAGCGCCTCTCCCGCCAGCCCGGCCGCATGCACGCCCCCGCGGTCCTCGCCGCCGCCGAGCGGCTCTCGGAGTCCCTGCGTCGAGCAGCAGCCGCAGACTCTGCTTGATACCCCGCGAGCTGCGGCCCCCGATCCGCGGCGACAGCTCGCTGCGCTCGCAGGCGCCTTCGCTCGCTGCGCTCGCTCGGCGCAGTCGCCGCGGCCCGGAAGCCGATCGCGGGCGCGCGGGCTCCGCCCGCGAAAGACCGGGTCGCTGCGCTCCCACCGCTCCGATTGCGTAGAGCCTGGGTGAGTCCCTCACGTGTCGGTGCGCTGATGCGGGCTTCGCCCCGCTTGCCGTGCCCATGCGCCTGCCGGTCCAGGGGGCGGTGCCCTGGCAACGGTCGTCCCCAGGGAGAACCGTTGCTACCCCACCGCCGCCCTGTGGAGGACGGTTGCCAGCCCACCGCCCCTCGGTCCGGGCCCGCGCCCCGCAAGCAGGGAACCACCGGTCGCAAGCTCATGGTGGGAGCGCAGCGACCCGGCCTTTCCGAGCGGAGCGAGGCGCCCGGCGATCGGCCTCCGGGCCGTGGCGACCGGCGCCGCAGCGAGCGCAGCGAGCCAGGCGCCCGCGAGCGCAGCGAGCTGTCGCCACGGACTGGGGGCCGAAGCTCGCCGGGGTATCAGAACAGCGCGTCCTGCTCCAGCTGCAGCAGCGTCTGCTTGCGCTCGAGCCCGCCGGCGTACCCGGTGAGCGTGCCGTTGGCGCCGATCACCCGGTGGCACGGGATCACGATGGGGATCGGGTTGCGGCCGTTGGCCAGGCCCACGGCGCGCGAGGCGGCGTTGGTCTTGCCGAGCCGGTGGGCGAGCTCGCCGTACGACGAGGTCTCGCCGTAGCCGATCTGGCACAACCCCTTCCAGACCATCTGCTGGAAGTCGGTGCCGACCGGTGCCAGCGGCAGGTCGAAGTCCTTGAGGTCGCGGTCGAAGTACGCAGCCTCGACGAGGACCGGCTGGTCGTCGTCGCGGGCGCCGCGCGGGCGGCCGTCCTGCTCGTGGAAGGGGTGGAACTCGATCTGGGTCAGGGCGCCGTCGTGCTCCACGAGGCGGAGCTGGCCGACCGGGCTGTCGATCACGGTCCAGGACATGTCAGTCCTCCTTGCTGGTGGCGGGGATGGCGGGGATGGTCGGCATGAGGGTGTTCCACAGGTGCAGGAGGGCGTAGGAGCGCCACGGCCGCCAGCGGTCGCTGTCGGCGATCACCGCGACGGGGTCGTGCCCCAGCCCGGCCAGGGCGTTGCGCACCCCGATGTCGGTCGGGAGGAAGACATCGGGGTGGCCGAGCGCGCGCATGGCGACGTAGTCGGCGGTCCAGGGACCGATGCCGGGCAGGGCGACCAGGGCGGCGCGGACGTCGTCGCGGTCGGCGCCGCGGTCGAGGGCCACGTCGCCGCCGGCCAGCGCTGCGGCCAGCCCGGTCAGGGCCCGGCCTCGAGCACGAGGCATGGGCAGCGACTCGGGGTCGACCCCGGCCAGGGTCTCGGCCGAGGGGAAGAGGTGGGTCAGCCCCGGCACGTCGGTCTCCACCGGCGTGCCGTACGCCGCGACCAGCCGACCGGTGACCGTCCGGGCGCCGGTGACGCTGACCTGCTGTCCCACGACGGTCCGCACGGCGGTCTCGTCGCCGTCGACCTGGCCGGGCACCCTCAGCCCGTGGGTCGACCGGACCAGTGGTCCGATGACCGGGTCGCCGAGGAACTGGTCGTCGACCGCCACGGGGTCGCAGTCGGCGTCGACCAGCCGGCGGGCGCGCTCGATGGCTCCAAAACGCAATCTTCGCATGAGCATGG
>CAZEPK010000134.1:2439-12580 GCA_964514085.1 uncultured Nocardioides sp.
GCGGAGGTCGTGCAGCCGGAACTCCGCCTTCACGAACGCCGTCTGGCCGGTGGCCGGCGCGTCGTCGAGCTCGATGCGGACCGTGCCGGGTCCGTGCGGGAGGTCGAGGGTGCGGGCGTACCAGCCCGGTCCGGCCGCCTCGACCCCCGGCACGACGTGGAAGGCCAGGAAGTCCAGCAGGGCGCGGCCGGCGAACGGCGTCCGCACGGCCAGCCGCATGGTGACGGTGCCCCGGGCCGGCGTGCCCCGACGGCCGCCGCGCAGCTCGGTCGGGCTGGCGGCGTAGACCTCACGGACGGTCTGGTTGAACTGCCGGACGCTGGAGAAGCCTGCCGCGAAGGCGACGTCGGCGAAGCCCAGGTCGGTGGTCTCGACGAGGACTCGAGCCGTCTGGGCGCGCCGCGCCCGGGCCAGGGCCAGCGGACCGGCTCCCAGCTCGGCGGTGAGCAGCCGGGTCAGGTGGCGGGGCGTGTAGCCGACGCGGCGAGCCAGCCCCTCGACGCCGTCGCGGTCCACCACGCCGTCTGCGATCAGGCGCATCGCGCGGCCCGCTGCGGTGGCGGCGACGTCCCAGTCGGGGCTGCCCGGGGTGGCGTCAGGCAGGCACCGCTTGCAGGCGCGGTAGCCGGCGGCCTGGGCCGAGGCCGCGCTCGGGTGGAAGGTGACGTTGTGGAAGGCCGGGGTCCGTGCCGGGCACGAGGGCCGGCAGTAGATCCCGGTGGTGCGGACCGCGGTGTAGAAGACGCCGTCGAAGCGACGGTCGCGCGACTTCACCGACCGGTAGCAGGACTCGGTGTCCAAGGTGGGTGTCCGCTCCGTGCTCATGGCACCATCCTGACCCACGGCGCCGACAACCGCTGGCGGGAATCGGACACCGGGACGGGACCGGAGTATCCGCAGTTCAGGGCGGCTGTGCGGGGGCCGTCTTGACCACGTCTGCCACGATTCGACTCGTGACCACCGGGCGGCTGGAGCCGCAGCAGCGCCGTCGTGTGCTGCTCGTCATCGGGGTCACCCAGGTGGTCGTCGCCCTGGTCACCGGGCTTGTGATCACGCTTGCCTACCAGAGGCTCGACCAGAACTTCACCCCCGGCGACCCCATCTCGCACCAGGCGAAGAAGAAGCACCTCATCGGCGGCGACCCGCTCAACATCCTGGTCATGGGCTCCGACACCCGAGCCGGCGCCGGCAACGACATCGACGGCCAGACCGACATCGGGGAGCGGTCGGACACCACGATCCTGGTCCACGTGTCCGCGGACCGGAAGACCGTCTACGGCGTCTCCCTGCCCCGCGACGCGCTCGTCACCCGGCCCGACTGCGAGGGCAAGGGCGGCAAGACCGTCCCGGGCGGCGACCTCGAGATGTTCAACGTCGCCTTCTCCCTCGGCGGGCCCACCTGCACCGCCGCCCAGGTCGAGGCACTCACCGGCATCTACATCGACCACTACGTGACCCTGGACTTCAACGGGTTCAAGGACATGGTCGAGGCCGTGCACGGCGTGACCGTCTGCATCCCCGAGGACGTCGACGACAGCGCGCACGGCATCACCTTCAAGGCGGGCACCCAGGAGCTCGACGGCCAGCAGGCGCTCAACTACGTGCGCGAGCGCTACGTCCTCTCGGCCAACTCCGACATCGGCCGGATGAAGCGGCAGCAGGCCTTTGTCGCCTCCATGATCAACAAGGTGGTCAGCGCCGGCACCCTCACCCGCCCGACGCGGGTCTACAACTTCCTCAAGGCCGCCACGGGCTCGATCACCACCGATCCCTCGCTCAGCTCGCTGAGCAAGCTGGTCAACCTGGCCCTGCAGTTCCGCAGGACCGACCTGGACAACATCACCTTCATCACGGTGCCGTTCGAGGAGTACGCGCCCGACCCCAACCGCCTGGTGTGGTCGGCCTCGGCCAAGGGCCTGTGGAAGGTCATCCTCGAGGACAAGCCGCTGCCCAAGAAGTACCGCGCGGACGCGATCTCCGCGGACCAGACGCCCGGCGGGACGTCGGGCTCCGGGACGGGCTCGGGCGCCGGCTCCGGGTCGGCTTCCGGCGCGACCGGGTCCCCCTCCGCCACCCCGACCCCGTCCAGCGGGGCCGGCGGCGGCGAGCAGGAGGCCGACCAGAACGGACTCTGCGCCTGATCCCTCAGGCCGGCTGGCCGACCAGCGCCGGCGTGCGCAACAGGGGCAGCACTCCGTCGCCGACGCGGGCGATCTCCGTCCGGTAGGGCGTGTCGGAGAGCACGAAGTGCGTGACGCCGAGCTCCTCGTACGCGCGGAGCGCACCGGCCACGTCCTCGGCCGACCCGACCAGCCAGGTGGTGCCGGCCCCGCCGCCGCCGTACTTGCCCGGTGCGGTGTAGAGGCAGCTGTCGAGCACCTCACCGCGCTCGGCGAGGTCGAGCAGCCGCTGCTGACCGGTGGCCCGGAAGCCCGGCCGCTGGAACAGCTTCCGGTCGCCGTGCTCGGCGGCGCTCGCCATCGCTGCGACCTTCTCCTCTGCGTCGCGCCAGGCCTCCTCCCGGGTGTCGCGGACCAGCGTGGTGATGCGGAGACCGAACTCCAGAGGAGGCAGGTCGCGCCCGAGGCTCTGCTCCAGGCCGCGGAGCCGCTCGATCCGCTCCCCCACGCCGTCAAGCGGCTCGCCCCAGAAGAGCTGCACGTCGGACTCGGTCGCCGAGACCCGCTCGGCCGGCTCGGAGGCGCCCCCGAAGTACAGCCGCGGGTGCGGGCGACCGTCCCGAGCCACGGGCCGGGGCGAGACGGTCGAGCCGCGCACCGAGAAGTGCTCGCCCTCGAAGGTGACCTCCTCCTCGGTCCACAGGCGCCGCACCAGCCGCATGAACTCCTTGGTGCGCGCGTAGCGCTGGGCCTGGTCGCCCTCGACGTCGCCGTACTGGTGGAGGTTGTCCTGGCCCGAGACGATGTTGACGCGGACCCGACCGCCCGACAGCTGGTCCAGCGTGGCGGCGGCCGAGGCGAAGTGCGCCGGGCGCCAGTAGCCCGGGCGGATCGCGATGAGCGGGTTGAACGTCGTGGTGCGCGCGGTGATCGACGCTGCGACCGTGAAGGTGTCGGGCCGACCCCAGCTGGTGCCGAGCAACGCGCCCGCCCAGCCGTGGTCCTCGACCCGCTGGGCCAGGTCGACGTGGTGGTCCAGGGATCCGTAGCCGTCGTCCGTGGTGGCGGTGTCACCGCGGTGGCCGGGCTCGACGGTGTTGGGCAGGTACCAGAGGAATTCAGAGCTCATGCGTGGGTCTCCCGAGAGATCAGCGGACTTGCCAGAACGGTCCGCACTGCTGTTATGTCTAGTGTGTCAGTTGCTTTACTACATTTCAAACAGTACTGTTTCACCGTATTTACTCTACAAACTCGGGAGACGTAGTGAACCACCTCCACCGCGCCCGCCGCCTGACGGCCGCAGCCGCCGTCGTCGTCCTCGGGCTGACCGGCCTCGCGGCCTGCGACAGCGCCGAGGGCAGCAGCGGACCGAAGCTGGCCGCCGACGCGGCCATCCCTGAAAAGGTGCCGAGCGGCACCGTCCTCCGGGTGGGCGACCCCGCCACGGAGACCGCCATCAAGGCCGCCGGGCTCGACGAGGAGCTGGCCGACGAGGGCGTCGAGGTCGAGTGGGCCAACATCAGTGGCGGACCCAAGACGCTCGAGGCATTCCGCGCGCACGCCATCGACGTCGGCTCCGCCCAGGACATCCCGCCGCTCTTCGCGGAGTGGACCGGCACCGAGGTGCGGATCGTGGCCACCAGCAGCCGCGCGGACGCCCTTGACCACCCGGTCTACCAGCTCGGTGTGGCGCCTGGGGTGGACGTGACCTCCCTCGAGGACCTCGAGGGCAAGAAGATCGCCTACTCCCCCGGTCAGGCGCAGGGCGCGCTCGTCCTGCGGGTGCTGGACAAGGCCGGCCTCACTCAGGACGACGTCGACCTGGTCGAGATGCAGAGCGTCGACGACGTCTACGTCAACGCGGTCGGCAGCAAGCAGGTCGACGTGGCTCCGCTGGGCGGCACGCTGCTCACGCAGTACCTCGCGAAGTACGGCTCAGACGGCGGCACCGCCATCCCCACCGGCATCCGCGACGACCAGACCCTGCTCTACGCGCCCGAGGAGACCCTCGAGGACGCCGACAAGGCCGCCGCCCTGGCCAAGTACGTCGTCGTGTGGGCCCAGGCCAAGGAGTGGGCCAACGCGCACCCCGACGAGTACGCGCAGGCCTTCTACGTCGACCACGAGGGCCTCAGCCTCGAGGACGGCCTCGCCCTCATCGAGCAGGCCGGCACGATCCAGGTGCCGCTCGACTGGGACGAGACCATCGCGGCGCACCAGGAGACCGCTGACCTGCTGGCCAAGGAGCAGGACCACGACCAGCTCGACGTGGCTGACCTCTACGACCGCCGCTTCGAGGAGGTCGTGGCCGACGCACTCGGCACCGACGCGACCGACGGGAACCTCCAGTGACCGCGGCCGTCCTGGACCGCCGTGCGTCCGGCGCGGAGCATCCGGTCGTCGACCGGCGCGTCGTACGCCGCCGGCTCGGCCCCGGCCCCAAGGTCCCGTTCTCGCTCCTCCTCGGACCCGTCCTCCTGGTCGGGCTGTGGTTCCTCGCCTCGGCGACGGGGTGGCTCGACCCCCGCACGCTCTCCGAGCCCTGGGTCGTCGCCGAGACCGCCGGCGACCTCATCGAGAGCGGACGGCTCCAGGACGCGCTCCAGACCTCGGCCGTCCGGGCCTTCTCGGGGCTGGGCATCGGCATCGCCGTCGGCACGGTCCTGGCCCTGGTGGCCGGGCTGAGCCGGCTCGGGGAGTCGGTCATCGACGGCCCGGTGCAGATCAAGAGGTCGGTGCCGACGCTCGCCCTCATCCCACTGCTGATCCTGTGGCTGGGCATCGGGGAGCAGATGAAGATCCTGACCATCGCCCTCGCGGTGATGCTGCCCGTCTACATCCACACCCACAACGGGCTGCGCAGCATCGACGGCCGCTACGCCGAGCTGGCCGCGACCGTCGACGTCGGGAGGGTGCAGTTCATCCGGACCGTGGTGCTGCCCGGCGCGATGCCCGGCTTCCTGCTGGGGCTGCGCTTCGCGGTCACCACGGCGCTCCTGTCGCTGGTCGTGGTGGAGCAGTTCAACGCCATCAGCGGCATCGGCCACCTCATCACGCTCGCCCAGGGCTACGGCCAGACGGACGTGATCGTGGTGGGGCTGGTGGTCTACGCACTCCTGGGCCTCGCCGCCGACGGCACGGTCCGGCTCATCGAGAGGAAGGCGCTCGCATGGCGACGCACGCTGGGCAGCTGAACGGCACCCCGAGCGACCGCACCGCGGTCCGGGTCCAGAAGCTGCACCGCAGCTTCAGCAGGGCGGGAGGAGTCCTCAACGGCCTCGACCTCGGCATCGCACCGGGTGAGTTCGTGGCCCTGATCGGGCGCAGCGGCAGCGGCAAGAGCACGCTGCTGCGGGCCCTGGCCGGCCTCGACCGCGACGTCACCGGCCACGGGTCGATCGACGTGCCCGAGCGCGTGTCGGTGGTGTTCCAGGACTCCCGTCTGCTGCCCTGGCGACGGGTGCTCGACAACGTCGTGTTCGGCCTGCGGGGTCGCGACGCCCGCGCACGCGGTCGCCAGGCGCTGGCGGAGGTCGGCCTGTCCGGTCGTGAGCGCTCCTGGCCGCACGAGCTCTCCGGTGGCGAGCAGCAGCGCGCGGCCCTGGCCCGCTCGCTGGTCCGCGACCCGGAGCTGCTGCTGGCCGACGAGCCCTTCGGGGCGCTCGACGCGCTGACCCGCATCCGGATGCACATCCTGCTCAAGAAGCTGTGCGCCGCCCACCAGCCCTCGGTCCTGCTCGTCACCCACGACGTCGACGAGGCGATCGTGCTGGCGGACCGGGTCATCGTGCTGGTCGACGGCGTCGTCTCCTCCGACATCCCGGTCGACCTCGGCGAGCGACGCTCCCCCGGCGACCCGCGCTTCGCGGCGCTCCGCACCCGGCTGCTGTCCGAGCTCGGTGTCGAGGACGATCATGAAGCGCTCCACCACGACGAGAGCAGGAAAGCCTCATGACGATCGACACCTCCACCTACCGCCTGCTGGGCACCACCGGCCTCCGCGTCAGCCCGGTGACGCTGGGCGCGATGATGTTCGGCCGGATCGGCAACCCCGACCACGACGACTCGATCCGGATCATCCACCGGGCCCTGGACGCCGGCATCAACGTCATCGACACCGCCGACGTCTACTCGCACGGTGAGTCGGAGGAGATCGTCGGGAAGGCGCTCAAGGGCCGCCGCGACGACGTCATCCTGGCCACCAAGGTGCACGGCGCGATGTCCGATCAGGACCCCAACCAGCAGGGCAACTCCCGTCGCTGGATCATCCGCGAGGTCGAGGACTCGCTCCGGCGGCTCGGCACCGACCACCTCGACCTCTACCAGCTGCACCGGCCGCGTCCGGAGACCGACATCGACGAGACCCTCTCGGCGCTGTCGGACCTGGTGCACGCGGGCAAGGTCCGCTACATCGGCACCACGACATTCCTGCCCTCGCAGGTGGTCGAGGCGCAGTGGGTGGCCGAGCGCCGGCACCGTGAGCGTCCCGTCACCGAGCAGGCGCCGTACTCGATCCTGGTGCGCGAGGTCGAGCGCGACCTGCTGCCCACGGCCCAGAAGTACGGGCTGGGCGTGCTCCCGTGGAGCCCGCTGGCCGGCGGCTGGTTGTCGGGCCGCTACCGCCGTGGCGAGGAGTCGACGCACGAGTCGAGCCGCTTGCAGCGGCAGCCGGCCCGCCACGACCCGTCGCTGCCGGAGAACGCACGCAAGCTGGAGGCCGTCCACCAGCTCCAGGACCTCGCCGACCAGGCCGGGATCTCGCTGGTCCACCTGGCGCTGGCCTTCGTGCTCGAGCACCCTGCGGTCACCTCGGCCATCATCGGACCACGGACCATGGAGCACCTCGAGTCACAGCTCGACGTCGTGAAGGTCTCGCTGACCCGCGACGTCCTCGACCGCATCGACGAGATCGTCCCGCCCGGGACGACGATCAACGAGGCCGACCGGGGTTACGCACCTCCGGCCCTCACCGACGTCGCCCTGCGGCGTCGTTCCGCCTGAGTCTCCGCCAGGTCGGAACCCGCCCGCCCCTCCGCGTCGTGACCCGGCACGGAGGGGCGGTCCGGTCTGTCGTCGGGCTCCGCCCCGGCTAGAAGGGGTACCGCGGCGGCTCGCCCCGCATCGTGATCCAGCGCGTCTCGGTGAAGGCCTCGATGTTCGCCTCGGCTCCACCGAAGCGGGAGCCCGTGCCCGAGGCCCGGACCCCTCCGAAGGGGGCGTTCGCCTCGTCGTTGACCGTCTGGTCGTTGATGTGGACGATCCCCGTGGGGATCCTCTCCGCGACGTCCAGGCCGCGCATCACGTCCTTGGTCACGATGCCCAGGGACAGGCCGTACTCGCCCTGGCCGGCCAGGGCGATGGCCTCCTCGACCGAGTGGACCTTGGTGACCGGGGCCACCGGACCGAAGACCTCCTGGGCGAACGCCGGGGCGGCGATCGAGACGTCCGCGAGGACCGTCGGGCGGTAGAAGAGGTCCTCGAAGGTCCCGCCCGCCGCCAGCCGAGCGCCGTCGGTCGCCGACTCCGACACCAGCCGGTCGATCTTGTCGCGCTGGCCCGCGTCGATGACCGGGCCGAGCGCCACCTCCTCCGAGGCGGGGTCGCCGACCGGGAGGTGGTTCGCCTTCTCGGCCAAGGCCTCCACGAAGTCGTCGTAGAGGCTGGCGGCCACGAGGTGCCGGCCGGTCGTCATGCAGATCTGGCCCTGGTTGAAGAAGGAGCCCCACGCGGCGAGGTTCACCGCGTCCTCGACGTCGGCGTCGTCGAGGACGAGGAGGGCGGAGTTGCCTCCGAGCTCGAGGTGCGCGCGCTTGAGGTGCTGGCCCGCGAGCTCGCCGATGCGGCGCCCCACCGCAGTCGAGCCGGTGAACGAGACCACCCGGATGCCCGGGTCGGTGACCAGCGCCTCGCCGACGTCCGCACCACCGGGCAGCATCTGGAGCACGCCGCCGGGCAGACCCGCCTCCTCGAAGACGCGCGCCATCAGCGTGCCGCCGGTGACCGCCGTACGCGGGTCCGGCTTGAGGATGACGGCGTTGCCGAGCGCGAGGGCCGGCGCGACCGACCGGATGCCGAGGATGATCGGAACGTTGAACGGCGAGATGACCGACACCACGCCGGCCGGCACCCTCCGCGCCATCGAGAGCCGGGGCTGCTCCGAGGGGAGGATCGCGCCGGAGGGGCGGCTGGGCAGGCTCGCCGCCTCGTAGCACTCCTCAGCGGCCACGTGGAGGGCGAAGCCCGCCATCCCCGGGACAGCGCCGACCTCACGCACGTTCCAGGAGCTGATCTCCTCCGCGTGCTCCTGCCACATGTCACCGGCCCGCCGCAGCACGGCGGCGCGCCCCGGGTGCGGCAGGGCCGCCCACTCGCGCTGGGCCTCGCTGGCCACCTGCGCGGCATCCGCGACGTCTTGCGCCGTGGCCAGGCCCATCCTGCCGAGCTCGGCCCCGGTCGCCGGCTCGACCACGGGGTAGTCCCCTCCCCCGCCGGGCTGCCAGCTGCCAGCTTTGAAGATGTTGCTCTGCCAGTCGACGGCGTCGAGAAGCGACATCGTGGTCCTCTCCTGGTTGTGGCCGCGGAGGCATCCGCAGCACGGGCTCGCGAGCTTGTCCGGAGCGGCTGGGCGGAGAGCGACTCGACCTCCACCAGCTGTCTAGAAGCAAAGCAGGCGGTCGAAGCGGAAGCGGTCCGAGGGATGCAGGTCGTCCGGGACTCCCCCGCCGGCCGTCACCAGGTCGCGGCACGGGACATGGCCGCTCGGCGGCCATGTCCCGTGCCCGAGGTGGCAGCTCAGAAGGGCGCGAACGGCCTCGGCGAGGCGTAGCCGAAGGTCGCGTCCTCGGCGAAGGCGGTGGCGCCGAAGGTGGCGTTCAGCGCGGAGGCAGCGGTGCTTGTGAGCGTCAGCTTGACCAGACCGAGGTCGGGGCGGTCGGAGGACCGGAGCTTGAACACATCGACCCGGCCCACACTGCCGCTCGCGACGGACACCTCGGCGCTGACGCGCTGGCGGCCGAGGTCGATGTTGAAGTTCTTGAGCACGATGCTCGCCGCGTCCTTGCTGAGGCTGATCCCGCCGGAGTGGCGGATCTGCAGGCCCGCCACGCGGAAGCCGGTGATCGGGAACCGCGCCGCCAGCGTGCCCTTGAAGGGGAAGGCCTTGGCGCCCTCCACCGGGGCCGGTGCGATGCCGGCGGACGCGATGAGCGCGTAGACGTCGGGCGCGACGACGACCTGGGTGTAGCCGAGCGAGCCACGGCGATCGGCGGACCCCGCCGTGGCCTCCCCCGCCGAGGTGGCGACCAGGCCGAGCGAGGTCGTCACCAGTGCCACGGCGACGACGGCCTTCCGAAGCAGTCTGTTCACTGTTCCCTCCAGTTCTGGGTCGGGCGGTCCCGACCCGTCGTACCTGCTTCGTGCGGCGACGGGGCTCCGGTTGCACCCGCGTGCGACCCAGTCGTCCCGGCCGACGAGTCACCGGCGAGCCTGGAGGACCCTCCAGCCGGATCAGGACAATGGCGCACGTACATCCGGCCGTGCCTGCTCGCGCTGCCGTCCGGACGCTGCTGTGGAGGTGCACGCCATGAGTGGACGGTTCTACGCGGACGCCCGGCTGTACGACCGGCTCTTCCCGGGCGGCGAGCCGGCCGTCGACTTCTACCGCGCCCAGGCCGACCGGCAGGGCGGGTCCGTGCTGGAGCTCGGGTCGGGCACCGGGCGCAAGCTGATCCCCATCGCGGCAGACGGGCACCCCTGCACGGGCCTGGAGCTCTCGGCGGACATGCTGGCCGAGGCTCGACGCAAGGCGGACGAGCGCGGGGTGACCGTGGAGTGGGTGCATGGCGACATGCGGGACTTCGACCTCGGGCGGAGCTTCGACCTCGTGGTCATCGCCGCCAACTCGCTGCTCCACCTGCACCAGACCGCCGACCTGCTGGCCTGCCTGCGATCCGTGCGCGCGCACCTGGCACCCGGAGGCCGTCTGGTCCTCGACGTCTTCAACCCGAGCATGCATCTCCTCC
>CAZEPK010000135.1:0-6075 GCA_964514085.1 uncultured Nocardioides sp.
GTTCCTCTGCGTGCTGCCGCTCTTCCACTCCTTCGGCCAGACCGTGGTGCAGAACGGCGCCGCCGCCACCGGCAGCACCGTGGTGATGCTGCCCAGGTTCGAGGCCGGCCCGGCCCTCCAGCTGATGCAGGACGAGGGCATCACCTTCTTCGCCGGGGTGCCGACGATGTACTGGGGACTGCTCGGCGCGCTCAAGGAGGCGGGCGGCACGGTCGACGTCGCCAAGATCAAGGCCAACCTGCGGGTTGCTGCGGCCGGCGGCTCCGCCCTGCCCGTCGAGGTGCACAAGAACTTCAAGGAGAAGTTCGGCGTGACCATCCTCGAGGGCTACGGCCTGTCCGAGACCTCGCCGGTGGCGAGCTTCTCCCCGCCGGACGCCGAGCCGCGGGTCGGCTCGATCGGCATCCCGATCCCCGGCGTGGAGATGAAGCTGATCCAGCCCGAGTCGTGGGACGAGGTGGACCCCGACCGCACCGACGAGGACGCGGTGGGCGAGATCGCCATCAAGGGCCACAACATCATGAAGGGCTACTACGGGCGGCCCGAGGCCACCGACGAGGCCATCCAGGACGGCTGGTTCCGCAGCGGCGACCTGGGTCGGCGGGACAAGGACGGCTGGTACTACATCGTCGACCGGTCCAAGGACATGATCATCCGCGGCGGCTACAACGTGTACCCGCGCGAGATCGAGGAGGTCCTGATGACCCACCCCGACGTCTCGCTGGCCGCCGTGATCGGCGTGCCCCACGAGAGCCACGGCGAGGAGATCAAGGCCGTGGTGATCCTCGAGGACGGCGCCACCGTCACCGAGGAGGAGCTGGTCGCGTGGGGCAAGGACCAGATGGCGGCGTACAAGTACCCACGCACGGTGGAGTTCGTCCGGTCGCTGCCGATGACCGCGACCGGCAAGATCCTCAAGCGCGAGCTGTCGTGACGCAGGTGGTCCGGTGACGCTGGGTCGGGCCGCCGGCTTCTCGGTGGCCGTGCTGATGTTCCTGGTCGGCCTCCTCTGGACCGGCCAGGGCCTGGGCTGGATCGGCGGCAGCTCGATGAGCGGCGACTCGACCTGGGCCGTCGTGGGTCCGATCGTGGCCGGCCTCGGCGTGGCGCTGGTGGTGACGATCGTCGGCAACATCCGCCGCGACCGCGCGGCGAGCGACCTGGACCGGGAGCGGTACGGCCGGGGCAGGTAGCCCGCCAGGCCCGCTCGGTCCGTTCAGCCCTTGCGTCCGCCGCCGAGCAGCCCGCCGAGGACGTCGCCGAGGATCGAGCCCGCGTCGACGACGCCCGAGCGGGACCCGCCGCCGGCTCCGGCCAGCACCTGGCCCAGAATCCCGCCCAGCACGCCGCCGCCCACGCCCGAGCCGCCGCCCTGGCCCATCTGCTTGGCCAGGTAGGACAGCACGATCGGGGCCAGGAGCGGGAGCAGCTTGGAGACCAGGTCGGAGCCTCCTCCGACGCCACCGAGCCGGGTGATCACCTCGTCGGTCTGGTCGCCGAAGACGTGCCGGGTGATCCGGGCGCCGTCGTCCGGGTCGACCTGGCTGAGGTCGACCGTGCCGTCGGCCGCCAGCCGGTCCTGGTGCTGACCCAGGGCCTGGGCCAGGGACGCCGCGCCGCCCGGGTCCGCCGCGTTGGCCTGCAGGCCGCCGAGCAGGGCCGGCAGGACCGTGTGGACCGCGCGCTCGACCTCGGCCGGGTCGGCGCCGACCTGGTCGGCGAGCTGCTGGATGGGCAGGCGCGACGCGATGTCGTCGTAGGCGGACATGCGAGGAACGTACTCCGCTCGGAGGCGGGGTCGGTCCCAGCGGCGGCTGCGGGGGTTTCGAGACGCTTGCTGCGCAAGCTCCTCAACCAGCGGGGGGATCAGGCGAACGGGTCCGGCAGGCTGCCGGGGAGCTGGGCCAGCAGCTCGCGGGCCTGGGCGGCCGACTTGTGCTCGACCAGCACCTCGTACTTGGTGGCCACCACGGCGGTGACCGAGGAGAAGTCGCGCTGGCCGCGGGTCGCGGCGTACCCGACCAGCGCCCAGACCACGCCGAAGAGCGCGCCGAAGAGCATGGTGGCCAGCACGGTGGCCAGGAAGCTGCTGCCGTCGGAGAACAGCGAGAGCACCAGCCCGACGAACAGGCCGAGCCAGATGCCGGAGACCAGGCCGCCGAGCGCCACCCGGCCGGTGGTGAGCCGCCCGGTGATCCGCTCGATCCTCTTGAGGTCGGTGCCGACGATCATGCACTGCTCCACCGGGAACTTGTTGTCCGAGAGGAAGTCGACGGTCTTCTGCGCCGCCGCGTAGTCGTCGTAGACGGCCAGGGACTGCGGGAAGTCCAGACCGATCGGCGAGAGTCCGGCCCGGCCGGCGGGAGGGGTGCCCATGCTCATGCCGCCAGTGTGCCCGACCCCGGGATGACGCGCTCTCAGCGTCTGCTGGGGATCCTCTTGGCTTGTCCCGCCATCCTCGGTGCGTGGCCGACGACACACCACCTCCCCGCCGGCGCCGCCGGGTGCTGCACACCGCCGGGCTCACCGCCTCGGCCGCCGTGCTGGCGCTCTCGATCCAGGCCGGCTCGCTGACCCCCGACGACGACCCGCCCGTCAACCAGTACGGCGACGCGACCATCCTCGACCCGGACGCCACGGAGTAGGCCGGACCCGCGCCCGGCTCCTAGACTGCAGCCGTGCCCAAGGTGGTCGTCGACGTCATGCCCAAGCCGGAGATCCTCGACCCGCAGGGCAAGGCGGTGCTCGGTGCCCTGCCCCGCCTCGGCTTCTCCGGCGTGACCGACGTCCGCCAGGGCAAGAGGTTCGAGCTCGAGGTCGGCGGCGAGGTGACCGACGAGGTCCTCGAGCAGGTCCGGCAGATGGCCGAGACGCTGCTCTCGAACCCCGTCATCGAGTACTTCGAGGTCCGCGTGGAGCAGGACGCGTGAAGGTCGGCGTCGTCACCTTCCCCGGCTCGCTCGACGACGTCGACGCGCAGCGCGCCGTCCGCGTCGGTGGCAACGAGGCGGTCGCGCTCTGGCACGGCGACCACGACCTCCGCGGCGTCGACGCGGTCGTGCTCCCCGGCGGCTTCTCGTACGGCGACTACCTCCGCTGCGGGGCGATCTCCCGGTTCTCCCCGGTGATGACCGAGCTGGTCGAGGCGGCCGGCCGAGGGATGCCCGTGCTCGGCATCTGCAACGGCTTCCAGATCCTGTGCGAGTCCCACCTGCTGCCGGGCGCGCTGATCCGCAACGACCACCGCAGGTTCGTCTGCCGCGATCAGCGGCTGCGCATCGAGAACACGCGGACGCCCTGGACCTCGTCGTTCGCCGAGGGCGCGGAGATCACGGTGCCGCTCAAGAACGGCGAGGGCGGCTTCGTGGCCGACGCCGAGACCCTCGACCGGATCGAGGGCGAGGGCCAGGTGGTGGCCCGCTACCTCGACCTGAACCCCAACGGCTCGGCGCGCGACATCGCCGGCATCACCAACGAGCGCGGCAACGTGGTCGGGCTGATGCCCCACCCGGAGCACGCGACCGAGGCCCTGACCGGCTCGGGCACCGACGGGCTCGGCTTCTTCACCTCGCTCGTCGAGCAGACCTTCGCCTGACGCCGGGCGGTGGACCCCCGTCCACCACCCGGCCGCCAGTGCTTCCCCGCTGGCGCTCAGCGACCCCCGTCGCGAGCATCCAGACGTCGTGGTGGCTAGCGCCTGCCGAGCTGGAGGGCCGCCCAGGAGGCCGCCCCGAAGACCCCGCCCTCGCCGATCGCGTGCTTGGTCTGCCACGCGACGACGCCGGCCTGCGTGGCCGTGTCGTAGCTGCCGGTGATGGCCAGGTCGGCGTGCGGCGACGCGGCGTTGAGGGCGCGCTGCACCCGGCGTACGTCCTCACCGCTGGAGCCGAGGTTGAGGACCGGCGTGGGGCCGGCGGCCAGCAGCGTCATCCAGGCGGTCCGCGAGAACATGGCGGTCCGGCCCAGGCCGCGGGCCCGCTGCCAGGCCTTGACGGCCTTGGTCAGCCGGCCGGTCCACGCGCCCTTGACCTTGCCCTTGAAGAAGCCCTGCTCCTTGAGCAGGCACTTCAGGGCGGCCACCGGGCCGGGGCTCGGGACCTGGCCGCGCGAGGGCGCCTTGAGCCGCGGGTAGTTGACGAGGTCGACGGGGGTGCCGCCGCAGTGGCTCTGCGCGGTCGGCGTGGTCGGCGCGCCGGCCCCGAGGTCGAGGTAGTTGCGGTCGATGTTGATCGTCACCCCGCCCCAGCGCTCGTCGTGGCCGCCCTGGAACTGCTTCATCCGGCGGCCGGGGATCCAGCCGTCGCTGCGGATGTAGGACGTCGAGGTGTTGGCCTGGCCGTCCCAGCGGGCGATCCAGATGGCGTCGGGCAGCGTGAACACGCCCGGCCGCAGCACCCGTGCGTCGTCGAGCGCCTTGATGCCGGAGCCGGCGCTGGAGTAGACGCCGGAGACGTAGCCCAGCGCGTGCAGCTGCTGGGTCCACGCGCTCAGGAAGGAGAGCGAGGAGTCGCGGCAGGCGGCGTTGGTGACGTCGTACCCCTCGAGGTCGTACCACAGCGTGCTGCCCGGGACGATGCCCAGCGCCTGGGCCGCGGCGACCGCGCTCGAGGCCTCGGCGGTGCCCTGCTGGGACGCCTTCGCGTAGGTCCCGCCCGTGCTCAGCCTGGCGCTGATCACCGGGTCGGTGCCGTAGCGCGGGAACGACGGGTTGCAGGAGGCCTGCGGGCCCAGCGTGATGGGCAGCAGCCGCCAGCCCTTCGTGAGCTGGGTGCTGATCCAGGTGGGGGTGAGGTTGGGCTGGTCGCGGCACCCGCGGGAGGCGCCGGAGATGTAGATGCCGACGGCCTTGTACGGCGAGGCGGTGAACCAGGCGTCCATGGCCGACTGCGCCGGCGCGTGGCACTGGTCGAAGCCCAGCCCGGTGAAGGTGCCCGGCGTGACGGGGTTGGTGAAGAGCTGGCGCGGGACGGTGGTGCCGGCGGGCACCGCCGTGCCGCCGCCCTCCGCCCCGGCGGGGTCCTGGGCCAGCCCGACGACGGCGACCGCCGTCGCGGTGGCGACCACCGCGAGGCGGGTCAGGTGGGTGCGCAGCGAGGCGCGGGTCGTCGTACGACGAGGCATGGTGCGGGCTCCTGGGGGAAGGTCGGGGGCCGGGTTCCGCCACGACCGTAAGTCACTCCAGTCACACCCGTCACGGGGTTGGTGCTAACTACAGAGTTGTAATTCGTTGCCCGCTCAACCACGCGGTTTGCGGCACCCGCCGCTTGTAACTCCGTGTCCGTGCCACTACCCCCGGGTCAGGACCCGGGGGTAGTGGTCGGAACACAGAGTTACAAGTGGGGAGGGGGCGGCGGGCTCAGGCGGCGGCGGGCGCCTCCAGCTCCACGTCGGGGCCCTCGACTGAGACCTCGGCCTCGGCCGTACGCCGGCGGCGCTGGGCCAGGGCGAACACCCCGGCCACGCCGGCCAGGGCGGCCATGGTGGCGGAGGTGAGGAAGGCGGCCTGCGCGCCGGGCAGGAACGAGCCCGGCACCGAGCCGGCGGCGTAGACGCTCACGATCACCGCGAGCCCCACCGCGCCGCCCAGCTGCTGGAAGGTCTGCAGCAGCCCGGACGCCGCGCCGGCGTGCTCCGGCTCCACGCCGCCCAGGACGATCGAGGTGACCGGCATGAACAGCAGCCCGGCCGAGAGCCCGTTGAGCAGCATCGGCCCGAAGACCCCGCTGGCGTAGCCGTCGGCGGCGTCGAGCTGGCTGAGCCAGGCGAAGCTGGCCGAGAGGCCGATCGCCCCGGTGACGATCATCGGCAGCGGGCCGACGGCGGCCATGATGCGCGGCGTCACCCGCGACATCCCGAAGATGCCGAGGGTCAGGGGGAGGAAGGCCAGGCCGGAGGCCATCGGGCCGAAGCCCAGCTCGCCCTCGATGAACTGCACGGCCAGGAAGAACATCGACAGCTGGCCGCCGACGACGAGGCCGATCGCCGCGAGCCCGCCGACCCGGCCCCGGCTGCGCAGCAGCGCGGGCCGCAGGAGCGGGTGCGCCACCCGGCGCTCGGTGAAGGCCAGCAGCCCGA
>CAZEPK010000135.1:6085-12546 GCA_964514085.1 uncultured Nocardioides sp.
AGCAGGGCCGCGCCGCCGACGAAGCCGAGGACGGTGCGCGCCGAGGACCAGCCGTGCTCCGGGACCCCGATCAGGGTCCAGACCAGCGCGACCGCACCGGCGGTGGCGCTGAAGGCGCCCACGAAGTCGAAGCGGCCGGGACGCCGCGGCGTCTCGTCGAGGTAGCGCCGGGTCAGGGCCAGGATCGTCAGCCCGATAGGCACGTTGATGAACAGCGTCCAGCGCCAGGAGCCGATGTCGGTGACGAAGCCACCGAGCAGCAGGCCCAGCGACATGCCGCCGGAGGAGACCGCACCGAAGAGGGCCAGGGCCCGCAGCCGGGCCGGCTCGTCGGGTGCGCTGGTGGTGAGCAGCGCCAGCACGCCGGGCGCCGCCATCGCCGCGCCCACGCCCTGGAGCGCCCGGGCGGCGACGAGCCACTCCGGGGTCTGGGCGAAGCCGCCGAGCAGCGAGGCCAGGGTGAAGACGGTGACGCCGCCGAGGAACAGCCGGCGGCGGCCGAAGACGTCGCCGAGCCGCCCGCCGAGGAGCAGCAGGCCGCCGAAGGCCAGCGTGAAGCCGCTCAGCACCCAGGAGAGGGAGGCGGGACCGAAGCCGAGGTCGGCGTCGATCTTGGGCAGCGCGACGTTCACGACGGTCGCGTCGAGGATGAACATGAGCTGGGCGGACAGCACGATGGCGATGCCCATCGCGGCGCGGCCCGCGTTGTCGGGGAGGTCGTCCGGGCGGGTCGTCGCCCGGGCGGGTGGTGTCTGTGTCGTGGTCATGGAGAGAGGTCCTGTTCTGGCCGGTCCGGCCGAGGTACTCTTGATCCGGAGGGTGGCTCCGGTTCCTCCACCACGATACGGAGACTGTCTCCGTTTAGCAAGGCGAAGGTGACGAAAGATGCGCGCGGATGCGAAGCGCAACTACGACCGGCTGGTCGAGGTGGCCCGGGAGGTCTTCCGGGAGCAGGGCTACGACGCCTCCCTCGACGAGGTCGCGAAGCGGGCCGGCGTGGGTCCGGGCACGCTCTACCGCCACTTCCCGACCCGCGACGCGCTGCTCGACGCGATCATGCAGAGCTGGGTCGACCGGGTCGACGAGGCCGTGGAGAAGACCCTCGCCCACGAGGGGCCGCCGCGAGACCTGCTGCTGGGCTGGTTCCAGGAGTACGTCCGGCTGATCAGCCTGCACAAGGGCGGACCGGCCAAGATCACCTCGGCCATGGGCGACCCCGAGTCCCCGATCCTGACCAAGTGCCAGGTCCTGCGCGGCGCCCACGACCGCGTGATCGAGGCCCTGCGCGCGCAGGACGCGCTGCGCGACGACGTCGAGACGCTGCAGGTGATCCGGCTCGTGGGCGGCGTCGCCACCGTGGCCGACCAGTCCGACCTCGACGAGTCCGCGGTGCTGCCGCTGCTCGAGGTCGTCGCCGACGGGCTGGTGCGCTAGCCCTCCACGGGGGTAGAACCCACGGGTGGAGCCACGACAGAGCACCGGCGCGCCGGCCTGGCCGCCGCCGCACCCGTCGCCGCCGCCGCCTCCGCCCCGCGAGTACGCCTCGCCGGGCGGGCCGCCCGACCGGAGCTGGATCTGGCTGCTCACCGGCGGTGTGGTGGTGCTCGCCCTCACGGTGCTCGCGGGCAGCCTCCTGCTCGGTGGGGCCCAGGCCGACGGGCGCAGCGCCGCCGACGAGCCGCCCCCCTCGGCCCCGCCCAGCGACGTGGCCACCTCGCCGGTCGCCACCGACGACGGCGCGCCGATCCGGTGCTGGGACGGCTCGGGTGAGGAAGCGCTCGACGACTGCTCGCTGCCCGACGGCCAGGCCGGGCTGTCGTGGGCGTTCCCCCACATGGCCGAGCAGCGGTGCGGCCGCCCGGGCCGGAGCGGGCCGGGGGTGGTGCTCCGGGTCATCTGCACGGCGCGGCTCTCCGACGGCAGCCGGATCCAGATCGGCTACTACCAGTGGGAGTCGGTCGAGGCCGCGCGCAGCTTCTACGACGACCAGGGGCTCGAGCCCGCGGAGGGCGGCGGCTTCCTCAGCTGGGCCGGGCCGGACGGCGAGCGCCTCAAGTCCGTGCTGCTCTACGCCGAGGCGCCGTTCAGCCAGGCCGTGACGCTGCCGGCCGACGTGCAGGCGAGCGGGGAGGACCTCGCGCTCCTCGAGCCGCGGCCTCCCGAGCGCTTGCGGGGTGAGCCGGTGGGCTGACCACCCGACTCGGCGACCTTCACTGGCCGCGGTGCTTGGTCGACCCCTCCGCAGGTCCCTCGCGCAGCAGCCGCTTGGCGTAGCAGTGGTCGACGTCGAAGCCTGAGTCGGCGCAGAAGCTCAACGCCAGCGGCGGCTCGGCCGAGGTGAGCCCCACCAGGGTCACCCAGTAGCCGGGGACGAGGAAGGACTTCCAGTCCGTGCTCTGCGCCAGCCTGACGTCGGGGTAGCGCAACCGCAGCCGCAGGTGCTCGGCGAGGATGTCCTGGTAGCTGTAGACGATCCCGTCGTCCTGGGTGCCCTGCACCTTCGAGGAGAGCTGCGGTACCCACAGCCCCTCGAACGTCGACGCCAAGTAGGGGTCGTCCTGGGCGGCGAGCCGCTGGAGAGCGGCCAGCGCCGACTCCTCTGCGCTCGCGACGTCCTGGCCCGAGTAGTCCGCAGGGACCGGTGTCGAGGCGTCCGCACCGTCCGCAGGATCGCTCGGCACCGGCCCGGCGTAGGCGTCCGGGTCATGGGTGCAGTCGACGTGGATCACCTGCGAGGAGATGGCGTCGTTGATCTCCTCGGGCGTCGCGTACGTGCCGTCCGAGGAGTAGGTCAGGGGCAGGTCCACCGAGCCGTTGGACTGGTCCGGCACCCAGACGGGGTGGTCGCTGAAGTCGAAGAGCCCCACGGCGTAGGTCTGCGTCCCGAAGGCGGTCTCCGCAGTCATGGTCACCTGCTGCGCGCTGGAGCTCAGCCACTGACCCCCGGGGCAGACAGCGGTCACCGTGTAGGTGGTCGTCACACCGCCGTACGCAGCCTGTGCCTCGACCGGCGTGAACACGGGCTCCGACCCGCAGTCGGTCGCGTAGGACGTGCCGCCGTCCTCCCCGTTCCCCTCGTCACCCCCCTCGGTGGAGCCGCCGGCAGTGGCGTCGTCCGGCGCGGCGAGGTCTTCGGGTGCCGGCCCGAAATCGGTGAAGCCGATGACCTCGTCGTCGCCCATGACCACCAGGGCCGAGTCGGTCTCCACGATCCCCGACCAGTAGGCGTCGCCGTCCCCGGTGAGGGTCGCCTCGCCGAGGTCCGCTTCCCACGCGTCCCGCCCGTCCTGGCGCGAGAGCACCCGCAGCTGGCCGTACCGGTCCCCGACGACCACGGCGTCCTCGCTGACCACCGAGTTCTCGGAGTAGAGCTGGGTGTCGGAGTGGAACAGCGTCTCGCCCGTGCCCGCGTCGAGCAGGGTCTCACCGGCGGTGTCGTCGACCTCGTCGTAGGCGTCGTCGGCCATCACGACGTCCTCGTCGCTGCTCCACCGGAAGCTGTTGCCGTAGCCGCTGTCGTCGACCACGTAGAGGTCCTCGCGGCTCCACAGCGGGCTGCCTGACGCCAGGTCGTAGAGCGTGTCGCCAGCGCCGACGCGGCCGTCCACCACACCGCGGTAGCCCGGCGCTCGCCACGCATCGCCCTCGACGCTCAGGATGGTGTTGCCGAACGCGTCGGTGACGTCGGTGCCCGAGCTCTCGGAGACGTCGTCGTAGGTGGACTCGATCCGGTAGCCGCCGCGCTCGATGCTGTCGTAGTCCTCCGCCGAGTCCGTGATGGCCCCGTCGCGGACGTCGAGGGCCCAGCTCTGGGGGCCGTAGTCGACGAAGAGCTCCGCACCGTCCAGGTCGGCCAGGACTCCGCCGTCGTAGGCATTGGGGTCCTCGGTGGTGTCGACCTCGTCGCGCAGGGTCTGGCTCCACCGGGAGGTGAGGTCGCCGGCGTCTACGGCCTCCACGTCGAGGTCGTAGTCGTCGCCGTCGGCCGCCGAGTGGATCAGGTAGGCCGTGCTCCGGGACGACGCGACCGCCGCCACGTAGCCCGACTGCTCGCTGGCGAGGACCTCGCCGGTCTCGGGGTCCAGGACCGACCAGGTGCCGGCCTCGACGTCGTTGCAGAGGAGCCTGGTCGCCGCGAACACCGGGTAGCAGCTCGAGGAGTAGGCCTCGCCGGGCTGGGTCCAGAGCGTCTCGCCGGTGGCACTGTCCAGTCCGGCCAGTACCGACGCCTCCTCCGTGGTCGCGTCGACCACGACGACGTCCCCGACAGCGACGACCTGGACGCTCGACTCCCCGTCGTAGCGCACCTGCGACATGGCGGCGCCTGGGAGCAGATCACCGGCCGCCACGGTCCACCGGTCGCCCGGCTCGCTGAGCAGCGAGCGGCCGTTGCCCAGAGCGGCGGCCTGCTCGGTCACCGGTCGACTGCCTGTGGGTCGCCCCGCGCCGGACTCGTCCCCGCGGGTCAGGACGACCGCGGTCACGGTGCCGCCGGCCACGAGGAGGCCCGCGACGGTCAGACCGACGAGGAGGCCGCGGCGACGCCGCAGGGTGCCGGCTGGTGCGACAGGTGAGGGGGCGACCGCCGGGACGGGCGCCGGGGGTGAGGGAACGGGCACCGGTGCTGCCGCGATGGGCCGGCCCCGGGATGCGCCACAGTGCGCACAGAACGCCGCGGCAGGGCGCAGCGGCTGTCCGCAGTCGTCGCACAGGTCCGGTCCAGGTGCCGGTGCGGGCGCCGGTGAGGGCTCCGGCGCGGTAGCGGGAGAGACCACCACCGGCGTACCGCACTCCTGGCAGAACGCGGCCTCCCCAGGGAGGCCTGCGCCGCACTCCCGGCAGTACCTCACCGCGCCCCCTCGGCCTCGCCCCGTCAATCCTCGGCCGCCGAAGCCTAGGTCGAGGTGGCCCCCGTCGTGGCCCAGCGACCGAGGTTCGGGCAGAAATGGCCCCATCGGACTACGTGGCGCCCGCCGGTGTGCTGCCGACCGGACCGCAGCCAGAATGGGCCGATCGGGCTATGGGTGCCGGCCCTGCAGCCGCTTACCGTGGTGGCCGCTCGCCCCCCTCGGGGTGCGCGACGGAGCACGGGGGTCGCAAGGACGTGGCGAGCACAGCGGACGGGGCTGCTGCTGGCGCGCCCGCGCGCCGTGCGGCCACGTCGGCCCTGTGGATCGCGGTCGGTGCAAGCTGGGTGGTCGCGTGGTTCCTGCCGTGGACCAGTCGGGGCCTGCTGTCGACCTCCTCCCTGCGCGACGGTGCGGGCCTGGTCCGCAGCGGGTCCGTCTCGGCGCTCGTGCCGGCCTGGGCCGCCTGGACCCTGCTCCTCGCGCCTGCCTGCGGCCTCGTGCTGGTCGGCTCAGCCACCCGTCACGGCGGTGCCGCCTTCGCCGGGCGGTGCGTGGTGCTCGGCGTCATGTCGGCCGTGTTCGCGGCCGGTTGGTACGCCGTCGGCGGGCTCGACGTGGAGCGACTGGGCCCGGGCGGTTGGCTCACCGCTCTCGGGCTGCTGCTCGGACTGACGGGCCTGGCCCAGCACCGGCTGGCCACCCACCCACGCGCCCCAAGAGATGAGACGAAGGAACGACGATGAGCAACTTCTGCGGCTCCTGCGGAGCCCAGCGGCACACGCCCACCCAGGCGTTCTGCCACGAGTGTGGAGCGCAGCTCGCGCCTGCGACCTCGGCACCGGCTCCCCGGCCGGTCGCACCGGCTCCGCGGCCTGTCGCGCCGGCCGCACAGTCGGCCGCACAGCCGGTGGCGCAGCCGGCGCCGGACTTTGCCGTGCCGGCAGCCCTGCCGCCCACCGCGGGGGGCCGGTTCCACCTCGGCCGCGTGCTCGGCATCGGGGCCCTCGTGTTGGCCCTCGCCGGTGGTGGCCTGGTCGGCTGGCAGTTCCTCGCGCCGAGGGGCGGCGCGGATTCCCCCGAGCAGGCCGTGCGCCAGTTCGTGGAGGCCGCGGCCTCCCAGGACGTGCTCGGGGTCCTCGACATGGTCGCCCCCGCCGAGGTCGACGGGGTCGACGACCTGGTCTCGGCCGCGCGCGACCGGCTGGCCGACGAGGACGTCACGACCACGTCGGGAGACCTCACCGACGCCCTCACGGTCACCATCGAGGACCTCGACGTCGACGCTGACGAGATCGGCGACGACCTGGCCCGCGTGGTGCTGCGCGCCGGCAGCTACCGCGTCGACTACGACCCGGGGGAGGTGCCCGACCGCCTCCAGTTCATCGCCGACAGGTACGACGAGCCGAAGTCCTGGTCCGGCGACCTCCTCGAGGAGTCGGGCGGGCTGGCGGACGCGGACTACCGCAACGAGCACCCGGACCCGTTCCTGATGACCCAGGAGGTCGGCGGCCGTTGGTACGTCACAGCGGTCGGCACCTTCCTCGACGCCGTGTACACGCGCTACGACGCGTACGACGAGCCAGGCGTCCGGGAGCCCGACTACGACGCGGG
>CAZEPK010000136.1:0-7070 GCA_964514085.1 uncultured Nocardioides sp.
CCCGGGAGCGCATGGGCGGACCTTACGTCCGGGTCAGGTCGTGGAGGTGGACGACACGGTGCCGCGCGGGTCGGCCACGTGGACCACGACGCCGGACCCGCCGAAGTCGCGCAGGACCTCGAGGTCGAGCGGCTCCACCTCGGCGGCCTCGCCCAACAGGACGGCGGCCTCGAGCCCCCGCGAGCCCGACGAGACGGCCATCGCGACGCAGACTCCGAGCGCGGACACGCGCAGCGACGGCAGGGCCACGGTGGCGGCGGCGTAGGTCCGGCCGTCGGCGTCGCGCACCGCCGCCCCCTCGGCGGCTCCGGTGCGGCCCCGGGTCGCCCGGGCCAGGGTGACCAGCTTCTGGTCCTCCGCGGACAGGTCAGTCACGGACGGCCTCCTTGGCGGTGGCGTCGTCGCTCTCGTCGACCGGGTCGTGGTCGATGCGGCTGATCCGGACGGTGCCGATCTTGTTGCGCCGGCCGGCGGTGTCCTCGGCGCTGAACCGCAGGCCATGGGCCACCACCTGCGAGCCGGGGATCGGGACCAGGCCGAGGTGCTTGGCCATCAGGCCTCCCACCGAGTCCACGTCGTCCTCCTCGACGTCGAAGCCGAAGAGCTCGTCGAGGTCGTCGATCGGGTAGCGGGAGGAGACCCGGACCGAGCCGTCGTCGAGGGTCTCGGTCTCGATCTCCTCCTCGTCGTACTCGTCGGTGATCTCCCCGACGATCTCCTCGAGCAGGTCCTCGATGGTGACCAGCCCGGCCGTGCCGCCGTACTCGTCGACCACGATGCCGATGTGCTGGCGGCGCGCCTGCATCTCGGAGAGCAGCGCGTCGATCGGCTTGGACTCCGGCACCCAGTACGCCGGTCGCATGACTTCCTCGATGCGCTGGGTGAACTCCACGTCGGGCGCCTCGAAGTCGCGCTGGACGATGTCCTTGAGGTAGGCGATGCCGATGACGTGGTCGAGGTTGTCGTCGATCACCGGCGCCCGCGAGAAGCCCGAGCGCAGGAACAGCGACATGGTCTGGCGCAGGTTCTTGTGCCGCTCGATGAAGACCACGTCGTTGCGCGGCACCATCACCTCGCGGACCGTGGTGTCGCCGAGCTCGAAGACGCCGTGGATCATCTTGCGCTCGCCGGCCTCGATCAGCGCGGAGGCCTCGGCGATGTCAACCAGCTCGCGCAGCTCGGTCTCGGTGGAGAACGGTCCCTCGCGGAAGCCCTTGCCCGGCGTCAGCGCGTTGCCGATGAGGATCAGCAGCCGCGGGATCGGGCCGAGCACCGTGGTGATCCAGCTCAAGGGCGCGGCCGAGAGCAGCGCCACCCGCTCGTTGTGCTGGCGACCGACCGTGCGGGGCGCGACGCCGATGGCCACGAAGGACACGACCAGCATCACGCCGATCGTGGTCAGCGCGCTGGGCCACCAGCGTCCGTCGTAGGCCCGGGTGAACTCGTGGGTCACGATGACGATCGCCGAGATCTCGCACAGCAGCCGGAGCAGGATCGCGGTGTTGAGGTAGGGCGCCGGGTCGGCCAGCATCGTCACCAGCCGCCGCGCCCCCGTCTGCCCCTCCGCCTGCAGCTCCTCGGCCCGGGCGCGGGAGAACGACGTGAGGGCCGCGTCGGCGGCCGAGAACAGCCCGGCCAGGACCACCAGCGCGGCGGCCAGGACGATGATCACCGGGACGTCCCGCGGGTCAGCGCTCTCGCCACGCGGCGAGCAGCTCGTCCTGGAGCCCGAACATCTCGGCGTGCTCCTCCGGCTCGGCGTGGTCGTAGCCGAGGAGGTGCAGGATCCCGTGCACGGTCAGGAGCTCGAGCTCGGCGCCGGTCGAGTGGCCGGCGGTCACCGCCTGCCGCTCCGCGACCGTGGGGCAGAGCATCAGGTCGCCCAGGATCCCCTCCTCGGGGTCATCGTTGACCAGCCCGGGCCGCAGCTCGTCCATCGGGAAGGCCAGGACGTCGGTGGGGCCGTCGCCCTCCATCCACTTCTCGTTGAGCCCGGCCATGGTGTCCTCGTCGACCGCCTTGATGCAGAGCTCGGCCAGGGGGTGCACCCGCATCCGGTCCAGGACGAAGCGGCTGAGCCCGACCAGCTGGTCGGCGTCCAGCGCCTGGCCGGACTCGTTGAGGACCTCGATGCTCACGCGTCCGCGCTCACGAGCGACCGGTGGTCCGGGGTCCGCGCTGCTCCACCCGCTCGTCGAACTCCTCGTAGGCCGCGACGATCTTGCCCACCAGGCGGTGCCGGACGACGTCCTGGGCGGTGAGCCGGTTGAAGCTGATGTCCTCGACGTCGTCGAGGATCGACTCCACCACGCGCAGCCCCGACTGGGTGCCGCCGGGCAGGTCGACCTGCGTCACGTCGCCGGTCACCACGATCTTGGAGCCGAAGCCGAGCCGGGTCAGGAACATCTTCATCTGCTCGGGCGAGGTGTTCTGCGCCTCGTCGAGGATGATGAACGCGTCGTTGAGGCTGCGCCCGCGCATGTAGGCGAGCGGGGCGACCTCGATGGTCCCGGCCGCCAGCAGCTTGGGGATCGAATCGGGGTCGATCATGTCGTGCAGCGCGTCGTAGAGCGGCCGCAGGTAGGGGTCGATCTTCTCGCTCAGCGTGCCGGGCAGGAAGCCGAGGCGCTCGCCGGCCTCGACCGCGGGGCGGGTGAGGATGATCCGGTTGACGGCCTTGGACTGCAGCGCCTGGACCGCCTTGGCCATCGCCAGGTAGGTCTTGCCGGTGCCGGCCGGGCCGATGCCGAAGGTGATCGTGTGCCGGTCGATCGAGTCGACGTACCGCTTCTGGTTGAGCGTCTTGGGGCGGATGGACCGGCCCCGGTTGCTCAGGATGTTCAAGCTGAGGACGTCGGCGGGTCGCTCGGTCGTCTCGGCGCGCAGCATCGAGAGGACGCGCTCGACCGTCTCGGTGGTCACCCCCTGGCCCGTGCGGATGATCGCGACCAGCTCGTCGAGCAGCCGCTCCGCGAGGGCGATCTCGGCCGGCACGCCCTGGAGCGTGATCCGGTTGCCGCGGACGTGGACGTCCGCGTCGAAGGCCTGCTCGATGAGCTCGAGGTGCTCATCGCCGGGACCGAGCAGGCTGACCATGTTGATGCTGTTGGGGACCACGACCGTGTGCTTGGCCGTCGGCTGGCTGGTGGTCGCCACATCAGGATTGCTGTCAGTCATCTGTGCCCGGACGGGCAGGCCTCTCTGGTCGGCTGCGTCACTTCTGGGGGAAGCCCTTCCATGCTACGGGCTGGGAGGTCGCCGTCCCACCGGGTTCTCGCGGGGCCACGTAGGGTTCGTCCATGCCGCCCGTCGATGACCACATCGACTACAGCGAGGACTACGGCGACGAGGACACGCCGCCCTCGTGGTTCCCGGGTGGCCACCTGCCGCCCGACGCGGTCCGGATGGGCCTGACCCACCACGTCCCCGACGGTGCGCTGCTCGACTTCGCGGGCAAGCTGGACGCCACCAAGCCCTGGCACCGGATGGCCGCCTGGATGCTGCTGGTCGTCTTCGGCCTGCCGGTGGTCTTCGCCGTCATGCGCCTCGTGGAGGCCCTGATCGGCGGTTGAGCCCCTCTCGGTGGTTGAGGAGGTTGCGCAGCAACCGTCTCGGGAGCCCGTGAGCCGCGGCTGGGACCCTCCCAGCACCGGGTCACCCGGTTTCGAGACGCTCGCTGCGCGAGCTCCTCAACCACCGGGCGCGGCTGGAACTCGCTCAGGCCCCTTCGTCGTCGTAGGCCACCGCGAGCATGCCGAGGCACATCTCGTCGGTGCTGCCCTCGGCCCAGACGATGTAGCGGTCCTCGCGCTGGGTGGCGAACGCCGGCAGCTTGTCGCGCAGCCACTGCTGGTGCTGGCAGGTCACGCGGACGGTGTCGCCCGGGTCGAGGTGGACAGCCTTGATCGGCTTGGAGCCCTGGTCGTCGAAGTCCCAGAGCGGGATCCGCAGCAGCGTCTTGGCCTGGTCGGTGCCGGGGTCGGCCTCGATGGTGATCCTGCGGCCGAGCAGGTGCATGTGGCCGGCCACGCCCACGACGGTCATGCCGCGGCTGATCGTGCGGGTGCACGAGGTGGTCTCGCTGGCCACGACGTCGGTGCCGCACAGCAGGTGCAGCAGCGTGTTGGTGCCACCCGACGTGCCGAAGCGCTTCTTCACGTCGATCATCGCCGCGTCGCGGTCGCACAGCGGGCTCTGGTCGTGGTCGGCGCGGCAGGGCAGCTCCACCGGCGCCGGCATGAGGAAGGTGTGCAGCGGCGTGAGGTCGGTGTTCGCCGGCATCCAGCGCAGCTGCGTGGAGGACTCGTCGGGGGCCGCACCCTTGAGCAGGTTGTAGTGGACCTGCATCACGATCCGGGAGCCGGCCTCGAGCTTGACGCCGTACCCGTCCTGGGTCTTGGTCTCGTCGCCGCCCGGAGCCCAGGCCGCGAGCCAGTTGGCGTCCTCGAGGTTGCCGAACTCGCCGGCCAGGCCGGTGCCGCCGAAGCAGGTCCAGCCGGGGTCGGCCGACCCCTTGTCCTTGGCCTCGGCCTCGCCCACCGACTCCGGCGGGATCTTGAACAGGATCACGTGGTGGACCACGTCGGGGTTGCCGGGCAGCACGTTGCTGCCGGTCAGCCAGACGTCCTGGTCCAGCTGCGGGTCGAGGAGGAAGCAGCGGTAGTCGTCGGTGCCGCTGCCGTACGGCGCCGAGGGCGTGTAGGTCTCGGGCATGGTCAGCGTCATCCGCTGCTCGCCGTCGCGCAGCGGCAGCTGCTTGCCGGGCTTGGTGGCCGAGAGCTGCTGGGCCTCCACCTCGGGCGGCTTCGTCGGCTGCAGGAGCGAGCCGGGGTCGCCGGCACGGTGGCCCTCGTCGCCGGCGTCCATGCAGGACGCCGCGAACGGCACCACCAGCGCGGTCGCCGCGACCGCGAGGAGCAGCCTGGTCGTGGTGGTGCGCCTCATCAGGCGAGCCCCTTCATCTGGCCGGCGAGCACGTGCCCGTGGGCGTGGAACACGGTCTGCCCGGCGCCTGCGCCGGTGTTGAACACGATGCGGTAGTCGTCGGGGTGGCCCTCGGCGGCGGCGATGGCCGCGGCTGCGGTGATGACCTCGGCGCTGGCCACCGGGTCGCCGGCGGCGAGCTCGGCCGCGTTGGCGAAGTGGTCGCGCGGCACCACGAGCACGTGCACGGTCGCCTGCGGGTGGATGTCGCGGAACGCGACCGTCCGCTCGGTGACGTGCACGACGTCGGCGTCGACCTCACCAGCGACGATGCCGCAGAACAGGCAGCCCTCCACGACCACTCCCCTCCGGCGCGACCACTGGGCCACATCGTCCCACACGCCTGTCAACCGCCGGGGGTGCTGGCGCGTCAGACTGGCGTGACCGCATCGCTCGCCGCCGAGGAGGTGACCCTGGACGCGGACACCGCCCTCGAGGAGCTGTACGCCGCGCACTGGCGCCGGCTCGTGCGGCTGGCCGTCCTGCTGCTCCGCGACCAGGGTGCCGCCGAGGAGGTGGTGCAGGACGCGTTCGTCGCGATGCACGGCCGCTGGCGGTCGCTGCGCGACCCGGACAAGGCCCTGGCCTACCTGCGCCAGACCGTCGTCAACCGCTCCCGCTCCGCGCTGCGGCACCGCGGCGTGGTGGAGCGGTACGTCGCCCGCCAGGACCCCGCCACCGCGCTGGCCGACCCGGCCGACGCCCCGGCGCTGGTCGGCGACCGGCGCAGCGCCGTGCTGGACGCCATGCGGGCCCTGCCCACGCGGCAGCGCGAGGTGCTCGCCCTGCGCCACTACCTCGAGCTGTCCGAAGCCGAGATCGCCGACGCGCTGGGCATCAGCCGGGGGTCGGTCAAGGCCCACGCGTCGCGCGGGTCGGCCGCCCTCCGCGCGCTGCTGGCCGACCCGCTCCAGCAAGGAGACCTCTGATGGACGACCTGACCACGCTGCTGCACGAGGCGGTCGGGACCATCGAGCCCACCGACCGGCTCGCGGCGATCCGGGAGCAGGCCGCACGCCCACCCCGCGCCCGGTGGTACGCCGTCGGCGGCGCCGTCCTGGCCACCGCCGCGGTGATCACCGGCATCGCCGTCGTGGCGCAGCCGTCCGCCGGCCCCGGGCCCGGGCCCGGGCAGGACCCGACCGCCGTCGAGACCCCTGAGTCGCGGGACGGGGCGATCCCCGTCTACTACATCGGCGAGACGCCTCAGGGACCTCGGCTCTTCCGCGAGTTCCACCCGGTGCCGCCGGGTGCCTCCGTGGTCGGCGGGGCGGTGCTGGCGACGACCGCCCCGATCGACCCTGACTACCGCACCTCGTGGGCCGACGGCTCGCTCACCTCGGAGCGCGGCGACGAGCAGGTCGCCCGCGTCTCGATCCCGCCGGCCCTGGTCGACCGCCCGGCCGGGATGAGCGGCTACGAGGCCGAGCTCGCCATCCAGCAGGTCGTCTACACCGTGAGCGCGCAGCAAGGCGGCCCCCCGCGGGTGGAGTTCCTCGTCGGCGCGAAGGCCGCCGAGCAGGTGCTCGGCGTGACCCTCGACGGGCCGGTGTCGCGGGCGCCCCAGCTCGACGTCCTGGCCACGGTCAACATCAGTGCGCCGGACGAGGGCCGCGAGGTGGACGGCCACTTCAGCGCCAACGGCGTGGCCAGCTCCTTCGAGGGCACGGTCCACTGGGACCTGCGCAACCTCGACGACGAGGTGGTCCGCGACGGCGTAGCGCAGGGGACGATGGAGGACCACCTCACGCCCTGGGCCACGGGCGACATCGACGTCTCCGACCTGCCGGACGGGCTGTACACGTTCGAGGCCAGCAGCGACGACCCGTCCGGCGGCGAGGGCGGCGGTCCCACGGTCGACACGCGGGTGATCATCGTCCGTTGATCCCACCAGTCACACCCGTCCCAGCAGAGGATGGACCCATGCACTCCTCCCGCACCCGACTCGCCGTCCTGCTCGCCACGTCCGTGGTGGTGCTGGCCGGGTGCGGCACCGACACCGACCCGCAGGCCGACGACCCCGGCGCCCGACCGACCAAGACGTCCAAGCCCACCAGGACGCCGAAGCCGACCGAGTCCTCCCCGTC
>CAZEPK010000136.1:7080-12501 GCA_964514085.1 uncultured Nocardioides sp.
CGTCCGCGACGGGCGGGTCCGAGCCGGACCGGGTCGCCGCACCGCTGTACTTCGTCGGCGACACCCCGCAGGGCCCGCGGCTGTTCCGCGAGTTCCAGCAGGTCGAGGCGGACAACCCGGTCGACGAGGCCCTGGCGCTGATCAGTGCCGGCGACGCCGACGACCCCGACTACGGGACGCTGCTCACCGGCGGCCAGTTCCGGATCGGCAGCTCAGGCCCCGCCATCGTGGTCGAGCTCCCCGACGCCGGCCTGGCCGAGCTGCCGGGCGACATGAGCCGGGCCGACGCCAAGCTGGCGATCCAGCAGGTCGTCTACACGGTCCAGGGCGTCCTGCAGACCCGCGACCCGGTCTCCTTCGCGGTGGACGGCGAGCCGTCGGCGGTCTTCGGGCTGCAGGCGCCCTCCGGCGGGTTCAAGGCGGCCCCGCAGAACAACGTGCTTGCCCTGGTGAACATCACCCAGCCGCAGCAGGGCTCGGAGCCCGGGGCGTCCTTCACGGCCAGCGGCGTGGCCAACTCCTTCGAGGCCACGGTCCCGTGGCAGGTCCTCGACGCGAGCGGCACCAAGGTCCTCGAGGGCTTCGCCACCGCCGAGGGCTGGGGCGACCACCTCTACCCGTGGGAGTCCGCCGTCGACGCGAGCGGCCTCGCACCCGGCACCTACACCTTCGTCGCGATGACCGACGACGCCTCGGACGGCGAGGGCGGCGGCCCCACCGAGGACACCAAGACCTTCACCCTGCACTAGCCACCCTGCACTAGTCTCCCGGCCGTCCGTGGTCGCCTCTAGCGTGGCGGTGTGAGGCTCTCGGCGCGCCGGCTCAACCGGACCCTGCTGCAGCGCCAGCACCTGCTCGCCCGCACCGGCGGGACGCCCCAGGAGCTGGTCCGCCACCTGGTCGGCCTCCAGGCGCAGGTCAACCTGGCTCCCTACCTCTCCTGCGCGGCTCGCCTCGAGGGCTTCGACCCGCACGCGCTCAGCGAGGGGCTGGTGGACCGGTCGCTGGTGCGGTTCCTGACCATGCGCGGGACCGTCCACCTGCTCGTGGCCGACGACGCGCTGGCCCTGCGCCAGTGGACTGCACCGGTCCACGAGCGGGAGATCGGGATCAGCCAGGCCGTCGGCGCCGCGCGCGAGGTCGACCGGGCGGCGTTCCTCGAGGCGCTCTCAGAGCTCCTCGCCGACGGCCCGCTGCCGCAGAAGGCCCTCGGGGTGGCGCTGGCCGAGCGCTTCCCCGGCGCCACGCCTTCCGAGCTCGGGCAGCTGGCCCGCTCGGCGGCTCCGTTGGTGCAGTGCCCGCCGCGCGGCACCTAGGGCGGGAGCGGCGGCGTGGTCTACCAGTACGTCGACCGCTGGCTGGGCCGACCGCTGGTCGAGCCGGACGTGGAGGAGGTCGTGCGGCGCTACCTGCGCGCCTTCGGGCCCGCCTCGGCCGCCGACGTGACGACGTGGTCGGGCATCACCCGCCTGGCGCCCGTCCTCAAGGGCATGGACGACCTGGTGGTCCACGAGGACCCGACCGGGCGGCCGCTCCACGACGTCGCGGACGGCGAGCTGGCCGACGAGGACGCTCCAGCGCCGGTGCGGCTCCTCGGGCAGTACGACAACGTGTGGCTCTCCCACGCCGCCCGCGACCGGGTCACCACCACGGAGTCGCGGCGGCTGTGGATGGGGGTCAACGGCGGCCAGGCCAACACGGTGTTCGCCGACGGCACGATGGTCGGGCTCTGGCGCGTCAGCGACGGCCGGGTCGAGCTCCTCGAGCAGTCCCGGGAGCTGACGACGAGCGAGGCGGCCGAGCTCGACGAGGAGGTCCAGCGCGTGGAGGCGCTCCTGGCCCGCTGAGGCCGTGCTCAGCCCCAGCGGGGCGTGCGCGACAGCAGCGCGGAGACGGCGGCGAGGCCCGCCGTCGAGGTCCGGAGCACCTCGGACCCGAGCCGGACCGTCCGGGCGCCCGCCTCCTCGAAGGCGGCGAGCTCCTCGGGGGCGAGGCCGCCCTCCGGCCCCACCACGAGGACCACGCGGTCGGGCACGTCGGTGGGCAGGGGTGCGGCGGCCTCCTCGTGCAGCACGAGCGCCAGCGGGGCCTCGGCCACCAGGCGGACCGCCTCCGCGGTGGAGGCCAGCGGCGAGACCTCGGGGAACCAGGCCCGGCGCGACTGCTTGGCCGCCTCGCGCGCGGTGGCGCGCCACCTGGCCAGCGACTTGTCCGCCCGCTCGCCGCGCCAGACCGCCACCGACCGGGCGGCGGCCCAGGGGACGATCCGGGCCACGCCGATCTCGGTGAGCACCTCGACCGCGAGCTCGCCGCGGTCCCCCTTGGGCAGGGCCTGCACCACGACGACGTGCGGCACCGGCTCGGGGACCGCGGAGACCTCGCGCACCTCGACGTCGAGCCGGGCCTTGCCGGTCGCCGTCACCTCGCCCTCGGCCAGCCGGCCGGCGCCGTCGGTCAGCAGCACCCGCTCGCCCACGGCGAGGCGGCGTACGGCGACCGCGTGGTGGGCCTCCGCTCCGTCCACGACCACCGTCGCGCCGACGGCCACGTCGGCGAGCGTCGGCACCAGGTGGACGTGCAGCGACACCGCGACCCCTAGTGGGGGTTGAAGGCGTCGCGGATCCGGCCGAAGGCGCCCTTGCCCTTGCCGGCCCTGAGCCGGCCCGCGGGCTGCTCCTCGCCGCGGACCGCGGCCAGCTCGCGGAGCAGCTCCTCCTCGCGCGGCCCGAGCCGGGTCGGCGTCTCGACCGCGATGGTGACCACCAGGTCGCCGCGGCCTCCGCGCAGGCCGGGAACCCCGCGGCCACGCAGCACCTCCTCGGTGCCGGACTGCGTGCCGGGCGGGACGTCGAGCTCGAAGCTGGTCTCCAGGTCGGTCGTGGCCCCCTCAGGCGGGACCACGTCGGCCTCGAGCGTGGGCAGCTCCAGGGTGGTGCCGAGGGCCGCGGCGGTCATCGGCACGGTCACCGTGCAGTGCAGGTCGTTGCCCTGCCGGGTGAAGACCTCGTGGCGCGCGACGTGGATCTCGACGTAGAGGTCGCCCGCCGGCCCGCCGCCGGGTCCGACCTCGCCCTCCTCGGCCAGCTGGACGCGGGTGCCGGTGTCGACGCCGCCCGGGATCTTGACCGTCAGCGTGCGCCGGGAGCGCACCCGCCCGTCGCCCGAGCACTCGCGGCACGGGTCCGGGATGATCGAGCCGAAGCCGCGGCAGGCCGCACAGGGCCGCAGCGTCCGGATCTCGCCGAGGAACGAGCGCTGCACGTGCGCCACCTCGCCGGCCCCGCGACAGGTCTCGCAGGTCTGCGGGTGGGTGCCCGGCGCGGTGCCCTCGCCCTGGCAGGTCGAGCAGACGACGGCGGTGTCGACCTTGAGCTCGTGGGTCACCCCGAACGCCGCCTCGGCCAGGTCGACCTCGAGCCGGATGAGCGCGTCCTGGCCGCGACGGGTGCGCGGGCGCGGTCCGCGGGTCTGGGCCCCGGGCTGGCCGCCGAAGAAGGCGTCCATGATGTCGGTGAAGGAGAAGCCGGCGCCCTGGCCGAAGCCGCCCGCCGCGCCGAACGCGTCGCCCCCGCGGTCGTAGGCCGCGCGCTTCTGCGGGTCGCCGAGGATCTCGTAGGCCCGTCCGACCTCCTGGAACTTCGCCTGCGCCTCCGGGTCGGGGTTGACGTCGGGGTGCAGCTGGCGCGCGAGCTTGCGGTAGGCCTTCTTGATGGTGTCGGCGTCCGCGTCGCGGCTCACGCCGAGCAGGCCGTACAGGTCGGGGGTGCTCATGGTTCCTTTCGGGACGGGTGAGGGCGTCAGCCCTCGTCGAGGATGCGGGAGACGTAGCGCGCGACGGCTCGCACCGCGGCCATGGTCCCGGGGTAGTCCATGCGGGTCGGCCCCACGATGCCGAGCGTGGCCACGGCCTCGTCGCGCGGCCCGTAGCCGGTGGTGACCACGCTGGTCGCCGAGAGCGGCTCGTAGGGTCCCTCGGTGCCGATGGTGACGGTGACCGCACCGCCGGTGGAGGCCTCCCCCAGCAGCTTGAGCAGCACCACGTGCTCCTCCAGCGCTTCGAGCAGCGGCCGGACGGCGGAGTCGAAGCTGTCGCCGTAGCGGGCCAGGTTGGCGGCACCGCCCACGACGATGCGCTCGTCGGAGCGCTGGTCGACCATCGCGTCCACCAGCACGTCCACCACGGCGGCCGTGACACCTCCGTCGGTGGCGGGGACGGCGGCGCGGAGCGCGGTGACCGCGTCGGCGATGATCTCGCCGACGGCGGCGGTGCCGAGCCGGGTGCGGAGCTCGGAGAGCGTGACGTCGGTGAGGTCCGCGGCCAGCTCGACGACGCGCTGCTCGACCCGGCCGGTGCTGAGGATGAGAACCACGAGCAGACGGCTCGGGGCCAGCGCGACGAGCTCGATGTGGCGCACCGTGGAGCGGGACAGCGTGGGGTACTGCACCATCGCGACCTGGCGGGTCAGCTGCGAGAGCACCCGCACCGAGCGGGAGACCACGTCGTCGAGGTCGACGGCGCCGTCGAGGAAGGTCGAGATGGCACGGCGCTCGGCCACGCTCATCGGCTTGACGGTGGTGAGCCGGTCCACGAAGAGCCGGTAGCCCTTGTCGGTGGGCACCCGGCCCGCGCTGGTGTGCGGCTGGGCGATGTAGCCCTCGTCCTCGAGCGCGGCCATGTCGTTGCGGACGGTGGCCGGGGAGACCCCCAGGCCGTGCCGCTCCACCAGGGCCTTGGAGCCGACCGGCTCCTCGGTCGCGACGTAGTCCTCCACGATCGCGCGCAGGACGGCGAGCCGTCGTTCTTCCTGCACCGCCACCTCCGTCGGGTCGCTCCGCCGTTGTGCACACCGCTGTTGGCACTCATTGTCCGGGAGTGCCAATGCTACTCGCCGCTCGGACGCGCTCAGCGCCGAAGCGGGGTAGGTTAGCCTTGCCTTACCTGAGTGAAGGAGCAGTGCATGCCGAGCACCACCACCGCCGTCGACGCCGAGCTGGCCCGCAGCATCCTGTCCTGTCCCCAGGGTGCCGAGCTGGCGGTGGACGGCCACCCCGAGCTCGGCTGCGACGACGACCTGGGCCTGCGCGACCAGGCCGGCGTGCCGACGTTCTCCTGCCGGACCACCTCCGGGCTGGCCGAGGCGGGCCGGGACCGCCGGCGGGCGCTGGTCACGCTGGCCAGCGGGCTCGGTCCGCCGAGCGGGCCGGACCGCCTGCTGCGGCTGACCCTCACCGGCACGCTGCGGATCGGTGCACTGGAGCACTGCACCTGCTGCGGCGAGGAGCGGCACGACGTGGTCCTCGACCTCGACTTCGTGGTGCTGGCCCGGCGCCGGGGCGACCAGCGGCGCATCCCGTTGGCCGACTTCCGCTCCCCCGCCCTGCGGCTCAACCGCGGCTACCTCCAGCGGGCGCTGGAGCACG
>CAZEPK010000137.1:0-4733 GCA_964514085.1 uncultured Nocardioides sp.
CGCCCTGAGGGCAGTTGAGTTCTCGAGCCGTGGCCCAGCGGAAGGTCAGCGCCAGGTTCGGTCCGCTCTTACGCTTCGCTCTATGACTCGCGTCGACCCGGTGGCTTATGAGTGGATCTCTGAGTCTGAGCTGCAGGTGGCTGGATGCGTGACGGTGGTGCCCGAGGTCGATGTCGAGGACGTGGCCGTGCTGTTCGGTCACGAGTCGAGCAGCGACGCGGGCAGTCTCGCAACGGGCTCGGGAGTCTCGGAGGAGTCTGTGTTCTGGGGTGCCCGGTGGGAGGACGATGGGCGCATCCAGGAGACCGAGGAGATCTGGGTGTCGGGGCTGCCCGGTGCAACGCTGGTGGTCGAGGACAACGGCTACCAGGGGTGCCCGCACCGAGGTGCTGCGCGAGATCTCTCGTGCCGGGTCGAGCAAGATCGCCGCCAGCCTGTACTGGAACGTGAACGGCACCGTCACGGTGACCTGCGCACGCAAGGGGAAAGTGGTCGCCTCGATCGACCTGTCCTACGTGGAGGAAGAAGACCTCGCCGAGATGCCCCGTTCTCTGCGGCCCTTGGCACGGCTCTGCGTCGAGGCCGAGGACGCCGAGCACACCGGGGCCGCCGCCGGCGTGGACGTGCTGGCGGTCGGCGCCGCGATGGTGGACACCTACACCGGTGTGGCGTTCACCCGCCAGGACCTCGAGGCAGCGAGCGTGCGCGGGATCGTTCCCAGGCCGTCTGATCTCACGACGTACCCGCGCGAGTCCCAGCACTGGGCCAAGGACCCCCGCCTTGCCGAGCTAGGTGGCTCGGTGGCGGACAGGCCCGACCCCGACCTGCGCCTGCTGGCCGAGTGGGCTGCAACGGCCGCGGTCCGGGAGGCGGGCCTGACCGACGAGCCTGCCGTGCGCGAGGTTCTCGGGCAGTTCGGCTCGGGGGTGGCCACAGCACTTCCCCGGGGCCTGGATGCCCTGCGTCGCCGCTTTGCCGCCGAGACCCAGCGCCTGCAGGCTCAGGTGGACGAGGTCTACGACGAGAGCGCCTTCAACTCCTTGGACCTCACGCACGCGCATCTGCCGGAGAACGCGCTGGCGGCGCTGCGCAGCACGAGCCATCCCGATGCCTACTCCGCTGCCGTCGGTGCGCTCCTGAGCGCGGTGACCGCGTTCTCCTGCACGAAGCTGGAGCGCAGAGTCCAGTTCGTCGAGGACGAACGGGGAAGGTACCGGGGCGGCTACGACCCGTCTCCGCGGAGAGAGCAGCTCGTCCACGTCGTGCGCCAGGTCGTCGCGGCCGAACCGGCAAGCTGGCCCGGGCTGACCGAGCAGCTTCCAGAGCCGCTGTCGGCCGGCGAGCTCGCGGCTGCGGCCGACGCGGATCGCCGGTGGCAGGAAGCCGGAGCGTTCAACACCTGGCAGATCGCTGAGCCCCAAGGCGTACCCATGGACGTCCCCATGGAGCTCGTCCAGCGCATCGATCCCGAGGCCCACATCCGCGCCCGATACCAAGCGCTGGAGGAGCGGGATCGTGTCATGGCAACGCACGAGCCGATCACTCCGGGCGCCCGGGAACCACTGAATCCCGGCGGCTTCGCCGTTGCGTTCGCCGATGGCCTGCGGATCGAGCGTCTTCCGGTCGGGCGAGCCGCCGGGAACCTCTACCTCACCTACGTCTTCACCCACGAGTTCGGCTTCGACCCGAACGACGACCCCCGTCTCGGTTTTGGTCTCTACCCCCGCATCGCCTACAAGGGCCCGCGTGGTGCGCTCACGAATCTCGGAGGCGGCGGAAGCGGCGGCGGGAGCGACACCAGCCTCAGCTGGCACACCCAGCTCGAGACCACCGGGCTGTCCTGGATCCAGATCGACTACCGCGAGAAGAAGACAACCATCGCCACCGAGAAGATCCCGCTCGACTGACCGTCACCTACGTGGACCACGGTTGGCACTGCTGGGCACCCGCATGCTCAGCCAATCAGACCGACAGCGGCATGGTCGGGCGGAGCCCGTCAGCGGCATGGTCGGGCGGATGGCTCCGGCACTGAGACCGAGCGCTACGACACCGTCAACGTCGCGCACAGCACGCCAGCATCTTGAAGAGGCAGCGTGCAGACTCGATAGGAGCCGCCATCGATCGAGTTGGGCAGCGTGAGCGTCGCGCTGCTCTGCCTGACCGCAGGCGATGGGGTACCGACAAAGAAGCCGTCAGCCATGTTGATCTCCCGCCAGTCGTCGTCCTGAACGAGCCAGGTTTGTCTGTCGCTCTCGACGGTGAGAGTTGACGCGTTCTGCTGCGGCATCTGGAAGTGGACAGTAACCCTTTGACCAGGTCTCGCCGTTCCGGGTGCGATCGACATTGGCCGTTCTTCGACACCGACCAGTCCTGCGAGCACCAACAGGCCAACGAGCAAGACGGCCGCCGCGAGGGGCGGCCAGGGTCCGGCACTTCTCACCAGCACAGACTAGAGACCGTTCCGCCCGCACGTCGGCAACGTCGGGCTCCGCCGGCACGTCGGCATGACCGCGCGGACGGCGGCATGGGTCGGGCGGGAGCCGTGGTCGGGCGGGAGCCGGCAGCGGCATGGTCGGGCAGTCGTCTGCACCAAGCCGCGTGAAGCCCGGCCTACCTCTCGATCTGGTCAATTGGGCAATAGTCGTCGGTGAACCGGACCGCGGTCTGCGTTGTTGGGTCTGGCCTGTAGATCAGGTCATACATCAACTGCGCAGCTGCCTGGCAGTTGTCGGCTCTCTCGTCGGACCGCGCTGCGCCGACCGCGAACCCCCCGCCAGCACCCACCAGCAGCGCCACAGCGGCAGATGCAACCGGCAGGAGTCTCGAAGTCATGGGCCGGACTTTAGGCCGGCTTGCTCTGGCCGCAGACTGCTCGTTGTGAGAGTGCCTTGCCCCGCCAAGGACGTGACCCTCAGTGACGTCGAGGTCGCCTAAGCATGATGAGAGTCTTGATCTGGTCCGTGAACGCCTTCCTGACTCTGCTCGGAGCCGTGCTTCTTTTCGCCGAGGATGGAAGTGCCGGCAGTCGCCTCGGGGGCGCCGTCCTGATGGTTGGCGGCCTCGCGCTGATGGTGTTCGAGGCCGTGCGTGCGACACGGCCGCCGAGTGGCTAGTCGATCCCGAAACGCTGCTTCGGCACCTCGACTCATCCTGAGGTGGCACCCCAAACGGCCGTGAGGCCCGTCAGCGGCATGGTCGGGCGGAGCCGACAGCGGCATGGTCGGGCGTAGCCGACAGCGGCATGGTCGGGCGTAGCCGACAGCGGCATGGTCGGGCGGGGCCCGTCAGCGGCATGGTCGGGCGGAGCCGACAGCGCCGTGATAGTGCGGCACACTCACCGTCGTGGACCCGGAGCGAGAGCACCAGCGGTGGACATCGATCGAAGGCGAGTGTTGGTTCGTTCGCGCACGGCTCCGTTTGCTGACTACCGAGGACGGTGGGCGCACCGGGCCCATCGCCTCCGGCTATCGGGCCCACTGGACGTTTCCTCCAGAGGTCCACGACGAGGGGCACGACGCTCCGCTGACCCTGGAGGAGGGTGCGGGAGCGTGGCTCCAGCCGGGCGGGCAAACCACTGCGAGGCTTCACCCTCTGGCTCCTGACCTGTGGCCGACGGTCCCCCGGGTCTGCAGTTGACGATGAAAGAGGGTGCTCGGGTAGTCGGCATCGCGGAGGTCATTGGAGTTGTGTCGCCTGAGGAGTGATGCCCGACCATTCGGCATGACCGCGCCGGTCAGTGGCATGGTCCGGCGGAGCCGACAGCGGCATGGTCAGGCTGCGCCGACGGTCAGGCGAAGTCACGTGACCCGGGGTGGTTACGCCTCCTAGAATGCGGCCTTCGCCAGCGGCATCCCTGCTGGCTCAACGATGGTCCCGGCGTACCGCCAAACGTCGCTCACGTGCACAAGCCACATCTCAGCAAGCCCATCTCGACGCTTGAGCTCTCTTTCGAAGTCGTCGACAACCGTCCTGACTGGCCGGTGGTCGCCATCCGAGTCAGTGGGCAAGACCCGTTCGCAGCGGTTGCATCGCAATGGCGCGGCTTTGATCCCGAGAAGATCCTCGGCGAGCACTCGCCGCTGCTCCCGCACGAACCACACGGACGGCGTGTCGCCCTCTACCGCTGCTCATGCGGTGAAGCAGGGTGCGGAGTCATCGCGCCAGTCATCGTCCCGTCACCCGACCGCAGCCACGTGTCCTGGGTCGACTTCCGCGACTACACAGGTGTGTTCGTCGGCCCCGTCTACGACGACGTACATAACCACGAAGGCCGGGAGTGGGAACTCTCCGACCTGCACTTCGACCGAGAGCAGTACGAAGCCGAGGTTCGCCGGATCACCTCCGACTCCACTTGGGAGACGGACCGTCGCCGAACGGCCCGACTCGTAAAGGAAAGGCTTGAACCGATGAGCTTGACCCTGCCACCGGACCTGACCCTCAGTTGGGTCAGCCCAGCGTGGTCCGACGACGGCGTCACCATCATGTTCGCCCACGTCACGTGGGGCGAGCATCCCTCCGTGCAGCAGCAGATGCTGCACCTCACTAGTCAGCCAGCGGACCCCGAGATGGCAGCCGACGACATCGTCCACCAACTGCTCACCACGCCGGACAACGACTGGGTGGCAACATTTGGACACGATCCGCGATGAGCAGGCCGTCGCGAGCGGTCCTGCGTCCCTATCCCTAGTCCATTCGGGTGGGTGGTCGCACGAAGTGCGGCATGGTCGGGCGGA
>CAZEPK010000137.1:4833-12392 GCA_964514085.1 uncultured Nocardioides sp.
GCCCGTCAGCGGCATGGTCGGGCGGAGCCCGTCAGCGGCATGGTCGGGCGGAGCCCGTCAGCGGCATGGTCGGGCGGAGCCGTCAGCGGCAGGGTCGGGTGGAGCCGAAGCGGCATGAGCGGAGCCTTTCGCCTGTGGCTGTTCGGTGACTCCGCGCCAGGGGGTCGCTTCGTCCGAGGTCCGCTCAACTGCCAGCCATGTCCTCGTAGAAGGCGCGTAGGTCGGACAGCGAGGTGGCCTCTCAGCTGACGCCAGGCAACTCCTGGCCTGGGCGATCAACGGGCCCAGGGCCGCGACGCCGGGAGCCGGGCGATGCCTTGGAGCTCTGACAGCCGAGCCCACCGTCGTCAGCCGGGCGCGGGCTCGACGCCGGCGGCGCGGCTGACCTCGGCCAGGCGCTGCTCCAGGAAGGCGCGCTCCGCGGCATTCGCCGTGAGCTCCATCGCGCGCCGGTACGACTGAGCTGCGCCGGCGGCGTCGCCGAGGCGGCGCAGCAGGTCGGCGCGGGTGGCGGGGAGGTAGGGGTAGTCGGCGAGCCGGGGGTCGTTCGCCAGCTCGTCGAGGAGCGGCAGGGCAGCGGCCGGACCGTCGGCGAACGCCACGGCGGCGGCCCGGTTGAGCGCGACTACGGGGGTGTTCCACACCGCCAGGAGCCGGTCGTAGAGGCGCACGACCCGCGGCCAGTCTGTCTGCTCGAGGGACGGCGCCATCGCGTGCACGCCGGCGATCGCCGCCTGCAGGGTGAACCGTCCCGGTGGGCCGGACGCCAGCGCCCCGGCCGTGATCGTGAGCCCCTCGAGGATCGCGCGCTGGTCCCAGCGCGTCCGGTCCTGGTCGCCGAGCAGGAGTAGCCGGCCCTGCTCGGCGGTCCGGGCGGCCCGGCGCGCGTCGGTGAGGATCAGCAGGCCCAGTAGGCCGCGGGTCTCGGCCTGCTCGGGGAGCAGCGCGGCGAGGGTGCGCGCGAGGTGCAGGGCCCGGTCGCAGAGCTCTTCACGGACGAGGGCATCCCCCTGGCCGGCGGTGTGGCCGGTGCTGAAGAGCAGGTGGACGGCGGTGAGCACGCTGTCCAGGCGCTCGGGCAGCTCCGCCCGGTCCGGGACCCGGTAGGGGATCCGTGCTCCGGCGATCTTCTTCTTGGCCCGGGTGATCCGTGCCGCCATCGTCGGCTCGGAGACCAGGAAGGCCCGGGCGACGTCGGGCGTGGGAACGCCGCAGACCAGGCGCAGGGTGAGGGCGACGCGGGCCTCGGGGGCGAGGGTGGGGTGGCAGCAGGTGAACACCAGCCGGAGCCGGTCGTCCGGCACCGCGGCGTCGGCCCGGTCCAGGTCGGCAGGGTCGTGCGGATCGACGGTCGCCGGCTCGACGAGCAGCGGGAGCTTGCGCCGGAGGGTGAGCTCGCGACCCAACCGGTCCAGCGCCTTGTTCCGCGCCGCCGTGGTCAGCCACGCGCCGGGCCGCTCCGGGACGCCGTCCCGGGTCCAGCCTGCAGCGCGCTGACGTACGCGTCCTGCGCGCACTCCTCCGCGAGGTCCAGGTCGCCCGCGACGCGGACCGTGGCGGACAGCACGAAGGCCCACTCGGAGCGGTGGGCCTGCGCCAGCGCGGCAGCGACCGCGTCCGCCTGCACGGCGGACGCGGTCGGCTGATCGTCGCGGGGAGCGGTCAGAACGGGTTCGCCTCCGTGGGGTCCACGACCGGGCGGACCTCGACGCCGCCGAAGGGGGCCGGGCACATCTTGGCCATCTCGAGGGCGTGGTCGAGGTCGCGCGCCTCGACGACGTAGAAGCCGCCGAGGGCCTCCTTGGTCTCGAGGAACGGGCCGTCCGTCACCGTGCTGCCTCCCCTGATGGACGTGGCCGTCCCCGTGTTCGCGAGCGCCTCGCCCCCGGCCAGAGACCCCCCGAGCGCGAAGACCTGCTCGACGAACTTGCTGTGCGCGTCGATCGTCGCCTGCCACGCCTCGGGCGACATGTTCTGGTAACCGGTCGGGTCGTCGTAGATGAGGATCGCGTACTTGGCCATGGAGGTGCCTCCTGCATTGGGTCGCGGGCCGGTCTGTCCGGCTCCGTCATCAGCAACGACGAACATCCTTCCGCCCGATCGACAGCCGGGCCCGGATCTCCTCCAAGAATCTCCCGGCAGCGCCGCCGCATGGCCGTTCTGACACGGTCGATGGGCAACGTCGGCGAGCCCAAGATCGAGCGCCCGACCCTCGGCATCGTCGAGTGAAGGATCTTTCGGGCCGGGAGCACCCGGCCCGTGCAGGTGTTTGCGCCCGGCACGATCAGCTCATCGAGCCGCTGCGCCAGGCGAGAACCGCGGCGTTGGTGCGGTCGCGGGCCTCGAGCTTGGCCAGCACGGTGGCGACGTGGCTCTTCACCGTCTCCACGGAGACGACGAGGGACGCCGCGATCTGGGCGTTCGACTGACCCTCGGCGACCAGGCGCAGCACCTGTCGCTCGCGTGGCGTGAGCCGCGCGAGCCTGGCGTCGAGATCCGGGTCGCCCGGCAGCCGGGAGACCAGGGACCGGGCCTGCGGCGACAGGACCAGGACGTCCCCGCTGACCACGGTGCGGATCGCCCTGACGATGAGGTCGGCCGGGCTCCGCTTGAGCAGGTAGCCACTGGCGCCAGCGGCCAGGGCGCTGGCCACCAAGGCGTCCTCCTCGAAGGTCGTCAGCACCAGGACCCGTGGCGGCGGGCTCAGCCGCATCAGGGTGGCAGTGGCCGCGATGCCGTCGACGTGGGGCATGCGCACGTCCATGAGCACCAGGTCCGGCCGCTCCGCCCGGGCCACGGACACGGCCCGAGCGCCGTCCTCCGCCTCGCCCACGACGCTGAGGTCGTCCTCGGACTCGAGCAGGACCCGGAGGCCCGCGCGCACGACGGGGTCGTCGTCCGCCACCACGATCCGCGTCACGCCGTCGTCCCCGGGAGCGGCAACGAAGCCGCCACGGTCCAGCCGGCGCCATCGGCGGAGGGCCCGGCGGTCAGCGAGCCGCCCAGGGCGGTGCACCTGGCCCGCAGGCCCTCCAGCCCGTGCCCGCCGGCTGGTCCGAGCGTGGACCGCGCCGCGGTGTCGATGCCGCGGTTGACGATCCGCAGGGCCAGCGTGTGGCGGTCGGAGGTGATCGAGACGCGCAGGTCGTCCTCGGTGCCGTGGCGCAGCGCGTTGGTCCCGGCCTCCTGCACGATCCGGTAGACCGCCTCGGAGAGCTGGGCGGGGAGGATCTCCGGGAGCTCGATGTCCTCGTCGACCTCGAGGCCGGCCAGCCGCAGGGCCGCGAGCAGCTCGGGCAGTTGTCGGGAGTCGGGGGCCGGAGCGCAGGCGCCGCCGGCCAGGAGGGCCAGTGCGCGGTCGACCTCGTCGAGGGCGCGCCGCGAGTCGGTCTCGATCCGGAGCAGGGCGGCGACGGCGAAGTCAGGATCGGTGCGCACGACGCGCGCGGCGGCGGCAGCCTGCAGCGTCGTCACCGTCAGGGCATGCCCCACCGCGTCGTGTAGGTCGGCCGCCAGCCGGGCCCGTTGCTCGGCGGCCGCCCGTTCTCGCTCTGCCTCCTCCACCCGTGCGGACTCCGTGGGTCCGAGCAGGCCGACCAGCGCACTCTGGAGCAGGCCACCTGCGGCCAGTGCGGCGAGCGCCGTCGCCAGTGCGGCAGCGGCCAGGAGCGGACCCCACCAGGAGCCCAGGCCGGCCGTGGACCGCCACTGACCCTGCGCGAGGAAGCCGTCCACGGTGACGGCTCCGATGCCGGCCACGCAGGCGGTCGCCGCCACCGCGCACCACGCCAGCACCCCGAGCCCGATCGCGCTGCGGGCCAGCACGAACGCCGCCTCGCGGGTCGCGCGGGTCAGACCGGCCGACCTCCACGGCGGTCCGCCGGCACCGCTGCCAGGCTCCTCGACCGCCGCCCCGACAAGCCGTCGCGCGATCCACCGGTCCAGGCGCGCCACCGCGCCGAGCAGCACCAGACCGCCGATCAGCAGGGGAGCCCCCACCACCACGACCGAGAGCACGAGCCCGGCTGCGGTGAGGGCCAGCAACGCCAGGCTGGGCAGGGCCAGGACGGCCCCGGCGGCGCCGTAGTACAGGTACCGTCGCGCGCTCATCGAGGACCACCCTCCGGAAAGGCGGCCACGCCGGGATCGCTGCCCAACCGGCCTCGGGTCCAGAGCACGAGCACGACGGCCACCGCCAGCAGGGGCAGGGTGATGGTGAGCTCGCTGAGGACGTCGGTCCGCAGGCTGGTCGTCTCGGCCAGGTCGCCCTGCAGCCGTAGGGAGTCGTTGGACAGGCCGTGCATCGCGATGGCGAGGATCGTGGCCTGTCCGGCCCGCTGCCAAAAGTAGGTCATGACCACCGTGAGCACCAGGATCTTGATCGTGAAGGCCGCCAGGTAGCAGGCGCCGGCCACTCCGTAGGTGGTGAACGCATCGTACTTGACCGGGTAGTGCCAGGTGGCCCACATCAGGCCCAGGACGAGCGAGGCGACCACGGGCGAGTGCCGCCTGATCAGCCGGGGTAGCGCGTACCCGCGCCAGCCGTTCTCCTCGAGCACGGCACCGAGGTCGAGGAACGCCGCCACCACCAGTCCGACCGCCAGTCCGCCCACGCTCCCGTGCGTGTGCCACCGCCACTGGCCCGGCGACAGCACCCAGGCGTCCAGGCCTGCGGTGGCCAGGCTGGCGCCGGTGAAGGTGACGAGCATCGCGCCCCAGACACGGAGTCCACGGCGCCATCCCACCTCGGGTGCCCAGAAGCGGAAGCGGCGCCGCACGGCACCGAGGCCATCGAGGGCCTTCCGACCCCAGGTCACCGCAAGCACGGCGATGTCCGGAGCGGCCACCGCACCCACCGACAGCAGCACCGCCAGGCTCGCGGCGGGGTAGCCCAGGACCAGTCGGCCCGCGGTCACCGCATCGGTGTTGAACTCCAGACCGGTCGCGTCCAGGCCGCGCTGCAGCGCGGCGTCGCCGACCACCAGCAGGGCCAGCCCGAACAAGACCTCCAGGGCCAGCGCCACCCACCAGAAGCGGAGCGTGAGACGGGCCGGTCGGGAAGCACGCGGAAGAGCCATGCCTCGATCGTCGGATCCCGCTCAGCCCCCGACCTCCCCACCGCGGACGATCCGGGTCCCTCCCCAGAGGGAGACGGGTCCGCCCGCACATCGGCATGTTCGGGCGGCTCGCGGCATTGTTGGGAGTCACCTCGACGGCGAGATGCTGCAGGATCGAAGGCGTGAAGTGCCCGTCCGTCGTCATCCGCGCCGCGGGCTACGTGGTGACGGGGCTGGCGGCGCTGGCGACATCTGCGCTGGCCGGGCCCTGGGGTCCTTGTCTCGCGGACGCCTCGTCCCGCTGTTCCGTTTCGCCGGCTGAGGTCCATGTCTGGAGCTACGGTCCCTGGGTGGTCTTGGTGGTCACCGCTCTGGTGGGCGAGCTCCTGGCTTGGCGCAGCCGTCACCACCAGCGAAGCCAACGCGCCGGCGGTGGGAGGCGGAGCGGAGCCGGCGTGGCAGGGCGGATCGGCCCCTAGTCTGGGGCACGTGCCTGACGTGATCCTCGGACGAGCTGGCGACATCGTGCTCGTCGATCTCGACGTCTGCGTGAAGTCAGGAGTCGCGACGCAGCAGCGCGTGACCTTGAGCGGACAGACAACACCGGCCTGGGTCACCGTCCTCCTCCTCTTCACGGTCATCGGCTTCCTCTTCGCCGGGGCGATGACGTCCCGTCGGTATCGCGTCACGCTGCCCTTCACCCACGCCATCCACGATCGTTGGCGAAGGAGACGTCGTCTCGGTTGGTCGCTCGGCCTGGCCGGGCTCGGCGCGGTCTTCGTCGCTGCAACCGTCGGCGACGGTCACGCTGGCCTGTGGGTCGGCGCGGGCCTCGCGCTCACCGCAGGCGGCGTGGGCATGGGTTCGACCAACGCCCTGATGAACAACGTGGGTATCCACATGACCCGGGACAGCGAGCTCGTGCTCACCCGAGCACACCCGGCCTTCGTCCGGGCGGCACGCGGCGCATCGATCCAGTCCTCGGCTCGCTGACGCACGCGTCCGCGGCATGGTGGGTGGAGGCGACAGCGGCGTGAGCGGACGTCCGGCCACGTGGTGAGCCGCGCCCGCAACCGCGCAACGCGGGTCCGCGTCTACGGTCCGTGACCATGAGCCGTCGTCGCCTCGTGGGGCTGGGAGCAGGTCTGCTCCTGACGACTGCGGCTCTTGCTTTCGTCTGGACCCAGGTGCTGGTCATCGAGCAACGAGACGTGGCGGTGCCAGCAGTCACCGCCTCGCCCGGCGCTGTCGTGAGGGCCTACCTGGAGGCCGTGGACGCACACGACTGCAAGACGGCCGCGGCGCTATGGGCCGATGCGTCCGACGGCGTCGAGAGATCGTGCCCGGCGGCGGCATCAGTCACCGACATCCAGGTCACAGAGCCTCCGCTCCAAGTTGATGCGCGAACGACCTACGTGCCCGTTCAGTTCAACTGGCACGACAGGTGGTTGACCTCGGAGCCCACAGGCTTCTACGGCTCGACGACCTGGGGTTACGACCTCGAACGGGAGGGGCTGGACGGCCCGTGGCGCATCGTTGGTCAAGGAGTCGGCTGAGGCGTTGCACTGAGCAGCAGCGGCACGGGCGGATAGCCGACGGCAGGGTAGTCGGCCATAAAGGCCAGAACACCTACGAGGCTCTCCAGCCAGGACACGGCTCATCCTCGACGGTGGGAAGCCACCTCGCGCGGCTCCCGGCGAAGCTGAAGTGGTACTCCACGGTGTAGTCCGCTCCGAGTTCGCGTTGCAGCTCGCGGCTCAAGTGCATGCCGCGCTCGTCGAACTCCGAGGTGTCCATCTCACGCTCCCCGCCGTCGAAGCGGTAGTAGCGCTCCGCCCATGCGGAGATGCGCGTGCGCAAGTCGTCGGAGATGGTCAGCACCGTCTCCAAGTTCTCGTATGGCGCGTCTGGGATGGGCCCGGAGGCGTGGCCCCAGAGTGCGAAGTCGCAACCGGCCTCGGTCATGAACCTGACGACGTAGGGCCTCACCACAGCAATACTGCCCAAGACGCCCGCATGTCCTCGACAGATCGGCGGCATGGTCGACGTCAGCCGCAGATCGCTGTAACAAAGTGGTGGTGCGGAGCATCGGTGCGGGTGTGAGGACCAGGAGCACAGCGCCGGACGCGGTGACCGCCATCGCCGAGCCAGCGCCCGTGACGTTCGAGGAGCTGGTGGCTGCGACCGGTGACCAGCTGCTCCGTACCGCAGCGCTCCTGACGGGCGACCGCGACAGCGCGGAGGACCTGGTCCAAGCGGCGTACGCCAGGGTGTTCGCGCGCTGGCGACAGTTCAGCCGTGCCGACAACCCGGCGGCCTACACCAGCACGGTGCTGACCCGACTGTTCCTCGCTGACAAGCGCCGGCGACGTGCACGCGAGGTGCCGTGGCTGACCGACCACGAGCCGGCGGCACGGGTCGCCGACCCTTCCCTGTCCCTAAGCCTCGTGGGCGCTCTGATGACCTTGCCGCCGCTGGATCGTGCCGTGCTGGTGCTGCGCT
>CAZEPK010000138.1:0-12390 GCA_964514085.1 uncultured Nocardioides sp.
CCACACCCGCGACGACCAGGCCGAGACGGTGCTGCTCGGGCTGGCCCGCGGCTCCGGCGGCCGGTCCCTGGCCGGGATGCGTCACCGGTTCGGCCACTACCGCCGCCCGCTCCTCGACGTCACCCGCACCGACACGGTCACCGCCTGCCAGGTCGAGGCGATCGAGTACTGGAACGACCCGCACAACATCGATCCCGCCTTCGCGCGGGTGCGGGTCCGCCGCAAGGTGCTGCCGGTGCTCGAGGACGAGCTCGGTCCCGGCGTGGCCGGGACCCTGGCGCGCACCGCCGACCAGCTCCGCGCCGACATGGAGCTGCTCGACCGCCTGGCCGAGGAGGCCCACGACGACCTGCGCTCGCCGGACGGGCTGGAGCTCAAGGCCCTGGCCGACCTGCCCCTGGCCACCCGGCACCGCGTGCTGCGCCTGGCCGCCCTCGAGGCCGGCGCGGTCCCGGCCGAGCTGTTCCACGTCCACGTCCTGGCGATGGCCCAGCTCGTGGCCTCCCGCCACTCCGGCGCCGAGGTCCAGCTGCCCGGCCGCGTGACGGCGTACGTCGCCCCGGCCGGCTCGTCCGACCGCGGAGCCGGGCGGCTGCTCTTCCGCCCGACCGCTGTGCAAGGCTGACCGCCATGGACGCTGCCGACGTCGAGTCCGATCTCGTCGAGGTTCTCTACACCGAGGCCCAGATCCAGGAGCGGCTCGGCGAGCTGGCCCGGCAGATCGAGACCGACTACGCCGGCAAGGACCTGCTCATCGTGGGCATCCTGCGCGGCGCGGTGATGGTGATGGCCGACCTGGCCCGCTCCTTCTCCCGGCACGTGGAGATGGACTGGATGGCCATCTCCTCCTACGGCTCGGGCACCAAGTCCAGCGGCGTGGTCCGCATCCTCAAGGACCTCGACACCGACATCTCGGGGCGCGACGTGATCGTGGTCGACGAGATCATCGACACCGGCCTCACGCTGTCGTGGCTGACCTCCAACCTCGGCTCCCGCGACCCGGCCAGCGTGGAGATCTGCACCCTGCTCCGCAAGCCCGAGGCGCTCACCATGCCCGTCGACGTGAAGTACGTCGGGTGGGACATCCCCAACGAGTTCGTCGTGGGCTACGGCCTGGACTACCGCGAGCGCTACCGCAACCTGCGCGACATCGGCACCCTGGCGCCCCACGTCTACGGCGGCTGAGGTCTGCGGGTCGCCCGCTGCATGGGTCACCGGATATCCGGTGACCCATGCACTTCTGCACCCAGATCTCGGTGCAGAAGTGAGGGAGTCACCTGATATCCGGTGACCCATACCGCTGGCTGAGGGCAACCTGAGGATCCTTCCTCCGAGAGCGAACGCCGCCCGTTCGGGTCGCCCTCCTGCCAGTCACCTGAGACACTTGACATTGGCGCAGTTCTGTACCGTCGACCGTTCACCGTGTCCGTAGCTGAGAGAAGTCCGTGAAGCGCATCTTCAAGGGTCCCCTGATCTGGATCGTCGTCGCCGTGGTCGGCGTCCTGATCGCCATGCAGTTCCTGATCAGCTCCGGCGGCGGGGACGAGATCAGCTCGTCGCAGATGCAGTCCTACATCAAGAGCGGCGAGGTCAAGGACATCACCTTCGTCGACGGTGACCAGGTCATCAAGGCGACGCTCGACGACAGCGTGGACCGCGACGGCGGCCGCGAGGTCACCACCAAGTACCTCACCGGCACCCAGGGCGAGATCTTCCGCGCCGCCCAGAAGCAGGCGGCCGACGACAAGATCGAGAAGGTCACCGTCGAGGTCTCCCGGCCCGGCCTGCTCAGCTCCTTCATCTTCAGCTTCCTGCCGATCATCCTGCTCGTGGTGCTGTTCCTCTGGCTGATGAACTCCATGCAGGGTGGCGGCGGCCGCGGCGTCATGCAGTTCGCCAAGTCCAAGGCCAAGCTCATCTCCAAGGACATGCCCAAGACCACCTTCGCCGACGTGGCCGGCTGCGACGAGGCGATCGAGGAGCTCGGCGAGATCAAGGAGTTCCTCCAGGAGCCCGCCAAGTTCCAGGCCGTGGGGGCCAAGATCCCCAAGGGCGTCCTGCTGTACGGCGCCCCCGGCACCGGCAAGACGCTGCTGGCCCGCGCCGTGGCGGGCGAGGCCGGCGTGCCGTTCTACTCCATCTCCGGCTCCGACTTCGTCGAGATGTTCGTCGGCGTCGGCGCCTCCCGCGTCCGCGACCTGTTCGAGCAGGCCAAGGAGAACGCCCCGGCCATCGTGTTCATCGACGAGATCGACGCCGTCGGCCGCCACCGCGGCACCGGCATGGGCGGCGGCCACGACGAGCGCGAGCAGACCCTCAACCAGCTCCTGGTCGAGATGGACGGCTTCGACGTGCGCGGCGGCGTCATCCTCATCGCGGCCACCAACCGCCCCGACGTCCTCGACCCGGCGCTGCTTCGCCCGGGCCGCTTCGACCGCCAGATCCAGGTCGACGCCCCCGACCTGGCCGGCCGCGAGCAGATCCTCAAGGTGCACGCCCGCGGCAAGCCGCTGGCCCAGGACGTCACGCTGATCTCGGTCGCGCGGCGTACGCCGGGCTTCAGCGGCGCCGACCTGGCCAACGTGCTCAACGAGGCCGCCCTGCTGACCGCGCGGACCAACCAGAAGATGATCACGATGGAGACCCTCGACGAGGCCATCGACCGCGTGATCGCCGGCCCGCAGCGCCGCACCCGCCTGATGAGCGAGAAGGAGAAGCTCATCACCGCCTACCACGAGGGCGGCCACGCCCTGGTCGCGGCGGCGCTCCCGGGCAACGACCCCGTGCACAAGGTGACGATCCTGCCGCGCGGCCGGGCCCTGGGCTACACGATGGTGCTGCCGGACTCCGACAAGTACTCCCAGCCGCGCTCCCAGATGCTCGACCAGCTGGCCTACATGCTCGGCGGCCGCGCCGCGGAGGAGCTGATCTTCCACGACCCGACGACCGGCGCCGGCAACGACATCGAGAAGGCCACCTCGGTGGCCCGGGCCATGGTCACCCAGTACGGCATGACCGAGCGGCTGGGTGCGATCAAGCTCGGCGACTCCGGCTCCGAGCCCTTCCTGGGCCGCGACCTCGGGCACTCCCGGAACTACTCCGAGGAGGTCGCCGGGATCGTCGACGACGAGACCAAGAAGCTCCTGGCCACCGCGCACCAGGAGGCCTTCGACATCCTCGAGGAGAACCGCGACGTCCTGGACGCGCTGGTCCTCGAGCTGCTCGACAAGGAGACGCTCGACAAGGAGCAGATCGCCCGGGTCTTCGAGCCGCTGCGCCGCCGCCCCGAGCGCCCGGCCTGGACGGGCTCGCCCGACCGGCGCCCCTCCACCATCCCCGCCGTGGAGATCCCCGAGGAGATCCGCGCCCGCGCGGCCTCCAACGGCTTCGGCTACCACGCCAACGGCACCAACGGCACCAAGCCGGACGGCGAGGGTGAGGGCGGCGTGGTCGTGACTCCACCGGGCGCCGGCGGCGACGTGCACGGTGGTCCCCCGATCGGTGGTGGGCAGACGCCCACCCCGCCGTCCCCCGGCACGTCAGGACCCACATGAGCGACCAGCTCCGCGCGCCGGCCGACGTGCCGGCGTTCGACGAGGCACGCGCGACCGCAGCCGTCCGCGAGCTGCTGCTCGCCATCGGCGAGGACCCCGAGCGCGAGGGTCTGAAGGACACCCCGGGCCGCGTGGCCCGCGCGTACGCCGAGCTCACCGCCGGGCTGCGCATGTCGCCGGAGGACGTGCTGACCAAGACCTTCGACCTCGGCCACGACGAGATGATCCTGGTCCGCGACATCGAGCTCTGGTCGATGTGCGAGCACCACCTGGTGCCGTTCACCGGCGTGGCCCACGTCGGCTACATCCCGGCCACGTCGGGGCTGATCACCGGCCTGTCCAAGCTGGCCCGGCTGGTCGACGTCTACGCCAAGCGGCCCCAGGTGCAGGAGCGGCTGACCACCCAGGTCGCCGACGCGCTCATGGAGTTCCTCGACGCGCGCGGCGTGATCGTGGTCATCGAGGCCGAGCACCTGTGCATGACCATGCGCGGGGTCAAGAAGGCCGGCGCCCGCACCATCACCTCGGCCGTCCGGGGCAGCTTCCGCACCAACTCCAGCACCCGCGCCGAGGCCATGGCGCTGATCAACCGCGGCTCCTGACCCGTCCGGCCCTCCTCGGGGTGGCGGGTGGCGGTGGGTGAGCACCCGTCGTCCACAGGTGGGCGGTGGGTGGCGCACCGCTCTCCACGGGGAGGACGGGTGCGGGGCCACCGCCACCCCGGCCCCACCCGTGCACACCGGTTGCCCAGGCACCGCCGCCCGGAGCAGGGTGGCCCCATGACCTCCCTGTACGACGCGATGGGCGGCGCGGACGCCGTCCTGGTGGTGGCCCACGCGTGGCACGAGCGGGTGCTGGCCGACCCGGTGGTCTCCCACGCCTTCGAGCACGGCTTCCGCGAGGACCACACCGAGCGCCTGGCGGCCTACTGGGCCGAGGTGCTCGGCGGCCCGGCGGCGTACTCGCAGACCATGGGCGAGGAGTCCCACGTCGTCCGCCTGCACACCGGCAACGGCCCGCACGACGAGATGGACCGGCGCGCGGTCGACTGCTTCGCCGCCGCGCTGGTCGACGCGGGCGTGCCGGACGGCCTGCAGCCCGTGCTGGTGGACTGGTTCCGCGAGGCCAACACCTACGTCAACCACCACTACGCCTCGCCCGATGAGGTGCCGGCCGGCCTGCCCATGCCGGTCGTGACCGGAGGCGGCGCCGTCCCGACCGGCCCGTAGGCTGCGGCGACGATGGACGGACAGACGCTGGTGCTGGTGACCGGGTCAGGGCGCAGCGGCACCAGCTCGCTGGCCGGCAGCCTGGCCCGGCTGGGCCTGCACGTGCCCCTGCCGGTGGTCGAGGCGCGCGACATGAACCCCAAGGGCCTCTACGAGACCTCGTGGGTGGTGAAGTTCCACGCCGACCTGCTGCGTGAGGCCATGGTCCGCTCGAGCGACGGCAGCCCCCGGGCGCTGGAGCGGGTCTCCGCCACGGTCGCGGCCTCGCCCGCGGCCGAGCAGCTGCAGACCTGGCTGGCCGCCCAACCCGAGCCCCGGCTGGCGGTGAAGGACAACCAGGCCTGCTGGTTCCTCGACACCTGGTACGCCGCCGCCTCGGCCTGCGGACGCGACCTGAGCCTCCTCACCGCCCTGCGCCACCCGGCCGAGGTGGTCGGCTCGCGCGACCTGGTCTGGGGCGAGGGTCGCGAGGAGCAGGAGCGCCGTTCGCGGGAGACCACCAACGTCGCGGCCTGGCTCAACGGCGCGCTGGCCACCGAGCTGGCCGGGCGCGGCCGGACCCGGGCCTTCATCCCCTACGTCGACCTGCTCGACGACTGGCGGGCGGCGCTGGGCCGGGTAGACGGCCAGCTCGGCCTCGCGCTGCCGGTCCCGCCGCCCGGGCAGCCCCACGAGCTCGACGAGTGGCTGGACCCCGGCCTGCGCCGCTCCCAGCTGACCTGGGCCGACCTGGCCGTGCCCGACCGGCTCCGCGAGCTGGCCGAGGAGGCGTGGCAGGCGATGCTCGCCCTGGTGGCCGACCCGCACGACCCGGCCGCGACCGCCCGCCTCGACGATGTTCGCGCGGGCTACGGGCAGCTCTACGACGAGTCCTTCGCCCTGGCCCGAGACGAGTCCCGGCACCTGCAGAAGGCCGCCGCCCGCCGTTCGGCCGACAAGCTCCGCGGGCGGGTCCGCGAGCTCCGGGCGCGGCTGCGCGACCGGGAGCACGACGGTGAGCCGGACCCGACCGGCGTGCTCGGCCGGGTCGCTCGCCGCCTCCGCCCCTAGCTGTGCCGAACGCCGACCCGTCGTTACTGATGAGCAGTAACGACGGGTCACCGTCGGGTGTGGTGCCGAGCCGTCGTTACTGATGAGCAGTAACGACGGGTCGCCGTCCAAGAGGTGCCGACCCGTCGTTACTGATGAGCAGTAACGACGGGTGGGCGTGGGATGGGGTGCCGAGCCGTCGTTACTGATGAGCAGTAACGACGGGTCGGCGTAGGGATCAGAGGACGAAGCGGCTGCTGGGCCAGAGGGTGGTCAGGTTGGTGCCGGGGAAGCGGGCGGCTACGGCGCGGTACGTCGGGGCGAAGTGGGTGGCCACCTCGCGCTCGGTCGCCTCGGGCAGCTCGCTGGTCTTGGGGGAGGCGTTGCGGCGGGTCCCGAGGTCCGCCTCGTGCGGCTCGATGCCGATGACCGCGGCCACCCGGGCCAGCTCGGCGGGGTCGAAGAGCTGCTCGTAGAGGCCGACGTACTGGTCCTCGGGCGCGAAGACCGCGTCCATGGCCGCGAGCGTCCGCTCGTAGCGGGTCCGCTCGGCGTAGTGCGGCTCGGCGTACCGCTGCGCCACCAGGTCGGGCGAGGCGCCCTCGTGGTGGCCCGGGCGTCGGCGCTGCTGCATGCGGATCTGCGACCAGATCCGCTCGACGGGGTCGCGCAGGAGGAGCAGCCCCACCGTGCGTACGCCGATGGCCGCGAAGCGGTCGCGGACCCAGGCCAGCCGCTCGGCACCGAGCAGGCCGTAGTTGGGCGTCATGTCGAGGGTGAACCGGGCGCCGGGCCGGGCCTGCAGGAGCGAGCAGAAGTAGCCGGCGTACAGCTCCGGGTCGGCGATCATCGCGGCCTGGTGCAGGAAGCTCGCGTCGGCCGGCCGGCCCTCCTCCAGCGCGGCCAGCGACTCAGCCGCCCTGGTGAGGATCCGCCCGCGCATCCAGGCCAGCTCGGGCACGTCGACGCTGTCGAGGACGTGGTACTCCTTGCGGTAGCCAGGGGCGCACACCGGCGAGGCGGCCAGGTGGTCGTGCAGCCAGGTGGTGCCGCCCTTCATGCACCCCAGACCCAGCACGAAGGTCGGCCGGTCGTCCACGAGCCGCACACTAGTTCCTGGCCCCGCGACACTAGGGTCGTGCCGGTGATCGTGTCGCACGAGGCCCGCGCGCTCTTCGTGCACGTGCAGAAGACCGGCGGCAGCACCCTGCAGACGGTGCTGCTGGAGCGGCTGCCCGGCGCGCAGAGCCTGACCGGGCTGCCCGGCGCCAAGCACGCCCACCTGGGGGCGGCCCTGGCCCGGGAGCCGGAGCTCGCGGCGTACTGGACCTTCGGCTTCGTCCGGAACCCCTGGGCCCGCCTGTGGTCGTGGTGGTCGATGATCGAGCGCCGGCGCGAGCAGCGCGACGAGGGGAACGCCTGGGCGGTCAAGCGGGTGGCGGGCAACGCGTTCTGGTCCGGGGTGATGGAGCGGCTGCCCGACTTCGAGGCGTTCGTGATGGCCGGTCCCGACCTGTTCCCCCGGCTGCGCGAGCCGCAGCTGTCCTACCTCGAGGCCGGCGCGCGGCGCGCCGACTTCATCGGCCGCACCGAGACGTTCGGCCCCGACCTCGCGGCGGTGTGCGAGCGGCTGGGCGTCGAGCCGCCGCCCGAGGAGCAGCGGCGCAACGCCCAGCCCGAGGGCTCGGGAGCCGGCACCTACCGCGACCACTACACGCCCGCGATGCGCGACCGGGTGGCCACGCTGTACCGCCCCGACCTCGACACGTTCGGCTACGAGTTCTGATGACGCTGGTCATGGGCGTCGTCAACGTCACGCCCGACTCCTTCAGCGACGGCGGCCGGTACGCCGACGCGGCCAGCGCCGTGGCGCACGGCGAGCGGCTGCTGGCCGAGGGCGCCGACATCCTCGACGTCGGGGGCGAGTCGACCCGGCCGGGTGCGACCCGGCCGCTGGTCGAGGAGGAGCTGGGCCGCGTGGTCCCGGTCATCACCGCCCTGGCCGACGCCGGCGCCAGGGTGTCCGTCGACACCATGCGCCACCAGGTCGCCGCCGCGGCGATCGCCGCCGGGGCCACCGTGGTCAACGACGTCTCCGGTGGCCTGGCCGACCCGGAGATCCTGCGGGTGGCCGCCGACAGCGGGGCGACCTACGTCGCGATGCACTGGCGCGCGCACGCCGACCACATGACCGACTTCGCGACGTACGACGGACCGGGCGGGGTGGTCGACGCGGTCCGTGACGAGCTCGCCGCCCGCGCCGACGCCGCCCTCGCGGCCGGGGTGGCCCCCGACCGGCTGGTGCTCGAACCCGGGCTGGGCTTCGCCAAGCGGGCCGAGCACAACTGGCTGCTGCTGCGCGACCTGGGCCCGATCCGGGAGCTGGGCTTCCCGCTGCTGGTGGGCGCGAGCCGCAAGTCGTTCCTCGGCAGCCTGCTGGCCGACGCCGCCGGTCGGCCGCGGCCGATCGACGAGCGGGAGGACGCCACCACGGCGCTCAGCGTGGTCCTGGCGCAGGAGGGGGTGTGGGGACTGCGGGTCCACGACGTACGCTCCACCCGCGACGCCCTGCGGGTGCTGGACGCACTCGCCGCTGCTCGGGAGGAGGGCTCAGATGGCTGACGAGCTCGCCCTGACCGGGCTGGCCTGCTGGGGACACCACGGCGTCTTCGAGCACGAGCGGCGCGAGGGCCAGCAGTTCGTCATCGACCTGGTGCTGGGCTTCGACAGCGCGCCCGCGGCCGCCTCGGACGACTTGTCACGGACGGTCGACTACGGAAGTCTCGCGCTGTCGGTGAAAGCCGCCGTCGAGCAGGATCCGGTCGACCTGATCGAGACCCTCGCCCAGCGGATCGCGGACGTCTGCCTCTTGGACAGCCGTGTTGAATGGGCGCGGGTCACGGTGCACAAGCCGGACGCACCCATCGACGCGACGTTCGCGGACGTCGCGCTGACGATCACCCGGTCGAAGACCCAGGAGGGCCCCCCGTGACCGAGACCCCCAACCCGAACATCATCGACGCCGACACCCTCACGGGCGAGATGCGGCCGATCCGGCGGGCGGTGCTGTCGCTGGGCTCCAACCTGGGCGAGCGGATGGACAACCTCCAGGGCGCGGTGCGCGCGCTCGCGGACACCCCCGACGTGTGGGTCACCGGCGTCTCGCCGGTCTACGAGACCGAGCCGCTCGACGCGCCCGACGGGTCCGACCTGTTCCTGAACGCCGTGGTCATGGCCGACACCACGCTGGCCGCGTCGCGGCTGCTCGACCGGGCCCTGGCCATCGAGGACGCCTTCGACCGCGAGCGCAGCGACGTCAAGAACTCCCCGCGCACCCTCGACGTCGACCTGATCGTGGTCGGCGACCGGCGCGCCGACGACGAGCACCTCCGGCTCCCGCACCCGCGCGCGGCCGAGCGGGCCTTCGTGCTGCGGCCCTGGCTCGACGTGGACCCCGACGCCGAGTTCCCCGACCGCGGACGGGTGGCCGACCTGCTCTCCGCCGTGGGCGAGGACGGGCTGGCCCGCCGCGACGACCTGGTCCTCGAGGTGGAGTGACCAGCCCCTTCCGCGCCGGAGCCGCACCCCTCCCCGTCGACCCCGAAGCGCGTTGAGCAGGGACCCTCTCGGCACGGATCCCGACGACGAGGACGAGCCCGAGCAGCCCGAGGGCACGCTGCAGCCGCTGTCCTACGCCGTCATCACCACCTGGGCCGTGGCCGGGCTGGTCCTGGGCTGGTTGTGGCACCCGGTCGCCGAGCGGCTCACCGGGACGGCTCCGGTCATCTCCTGGGCCCAGCCCGCCGCGCTGTGGCTGGTCGCCGGGGTCATCGGGATCACCTGGTGGCAGACGCACCGCGCGGTCCAGGTGCGCCGCGAGCGGCTGGAGCCGCACCAGGCGGTCAACCGGCTGGTCCTGGCCCGCGCGGGGGCCCTGGTCGGGGCACTGGTCGCGGGCGGGTACGCCGGGTACGCCGTCAGCTGGATCGGCGACCCCGCCGAGCTGGCCGGGCAGCGGATCCTGCGCTGCGGCGTGGCCGTCGTGGCCGGGATCGCGATGGTCGTCGGCGCGCTGCTGCTCGAGCGGGCCTGCCGGGTCCGCAAGCGCGAGGACGACCGCTAGCCGGACCGCTGGCCCCGACTGCTGGCCCGACTGCAGGCCCGACTGCTGCGTGGACCGGGCCGGATGCGGGCCCGGCCGACCGCCCGGGCCGCCGTACGCAGGGCGCGCAGGGGTCGACCTGGATGGCCGCCGGGCGGGCCGCGTGTCGCGCCGGAGCAGGGCGGCGAGGGCCATAACCTGCCAGCATGGCTTCCCCACCAGTAACACAGGCAACACGAAGGCGTCAGCGGTCCGTCCGCGTGACGACCGCCGTGGGCCTGCTCCTGCTCGCTGCATCGGTCGTCGCCGGTGCAGCCCTGAGCGGTTCGTGGCTCCTCGTCACGATCGCCGCCGGGCTCGGCGTCGCTCTCGGCGCCGCGGCCACCCGCATCACCCACACCGAGCTGGTCGCCTCACGGGTCGAGGCCGCGCGCGACCGCGCGGCGCAGGCCAAGGCCTACAACGTCCTGGCCGACGCCCGCAGCGAGGAGCATGCGGCCTACATCGCCGAGGTGCAGGCCCGTCTCGACGAGCGGGAGCACGCGCTCGACGAGCTCGAGCTCGCCCTCTCGCTCTCCCAGCGCCGGGCCGCGACCTCCACCCGCAAGCGGAACGCCGAGGGCCGTCGCGCCGCCGGCCTGCAGGTACGGCTCAGCGAGACCGAGGAGCGCGCCGCCGCGGCCCAGCTCCGCATGGTCGAGCTGGAGCACGAGGTGCTCGCCCTGCGGGCCGAGCTCGACACGGTCACCGCCGCCTGGCACGCCGCCGAGAACGTCCGCCGGCACGCCTGAGTCCCCCGAGAAATCCCCCCGCGGACCGGACCGGATCAGCGCATTCGCGCTGATCCGGTCCGGTTCCACGCGTGGAACCGGTCACGTCCAGCGCGATTGCGCTGATCGGGGTACGTCCGGCGATCCGGACCTGCGGCAGGATGGCGGGTTGTGATCCCCGAGGAGAGCCGGTTCGAGCCCGACCCCGAGGAGCTGGTCGAGGCGCGCGAGGCGCTGCCGCCGGGCTGGGTGGTCGGCACGCCCGACCCCGACGACCTCGCTGACCTGCGCCGGCTGACCCAGCTCCTGCGCGACCACGAGCGCGAGGGTCGCGGCTGGCCCGCCGCGGGCAAGGACGACGTGCGCGTCGAGCTCCAGGGGCTCCGCACCCGTCAGAACGTCGTGGTCCGCGACGAGGCGGGCCTGGTCCGCGCCTGGGGCAGCGTCCACGACCGGGCCACCGGCCGGATGCTCCTGCTCCACGTGGTCGAGCGCGGCCTGCCGGACGAGGTCGGCCGGGCCTGCTCCGACCTCCTGGTGGAGTGGGCCGTGGGCCAGGCCCGCGAGGTCGGTGCCGCTCGCGGGCTCGAGGTCCAGCAGATCGACACCGGCGCCTTCGCCGACGACGAGCGGCAGCGGCGCTGGCTGGCCGCGTCGGGCTTCACCCGGGTCCGGACCTGGTGGCAGATGACCCGGCCAGTCACCCCCGACGAGGCGGGGCTGGTGCCCGACCCGGCCCGCTGGGAGCGCGACGGGGTCGTGGTCCGGCTGGTGGAGTGCGAGGACGACGCGGGCAAGCCGGTCGAGGCCGACCTGCGCGCGGTGCACGACGTGCTCGAGGCCGCCTTCACCGACCACTTCAACTCCAAGCCGGAGACCTTCGACGAGTTCCTCTACCGGCTGCGCGAGGACCCCGGCCACCGCTGGGACCACTGGTGGCTGGCCGAGGTCGACGGCGTGCCCGCGGGCGCCCTGGTCGGCACGCAGTCGGGCTCCGGGACCGGCGCCGCGTCGTACGTCGCCTACATCGGGGTGGTCGAGCTGGCGCGCGGGCGGGGCGTGGCCAAGGGCCTGCTCCGCACCGTCATCGCGGACGCCGCCTCCCGCGGTCGGGACCGGGTCGGCCTGGAGGTCGACGCCGACTCGCCCACCGGCGCGGACCGGCTCTACCGCGGGATGGGCTGGGAGACGTCGTACGTCACGGAGTCCTGGCACCGCGACGTCCGCCTCGGGTGACCGCCTGCACCTGGTGGGGCCACGCCACCGCAACGGTCGAGCTGGGGTCGACGCGGGTGGCGACCGACCCGGTGCTGTCCGGTCGGCTGCTGCACCTGCGGCGGTACGCCGCGGCGCCGGGCCCGGACGCGGCCCGGGCCGACCTGGTGCTCGTCTCGCACCTGCACCACGACCACTGCCACCTGCCCTCCCTGGCCCGCTTCGGCCCGGAGGTGCCGATCGTCGTCCCGCGGGGCGGCGAGCAGCTCCTCACGCGGCTCGGGCCGGACCGGGTGGTGCCGGTCGAGCCGGGGGAGGTGGTCGAGCTGGCCGGCGTGCGGCTGGAGGTGCTGGCCGCCACCCACGACGGCCGCCGGCAGCCCCTGTCCCGCGCGCGCCCACCGGCGCTCGGCTTCCGGTTCCAGAACGAGGGCGGGTCGTGCTGGTACCCGGGCGACACCGAGCTGCGCGACGACCTCGCCGACCTGGAG
>CAZEPK010000139.1:0-5683 GCA_964514085.1 uncultured Nocardioides sp.
GCCGCGGGGCGGCAGATCAGCTGCCCGACGATGCTGCTGGAGTCGGCCCAGGACGACCTCGACCTCCACGGTGATCCGGCCGCGATCTGGGCGCCGTGGCTCGAGCTGCCGCTCGACCACCGCGTCGTCGACAGCGGCCACCACCAGGCCGAGGAGGCGCCCGGCGAGGTCGCCGCCGCGCTGAGGGACTTCCTCGGCTGACCCGGGCTGACCGGTTACTTGCGGTAGGTCTCCAAGCGGGCGACCGCCTCGTCGTACTCCGCCACCAGCGAGGCGATCACCTCGGCCACCGGGCGGACCTCGTTCATCCGGCCCACGATCTGGCCGATCGGCATCGAGATCACGTCGGGGTCGTTGGCGGCGCTGATCCGGTTGTGGGCCTCGGCGACCAGCAGGTTCTGCAGCGGCATGGGCAGCGGCGCCGGAGCGCCTTCCTCCGCCCACGCCTCGGTCCACTTGGTCTTGAGCAGGCGGGCCGGCTTGCCTGTGTAGACGCGGGTGCGCACGGTGTCGCTGGAGGTGGCGCGGGTGAACGCCGTCTCCCACGCCTCGCTGTTGGCTCCCATGCTGCGGTACTCCTCGGTGCCGAGCCAGATCGAGCCCATCCAGGCGCCCTGCGCGCCCAGCGCGAGCGACGCGGCGACCTGGCGGCCTGAGCCGATGCCGCCGGCGCCGAGCACCGGCACGTCGGGACCGACCGCGTCCACGATGTCGGGGGTCAGCACCATCGAGGCGACCTCGCCGGTGTGGCCGCCCGCCTCGTAGCCCTGGGCCACGATGATGTCCACGCCGTTGGCCACGTGGGAGAGCGCGTGCTTGGCTGCGCCGGCCAGTGCGGCGATCTTGACGCCGTGCTCGTGGCACTTCTCGATGACGTCGACGGGCGGTGAGCCGAGCGCGTTGGCGATCAGCACCGGGCGGTGCTGCAGCGCGACGTCGAGGTGCGACCTCGCGACCGAGTGCAGCCAGCCCAGCACGCCCTCGCGGCCCTCGCCCTCGGCCAGGGGCGGCACGCCGAGCCGCAGCAGCGTCTCGTCGACGAACTTCCGGTGCTCCTCGGGGATCAGCGCGCCGAGGTCGACCGAGGTCCCCTCGGTGGGGATCTTCATCGGCATGACGATGTCGACGCCGTAGGGCTTGCCGTCGGTGTTGTCGTCGAGCCAGGTCAGGACCCGCTCGAGCTCCTCGGTGTCGTTGAAGCGCACGCACCCGAGGACGCCCAGACCACCGGCGCGCGAGACCGCCGCGGCGACGTGCTCCGAGGGGGTGAAGGCGAAGATCGGGTAGTCGATCCCGAACTCGTCGCAGAGCGCGGTCCTCACGCCGACGCCCCCTGCGACTGCAGCGCCATCTCCTTGGCCGCGACGTACTGCGCCTTGCCCGTGGCGTTGCGCGGGATCTGCGGCACCAGGGTGAGCGAGCGCGGCAGCTTGTAGCCGGAGAGGTGCTCGCGGAGGAAGTCGCGCAGCTCCTCGAGCTCGAGGGTGGTCCCCTCGCGCAGCTCCACGACGGCTGCGACGGCCTGGCCGTACTTCTCGTCGGGGATGCCCACCACGAGGCTGTCGTAGACGGCGGGGTGCCCCTTGATCGCCATCTCGACCTCCTCCGGGTAGACCTTCTCGCCGCCGGTGTTGACGCAGTTGGAGCCGCGGCCCAGGAGGGTGATCCGGTTGCCCTCCTCGATCCGCGCCATGTCGCCGGGCACCGAGAACCGCTCGCCACCGATCTCGAGGAAGGTCCTGGCCGACTTCTCGGGGTCCTTGTAGTAGCCCACGGGCACGTGGCCGCCGCGGGCCAGCCGGCCGGTCACGCCGACGTCGGTGGCGGGGTCGAGCACCCGTCCGTCGTCACCGAGCACCACGGTGCCGGGGCCGATGCCGACCACCGGGCCGTCGGTGGAGATCTGCTCCTTGTCCTGCATGCCCATGCCGTGGAAGCCCGTCTCGGTGGCGCCGACGGAGTCGGTGAAGATCGCGTCGGGGAAGACCGCGATCCAGCGCTTCTTCACGTCCGGGCTGAAGATCGCGGCGCTGCTGGAGATGAGGAACAGGCTGGAGGCGTCGTACGGCGCGCCGGTGGCCGCCTTCCGCTCGAACTCCTCGATGAGGGGCCGGGCCATGGCGTCGCCGGTCATGAAGATCAGCTGCACCTTGTCGCGCTCGATGATCTCCCAGGTGCGCTGCGGGTCGAACTTCGGCTCGAGCACGGTCAGGTGGCCGGCGTAGAGGTGCATCAGCAGCCCGGCCTGCGCGCCGCCGTGCATGAGCGGGCTCAGGGGGAACGTGGTCATGCGCGGCTCGGTGGCCTGGGCGGACTGGGCGAACTCCTCCAGCGGCTCCCCGGTGTAGAAGTCGATGCCGCCGCCGAGCACGCGCCAGAAGTCCTCGTGGCGCCACATCACGCCCTTCGGGAAGCCGGTCGTGCCGCCGGTGTAGATGATGTGGATGTCGTCGGGGCTGCGTTCGCCGAAGTCGCGCTCGGCGCTCTGGCCTTCGAGGGCCTCCTCCAGCGTGGTCCCGCCGAAGGCAGCGATGTCGTCGCTGTTGTCGGGGTCGGTCACGTCGGGCAGGGCCACGAAGGTCTGCAGCCGGGCGTGCTTGGGCGCGCACCGGGCCACCAGGCCGGCGTAGGTCCGCTCGAAGAGCAGCGCCACCACGTCGGCGTTGTCGAAGAGGTAGTCCAGCTCCCCCTCGACGTAGCGGTAGTTCACGTTGATGGTCGTGGCGCGCAGCTTGACCGTGGCCAGGACGGCCAGTACGTGCTCGATGGAGTTCTTGGCGTAGATGGCGACGTGGTCGCCCGCCTTGACCCCGCGCGAGGCGAGGTAGTGCGCCAGGCGGTTGCTGTCGCGCTCCAGGTCGGCGTACGTCGCGACCCGGTCACCGACCTTGAGGGCCGGGTTGTCCGGCACCGCGTCGACGGCGTGCTCGAAGAGGTCTGCGATGTTCAGCGCCACGGCGGCAAGACTAGAACACGTTCTCGTTTTTGACTACGATCCCCCGGTGACCAGCACGGATGCCGAGAGCCCGCACTGCCTCGTCGAGCAGGACGGCCACAAGCTGGTCGTGACCATGAACCGTCCGGAGGCGCGCAACGCCCTCTCGGGGCAGATGCTCGCGATCATGTCCGACGCCTGGGACCGGGTGAACGAGGACCCCGAGATCCGGGTCTGCATCCTGACCGGCGCCGGCGGCTACTTCTGCGCCGGCATGGACCTCAAGGCCGCCGACGCGAAGCCGCCGAGCGAGAGCTTCGAGGACGGCTCCTACGACCCGACCACCATCAAGCCGCTGCTCAAGGGCTTCCGGCTGACCAAGCCGCTGATCGCGGCGGTGGAGGGGCCGGCCATCGCCGGCGGCACCGAGATCCTCCAAGGCACCGACATCCGGGTGGCCGGGGAGTCGGCGAAGTTCGGCGTGGCCGAGGCGCGCTGGTCGCTCTACCCGATGGGCGGCTCGGCGGTGCGGCTGCCGCGGCAGATCCCCTACACCGTCGCGGCCGAGCTGCTCCTGACCGGGCGCACGATCCTGGCGCCGGAGGCCAAGGAGCTCGGCCTGATCGGCCACGTGGTGCCCGACGGCCAGGCGCTGGCCAAGGCGCACGAGCTCGCGGACCTGGTCGCGGCCAACGGTCCGCTGGCGGTGCAGGCGATCCTGCGGACCATGCGCGACTCCGAGGGCAAGCACGAGGAGGACTGCTGGGCCGACGACGCGCGGGTCGGCGCGGCCGTGTTCTCCTCGGCGGACGCCAAGGAGGGCCCCCGGGCCTTCCTGGAGAAGCGCCCGGCGCAGTTCCAGGGGAAGTAGCCGCCCCGACCCCTAGGGTGTGGCCGTGGAGGCGGTCGGCAACGTGCTGGTCGGCCTGGCGGTCCTGCTGGGCATCGCCGTCCTCGTCGTCTACCTCGGCTTCCGCAAGGCCCGCGACCGGCGCCAGCGGCTCGCGGCGTACGCCGCCGCGAAGGGCTGGCGCTACGAGCGCGAGCAGCCGCTGCTCATCGACCGATTCAGCGGGCCGCCCTTCGGGATCGGGGAGTCGCGCCGGGCCTACAACGCCGTGTACGGCACCCACGGTGGCCGCGCGCTGGTGTCCTTCGACTACGAGTACGAGACCCGGACCGTCGACCAGAAGCAGACCCAGACCCACGTCTTCACGGTGCTGGCGCTCGACATGGGCGTGCTGATGCCGCCGCTGCGCGTGGACCCGGAGGGCTTCCTGGACCGGGTGGTGGGCGGCATCTTCGGCGGCGACATCGACCTGGAGTCCGAGGAGTTCAACAGCGCCTTCTCGGTGAGCTGCCCGGACCGCCGGTTCGCCTCGGACGTGCTCCACCCGCGGATGATGGAGCACCTCCTGCGCTACCCGCAGCTGGGCTGGCGCTTCGAGCAGGACTCGATCCTGGTGGTCGCGGCGGGCAGCCGGGACCCCGCCCAGCTCGAGGCGACGCTCGAGGTCATGGACGGCATCACCGCGCTGGTGCCGGAGTTCGTCTGGCTGAAGCTGAGGGGGCAGGGATGACAGGCGTCGCGTGGGCCGTGGTGGTCCTGGTCGTCCTGGGCGCGCTGGCGGTGGTGGTGAGCCACAACCGGTTCGTGCGGCAGCGGACCCTGGTCGAGGAGTCGTGGGGCGACATCGACGTCGAGCTGTCCCGCCGCCACGACCTGATCCCGAACCTCGTGGAGACCGTCCGGGGCTACGCCACCCACGAGCGTGAGGTGCTCGAGACTCTGGTCCGGGCCCGCGAGGACGCCGCCCGGCACCGCGACGAGCGCCCCGGGGCGCGCGAGGGCTACGAGGAGACCGTGGCCCGGGCCCTCCAGACGGTGCTCGCCCGCGTCGAGGCCTACCCCGAGCTGCAGGCGAGCGGCGGCTTCCTCGACCTGCAGCGCCAGCTCAGCCTGACCGAGGACCGGATCGCCGCGGCCCGCCGCTTCTACAACGGCAACGTCCGCGCCTACAACACCCGGGTCCGCACCATCCCGTCGAACCTCGTCGCCGCACTGTTCCGCTTCCGCACCCGTGACTTCTTCGAGGCGGCCGGCCCGTCTACAGCATCCGGGACAGGTGCCGGTCCCGCTGGATGACGGTGTGCTTGAGCACCAGCCCGACGTGCAGCGCGACGACCACGAAGAACGCGAGGTGCGCGGCGACGTGCAGCGGCAGGTAGTCGTCCTCGCCCGTGCCGATCAGCAGCAGGCCGCTCAGCGGGATGAGGAACAGCAGGCCCAGCAGCGCCTGCTCCAGCACGGCCTCCAGCCTCCGCTCGAAGGCTGAGAGGGCCGGCGCCCAGGGCGGCAGGCCGCCCGCGCGCCGCCAGACGACGCGGACGACGCCGAGCGACAGGATCACCAGGCCGAGGAGCACGTGCAGCTCCGGCAGCCCGAAGCCGCCGCTGAGCATGTCGCCGTAGCCGTCCTCACCACCGCCCGACCCGCTAGACCCGCCGCGACCGCGGTCCAGCGCGGCCAAGGACTCGTCGTCGTCGCCACCACCGTGGCCGCCGCCGTGGTCGTCGAGCTCGAGTGCGTACCCCACGAGGAACTGACCCAGGATCGCGGAGACCGTGAGCCAGTGCAGCGCCTTGCTGACCGCGCCGTAGCCGTGCTCCCCGTTGCGCAGTGGCATGCCGAGCCGGTACCCGCTCAGACCGGCGTGATCGGCAGCGAGGTGCGCGGCGCGAAGGCGG
>CAZEPK010000139.1:5693-12350 GCA_964514085.1 uncultured Nocardioides sp.
CCCGCGACCTCGTCGGCGTCGGCGGCGGGCTCCGCACGACGCACGACCCTGGCCGTCCAGTCGGTCGCGGTGCCGGTGACCTCCACGTCGAGGTGCGGGTCCACCGCCCGCAGCGCGGCCTGCAGGGGCCGGGGCGAGCCGGGACCGCACAGCGTGATCCAGCCACCGTCCTCGTGGGCCGCGCCGCTGGTCACCGTCAGGGAGCCGTCCGCGACCGTCGCGCCGACGTACGCCGCCGGGTTGAGCAGGGGGTGCAGCGCGAGGGTGCCCAGGGCGTCGGTGCCCAGCGCGCGGTGGATCCGCTCGGCGGCCAGCCCGGCGATGCCGACCAGCTGGCGGGTGGCGATCTCCGTGGCCTGCTCGGGCGACTCCGCGCGCGACCGGACCGCCTGCAGGAAGCCGAGGTCGAGCAGGTGCATCTGGAGGCAGACCTCGTCGGCGATCCGGACCAGTGCCGAGTGGGAGAAGGCCGCGAAGTCGAGGTCGGAGAGCAGCGGGCCCGCGTAGTCGGCCGCCCCCTCGTCGCTGGGGTCGACCGGGTCGAGCACCCAGGTGGCGGCCCGCGAGGCCGCCACCGCGGCCAGGCCCGGGACGGGCAGGACCTCGGGGTGGGCGTCGTCGATGACCACGGTCCAGGCGCAGTGCGGGCGCTGGTCAGCCTCCTGACGACCGGGCGAGCGAGGGGGGCGATGGATCGGGCGGACCCGCGCCCGCGGGTTCGACGCCACGGCGGTGGCGTCGAAGGTCGGGTCCTCGATGTCGTGGCACATCGAGCGGACGTACTCCGGCCCCATCGGCTCGACGTCCATCAGGGCGCCGCAGTGGTCGAGGTGGAACTCGCCGTGCCACGGGTCGTGCACGGTGTAGCGGAAGTCCATGAACTGCGGCGGGGCGCCGATGTCGAGCTGGAGCCCCTTGAAGATCGTCACCACGTCGCCGCGACCGGCCACCTCCGGCGCGTAGCCCAGGGCGTCCTGCATCCGGCGGGTGTAGACCGGCGAGGAGGAGGCCCACTCCTCGATGGCGATCCTGGCCATCTCCTCGCGGCCGAACGCCGAGATGCACCAGGCCATGCCGGACCGGTCGATGAGCTGCCCGATGAGCAGCAGCTCGGCGACCAGCGTGGCGAGCTGGTCGCGCGAGAGCTCGGCGTACCGGCTCCTCACCTCAGCCGACGCTCCGCTCGCCGGTCCAGTACTGCGCCCGCAGTGCCTTCTTGTCCGGCTTGCCCAGCCCCGTCAGCGGGAGCGCCGCGGTGGCGATGACCTGCTTGGGCGCCTGCACCGAGCCCTTGCGCTCCTTGACCATGTCCTGGATCTCGTGGACCACCTCGTCGGTGAGCTCGTGGCCCTCGCGGAGCACCACGATCGCGGTCACCGCCTCGCCCCACTTCTCGTCGGGCGTGCCGATCACGCCGACCTGGGCGATGGCCGGGTGCTGGGCCACGACGTCCTCGACCTCGCGCGGGAAGACGTTGAAGCCGCCCGTCACGATCATGTCCTTGGTGCGGTCGACGATGTACCAGAAGCCGTCCTCGTCCTCGCGGGCCACGTCGCCGGTGTGCATCCAGCCGTCGCGGAAGGTCTCGGCGGTCTCCTCGGGCAGCTTCCAGTGGCCGCCGCACAGCAGCGGGCCGGCCACGCAGATCTCGCCCGGCTCACCCCGGGGCACCGGGTTGCCGTCCTCGCCGAGCAGCGCCGTCCGGATCATCGCCGAGGGACGTCCGCACGAGCTCAGCCGGGCCTCGGTGCCGCTGACGTGGTCCTGCTTGCCGAGGTAGGTGATGACCATCGGCGCCTCGGACTGCCCGTAGTACTGCGCGAAGATCGGCCCGAACCGGTCGATGGCCTCCTTGAGGCGCACGGGGTTGATCGCGCTGGCGCCGTAGTAGATGGTCTCCAGGCTGCTCAGGTCGCGGGTGTGGGAGTCGGGGTGGTCCATCAGCGCGTAGAGCATCGAGGGCACCAGCATCGTGGCCTGGATCCTGTTCGTCTCGATGAACTCGAGGACCTCGGCCGGGTCGAAGCGGCTCATCACGAACAGCGAGCCGCCCTTGATCACCACGGGAGCGAAGAACGCCGCGCCGGCGTGCGAGAGCGGGGTGCACATCAGGAACCGCGGGTTCTCCGGCCACTCCCACTCGGCCAGTTGGATGCTGGTCATCGTGGAGAAGGACTCCACGCGGCCGATCACGCCCTTGGGGTTGCCGGTCGTCCCGCCAGTGTAGGTGATCGAGGTCATGTGGTCGCGGGGCAGCAGGGCCACCTCGACCGGCTGCGGCTGGAACTGCGCCGCAGCCTCGACCAGGTCGGTGCCGACGTGGGCCAGCGCCTCCGGCACCGGGCCGATGGTGAGCACCTGCTTGAGGCCCGGGCACTTGTCGAGCAGGCCCAGGGCCCGCTCGACGAAGACCGGGTCGACGATCAGCGTGGTGATCTCCGCGTCGTTGATCACGTAGGCGTGGTCGTCGAGCGAGCCCAGCGGGTGGAGGGACGTGCGGCGGTAGCCCTGCGTCTGGCTGGCGCCGATGATGAAGAGCACCTCGGGACGGTTGAGGGCGAGCAGCGCCCCGGCCGTGCCCTGACCAGCGTTGAGGCTCTCGAACGCCTGGATGTACTGGCTCATCCGCTCGCTGACCTCGCGCCCGGTGAGGCTCACGTCGCCGAGGTGGATCACCGGCTTGTCGTGGTGGCGCTGCAGGGCCGCCATCATCAGGTGGCCGTTGTGCGAGCCGATCCGCATCTCTTCGTCAGCTGGAGCCATGCGCCGAGACTAGAACGTGTTCCAGTTCGCGGCAATCAGTCCTGGACGCGGTCGCTCTTGGTCTGCAGCCGCTCGATGTGCTCGGACGCCTCCGCCTTGGTCAGGTCGGCCGAGATCTCCTCCCCCGCCTCGCGGGCCAGGGTGTCGAGGTAGCTGCGCTGCGCCGCGGTCATCGGCTCGTCGCCGGTGACCCAGTCGTCGGGGTCCTTGACCGCGCCGTCCGGCACCGGGCCACCCAAGGTGTCGGGCTGGGTCTCGTCGTTCGAATGCGTGTTCGATTCGCTCATGGACGCCCGGTACCGCACCGGGCGATGCGCAAACCTCCTGCGATCAGGTCGCGAGCCGGGCGAGGGCGTGCTCCAGCGCCGTCGCCAGCGCGGCGAAGGCGCCCGCCTCGCGCAGCTCGCGCGCGACCTGCTCGTTGACGCCGCCGGGGGTCGCGTACTCGGCGGCCAGGTCGGTGAAGGAGTGGTCGCCGCGGAGCGAGCCGAGGGCGCCGGCGTACGTCGCGGCGACGTACCGCCGCGCATCGGCGGCGGGGATGCCGCGGCCCTCCAGCCACTCGGACTGGGTGGAGAGGTACTCGAAGAAGCCGGCCAGGGTCGCCGACGTGGCCGACAGCGCCTCGTAGGCGGTGACGTCCTCGACCTCCATCGTGCTGCCGAGCCGGTCGAACAGCTCCCTGGCCTCGGCGAGCGGCGGGTGGACGCTGGTGAGCCCGGCCCGGTCGGCGACCGGGGGCATCGGCACCGAGCGGCACACCCGGCTCGCCGGCCGCACCAGCTCGGTGAGCCGCGGCATGCCGAGCCCGGCCACCGCGCTGATCACCACCTGGTCCGCGCGCCAGGTCAGTGCGCCGAGCAGGTCGGCGTCGGCAGCGCGCAGGCAGACGAGGACCACCTCGGAGCCGTCCACCACGGCCTGGTTGTCCGCGGCGACCTCCACCGTCCCGAACCGCCCGGCCAGCGCGGACGCGGTGGCCGCGCCGCGCGGCGAGAGCAGGATCCTCGGCGGGTCCTCCACGTCCCGGCACAGGCCGGTGACGATCGCCCCCGCGATCGAGCCGACGCCCAGCACGCCGTACGGCGGGCCGCTCACGTGGCCGCACCCGTGAGCCGCACGTGGACCTCCTCGAGCGCACGGGCCATGGCGTCGAACACGCCGGCCTCGCGCATCAGCCCGGTCAGCTGCTCGTTGCCGCCCCCGGGGGGCGCGTGCTCCTTGACCAGCTCGGCGAAGTCCGGGTCCTCGTGCGCGGAGAGCTGGCCGAGCAGGCCGGTGAACACGCCGGCGACGATCTGTTGCGCATCGCGGGAGGACAGGCCCTGGCCGACCAGGAAGTCCGAGAGCACCCGCAGGTACTCGAAGAACGGGGCCACGGTCCCCATGGCGGTGAAGATCGCCTCGAACTCGTCGCCGTCCTCGATGGGCATCGTGCCGCCCAGCCCCTCGAAGAGCTCCAGGACCGGCGCGAGCGGCGGGTGCACCGGGGTCCGGCTGCTGCGTGTGGCCACGGCCGGCATGGGCACCGCGCGGGCCACCTCCTCCGCCGGGGCGACCAGCTCGCGCAGCCGGCGCAGCGGCAGCCCGGCCGTCGCGCTGACGACCACCTGGTCGGCGCGCCAGGTGAGCTCGCCCAGCACCGCGGCGTGCGCGCCGCGGAGCGTGACCAGGACCAGGTCGGCCCGGTCCACGACCTCCTGGTTGTCGGCGGCCACGGACACCGACGGGTAGCGCGCGGCCAGCGCCGCGGCGGCGTCCGCGCCCCGCGGCGAGAGGACGACCTGAGGAGGCTCCGCCACGCCGTCGCACAGACCGGTGACGAGGGCCGAGGCGAGGGCACCGACACCGAGCACACCGAACGTCCTCTGCTCCTGGCTCATGAGCGGAGCCTAGGGATCAGGCCAGGACCTCCGCGATCCGGCGCACCTCGTCGGCGGAGCTCGCGCTCAGCATGAGCGTGGTCACGCCGGTGCCCTCCCAGGCCTGGACCGTGTCCTTCACCTCGGCCTCGGTGCCGATGATGTGCATGTCGTCGACCAGCTCGTCGGGGATGAGGGCAGTGGCGGCGGCACGGTCGCCGGCCAGGAACAGCTCCTGCACCTGGTCCGTGATCGCCTCGTAGCCCATCCGCTCGAAGACCTGCTTGTGGAAGTTCTGGTCCTTGGCGCCCATGCCGCCCATGTAGAGCGCGACCACCGGCTTCATGCCGTCGATGACGGCCTTCTTCTCGGCGGCGTCCGCCACGATCTGCACGTGGCAGGTGGCGGCGATGTCGAAGTCGGCACGCGTACGCCGGGCGCCGGGCCGGGCGAACCCCTCGTCGAGCCACTCGGTGTACATGGCGGCGGTCCGGGGCGTGTAGAAGATCGGGATCCAGCCGTCGGCGATCTCGGCGGTCTGGGCCACGTTCTTCGGGCCTTCGGCGCCGAGCCAGATCGGGATGTCGGCACGCAGCGGGTGCGTGATCGGCTTGAGCGGCTTGCCGAGGCCCACCGAGCCCTCCCCGGCGTACGGCAGCGGGTAGTGCGGGCCGGCGTTGGTGACCGGTCCCTCGCGCCGCAGGACCTGGCGCACGATGTCGACCACCTCGCGGGTGCGGGCCAGCGGCTTGGCGAAGGGCTGGCCGTACCACCCCTCCACGACCTGCGGTCCGCTCACGCCCATGCCCAGGATCACCCGGCCCCCGGAGAGGTGGTCGAGGGTCAGCGCGTGCATGGCGATCGACGCGGGCGAGCGGCCCGACATCTGGACGATCGAGGTGCCGAGCTTCACCCTGGACGTCTCCCGGCCCCACCACGCGAGCGGGGTGAAGGCGTCGGAGCCCCACGCCTCGGCGGTGAAGATCGCGTCGAACCCGGACTCCTCGGCGGCCTGCACCAGCTCCGCGTGGTTCGCCGGCGGCTGTGCACCCCAGTAGCCGAGCTGAAGACCCAGTTTCATGGACCTGACCCTAACGTCTCTTGCGCGAGATTTAGAACGTGTTCTAGTTTGCTGCCATGCCTCGAACCCTCTCGGCGCCGGTCACCGTAGCGTTCGACTACACCCGCTCGACCGGTCCCGTGCTGGGGCGGTTCCTGAGCGGGCTGCGCGACGGCGTGGTCGTCGGCGGCCGCACCTCGCAGGGCACGGTGGTCGTCCCACCGCCGGAGTTCGACCCGGTCACGCACGCCGCCCTCGACGACTTCGTCGAGGTCTCGGACACCGGCACGGTGACCTCCTGGACCTGGGTGCCCGAGCCGGTCAAGGGCCAGCCCCTGGACCACCCCTTCGCCTTCGTGCTCGTCCGGCTGGACGGCGCGGACGCCCCCCTGCTCCACGCGCTCGACGTCGACTCCCCCGACGACGTCTCGACCGGGATGCGCGTGCGCGTCCGGTGGCGCGTGGAGCGGGTGGGGGCCATCACCGACATCGAGTGCTTCGAGCCGGACGCGGAGGCGTCCGGGCGCGAGGGCGGTGCCGGTTCGACCGTGCAGGCGAGGGAGACGGTCGACCCGGTCACCGGCATCGTGGTCCCGATCGAGCTGGACTACCTCTATGCCGCCTCGCCGGAGGAGTCGCTGTTCTACACCTCGCTGTCCGAGGGCAAGCTCGTCGGCCAGCGCTGCCCGACCTGCGGCAAGGTCTACATCCCACCGCGCAGCGCCTGTCCGGCGGACGGCACGCCGACGGCCGAGGAGGTCGAGCTGCCGGACACCGGCACGGTCACCACCTTCTGCGTGGTCAACGTGCCGTTCCTCGGCCAGCGGATCACTCCGCCGTACGTCTCCGCCTACGTGCTGCTCGACGGCGCGGACATCGCCTTCCTCCACCTGATCCTGGACATCCCGGCCGAGGAGGTCCGGATGGGCATGCGGGTCAGTGTTCTCCTCAATCCGGTCAAGGGCTCCCATT
>CAZEPK010000140.1:0-12344 GCA_964514085.1 uncultured Nocardioides sp.
GGGTGCGGGGAGTACGCCGTCGGGTCCAGCTGCAGCAGCGAGATCACGGGGTGTCCTCCCGGGCGGTGGTCAGCGTGCGGTCGAGGAACGCGGTGGCCTTCTCGTAGCCGAGCAGCTGGGCCCGGCGGGTGAGCAGCGAGTGGTCGAAGTCGGGGCGCGACTCGAAGCGGAAGCCGTGGCGGCGCCGCATCCACCACAGCAGTGGGCGCAGCGCGTAGACCTCGGTGAAGTGCTGCGCGTCGTCGGGGCACGCGATGATCTCGACGGGCGTGCCGCGGCGCAGCACCCGCCACGGGACGAGCAGCGGGGCGTGCCAGACCGCGAGCTCGCGGTAGACCCGCCAGAGCCCGCCGGCCAGGATCCGGTGGCGCCGGGCCAGGCGGGCGACCGGCCGGGCGGGGATCATGGCCGCGCGTCGGCGCGGGGTGTAGGCCGGCATGTCCTTGGTCGCGGGGTAGAGCGTGAGCCGCGGGTTCATCGCGAAGACCCCGTCGACGTGCTCCCACATGGCCACCTCGAACGCCGAGTAGGAGCCCGAGCACAGCCCGACCACGACCACCTGGGAGCCGTCGGCCGCGAGCTCCCCCACCACGTGGCGCATGTCGTCGATCCACTCCGGCGCGAACGCGCGGTCCTCGGCCTGCCCGGGCCGCGTCGGGCTGTCGCCCACGCCGCTCTGGTCGATGCGGACCACGCGGTGGCCGCGGGCCGCCCAGCGGCGGGCCCACTCCACCCACCGCCGGCCCGGGCCGATGTGGTGCTCGGCGGCCACGTTGACCAGGACCACCCACGGGGTGCCGGCCGCTGGCGGGTCGGCGGGCTCGTCCACGACGCCCACGATCCCGTCCGGTCCCAGCCGGGCGACCCGCTCGCGGACCGCGGCTGCACCTCCGGCCTCGGAGCCGACGAGGACGGCGTGCTCGGCGTCCGGCGCCTTGACCGGCACGGCCTCCGGGCTCGCGCCCTCGACCAGCCAGGCCACCACGCGGGCCAGCGCCTCGGCGGGGACCACGCTGAGCTCGGGAGGTACGTCGAGCAGCTGGCCCTGGCCCCCGGCGGTGCCGGTCTCCAGCGCCTCGTGCCGCAGCCGCTCCTCGATCGCGGGCGCCACCGGGCGGTCGCCCCGGGTCAGGAGCAGGACCCGCTCCGCGAGCCGGACGTCGGGGTCCAGCCGGCCCAGGTCGACCGTGCGCAGCGCCTTCGCGGTCTGGGCGTCGTACTGGAAGCCCGGCGTGTGCCGCAGGCCGTCGTCGGGGACCGCGACCTCGGCGTTCTCGCCGAAGCCGTAGAGCGCCTCGCCCTCGCGCAGGAAGGTCCGGCCGGACAGGCACGGGTCCCAGAGCACGAGCGAGGAGAACGGCTCGGTCGCGGCGCGGGTCGCGGCCAGGGTGGCGCCGAGGCGCATGCCGACGGCGGCGACCGTCGGGGCGCCGAGGTCCACGAGGTGCTGGCGGGCGGCCTCGATGCTGACCAGCCAGGCCTCGACCCGGTCCGGCTCGTCCTGGAGCCCGGCCGAGTCGCCGGTCCCGTCGTAGTCGAAGCGCAGGGCGACCAGGCCGGCCCGCGAGAGCGCCTCGGCCAGCCGGCGGAAGGTCCGGTGCGCGGCCCGCCCCTCCTCGCCCATGGGTGGGCACAGCACCACCCCGCCTCGCGCCAGCCCGCCGGCCGGCCGCGACAGCCAGCCGTAGAGCGGGCGCGACGACGGCCCGAACCACACCTGGGTGTGCTCGGGCTGGTCCTCTCCTCCAGGCTCGGTCGGCTGCTGGGCCATGGGCTCCGGTCCGCGCTAGAGAACCAGCGCGGACCGCACCTCCTCGGGCCAGTCCGCCGGGTCCATGCCGTGGGTCGCGAAGAGCGCGAGCGTGATGCGGTCGAGGCCGAAGCCGACGCAGGAGCTGTGCGCGGGCGTGCCGTCGGCGAGGTGCAGGCCGAAGGTGTGGCCGAAGTGGTCCTCGTGGTAGTTAGAGGAGCCGATCGCGGTGGGCCTGGCGTCGGTGAGGTCGACGCACATCTCGTACTTCAGCGCGGCGTCGAGCTGGTTGGCCGCGAGCATCCGGCCGACCCGGCCGAAGAACGGGTCGTTGGCCTCCTCGGAGCGGACCGCCAGCCCCAGCTCGGCCAGCGCCGCCAGCCCGCGGCCGAGCCAGTCGTCGCGGTGGGCGAGGGACTGCTCCGGCGTACCGACCTTGACGTACTCGTACATCCGGAAGATCTGCATCCGGGCCGGGTCCAGGCTCGGCTCGTGGCGGAAGGACCAGCCGCTGCACTCCTCGTCGATGCCGTCGGCCGGCACGTCGGTGGGCAGGGTGCCGTAGAGCGGGTGGCAGACCGAGGAGGGCAGGACCACCTCGGCGGGCTCGAGGTGCGCCGTCCAGTCGCCGCCCTGCTCGAGCACCTCGAGCAGCGCCCGGTGCTCCTTGTCGCCCCCGGTGAAGACGTCGATCGAGCCCACCAGGTCGGGGAAGGAGCGGACGTAGTCGGTCTTGAGGAACTCCTCGCGCGGCATGACCGGGGGGAACCAGCGCCGGGGCGCGTGGGTGACGACCCGCTTGGCCATCACGTGGCCCTCGACGCCGCGCAGGACCTTCTCCCACTCCCAGGAGCGGTGGTGGACGCCGTCGACGGCCGTCAGGTGCAGCACGCCGCCGGCGACCAGCGCCTCGCGCAGGTCGTCGGGGGTGGCGTACGGCGCGCCGGTGGCCTGCGGCTCGGTCTGGGTCATCAGAGCTCTCGCTGCATGAGGGCCAGCTGGGCGGTGTTGCCGGCGATCCGGTCGTTGTTGACCATGACCGCCGCGCCGTGGGCGTCGCGCAGGATGCGCCCGAGGGAGTACTCGGTGTCCTCGCGGTAGCCCTGGATGCCGCAGATCAGCAGCGCCTGGTTGACCACGTCGACCACCTCGGTGGAGGCCGAGATCTTCAGGGTGTTGATCGCGACCATGAAGTCGATGGCGCTGGTCGCCTCGGGGTCGTCGCTGATGGAGAGGTAGCGCGTCATCATCGAGTCGACGGTGGCGGCGAACTCCTGGCGGGTGACCATGAGCGCGGCCAGGCGGGCCGAGCCCGGCGGGACGGTGCCGGGGGCCTTGCGCGCGGCCTTCTGCACGAACCGCTGGGCCCGCCAGGACGCCTCCTCGGCCAGGCCCAGCCAGAGCGAGGACCACAGCAGGTGCGCGGTGGGCAGCATCGTCTGGGAGGAGATGTCGCCGAAGGAGTCGTCGTGGATCAGCGCGGCGTCGCCGCTGGCCGTCAGCGTGAAGCCCAGGGAGCAGGTGCCGCGGAAGCCCATCGTGTCCCAGCCGCTGAGGGGCTCGAGGGTGAGCGCACCCGACTCGCAGACCACGAGCACCTGGTCGCTGGCGGGGCTGTCCTCGTCACGACGGGCGGTGGTGAAGATCGCGTCGGCGTACTGGCCGTAGGAGATGACCGGCGCCTGCTTGGTGAGCGTGAAGCCGCCCTGGTCGTCGCGCTCGACGTGGCAGGAGGAGTTGCGGGTGTTGCCGCCGATGCCGATCTCCGTCGTCGCGCTGGCCAGCAGGAGCTGCTCGGCGGCCACCCGGCGGGCGAAGGCGCGCAGGGCGTCGGAGCGGCCGTGCCGCACCAGGCAGGCCACCTGGATGTGGTGCATCGCCAGGATCATGGCCGAGGAGGCGCAGTAGCGGCCGACGGTGCGGACCACCGCCGCGGCGGCCCGCAGGTCGTGGCCCAGGCCGCCCAGCTCCACGGGGACGAGCGCGCCGAGCAGGCCCTCGGCACGGAAGGCGTCGACGGTCTCCTTGGGGAAGCGCCCCTGCACGTCGACGTCGGCGGCGTGGACGGCGGCGGTCTCGCGGCCGATCCGGTGGCCCAGCGCCGTGGCGTCCTCGACCGAGATCGTGGAGTCCATCAGGCGCTCACGGTGGCGTCGTCGACCCCGAGCTGGGCCAGCGCGTCGCGGATGTTGGCCACCGAGGCGAAGGTGCTCTTCTTGAGCATCTGCTGGGTGAACTCCACGTCCCACTCGTCCTCGCAGGCGAGCATCACCGTGACCGAGGCGTGGGAGGTCATCCCGGCGCCGTACAGGTCGTCGGTGTCGGAGAGCGTCGCGACGTCGACCCCGAGCCGGGCGTGCTCGGCGAGGAGACCGCGGATGGTGTCGGTGACGGACTGGCTCATGATCGGTGTTCTCTCGGCTGGGAGGTGGGGTCGGGGCGGGCGGGTACGACGGCCACGGCGACCGCCAGGGCCAGGTCGCCGGTGTGGCTGAGGCTGAGGTCGATGTGGTCCACGCCCTCGGCGCGGGCCAGCTCGGCCGCCCGTCCCGAGAGGTGAACCTCGGGATACCCCTCGGGGTTACGGATCTCGACCGATCGGGGGTCGACGCCGTCGGGGTGGTGGAGGAGCTTGAGCACCGCCTCCTTGGCCGCGAACCGCGCCGCGAGCGAGGCCGCACCGCCCGTGCGGTAGGCCTCCTGCTCGGCCGCCGTGTAGACGCGGTCGAGGTAGCGGTCGCCGAAGTCACGGACGGCGTCGGCGACGTCTCCGATGCGCTGCAGGTCGCACCCTGTCCGCGCGCGCGGCAGCATCAGCCCCGTCCTCCGCTCGTCGGTGTGTGTGACCACCAAAGGCTAACGGGGCGGGTGTGACGCAGAACCTGTTTTCGTCCATCGAGTCGCGGCCCATAGGCTTCCGAGCATGACCGAGACCCCGCTGGACCAGGCACCGGAGACGTCGACGGCCCCTCGCGCCGTCGTCGTACCCGACAAGCCTGCGCTGGAGGGGCTCGAGGAGAAGTGGGCCGAGCGCTGGCGCGCCGACGCGACGTACGCCTTCGACCGCACCCAGCCGCGCGAGAACGTCTACTCCATCGACACGCCGCCGCCCACGGTGAGCGGGTCCCTGCACGTGGGGCACGTCTTCTCCTACACCCACACCGACCTGATCGCGCGCTTCCAGCGGATGCAGGGCAAGTCCGTGTTCTACCCCATGGGCTGGGACGACAACGGGCTGCCGACCGAGCGACGGGTGCAGAACTACTACGGCGTCCGCTGCGACCCCTCGCTCCCCTACCAGGACGGCTTCACCCCGCCGGAGAAGCCGGACCCCAAGCGGCAGGTCCCGATCAGCCGGCCCAACTTCGTCGAGCTCTGCGAGCAGCTGGTCGAGCAGGACGAGCAGGTCTTCGAGTCGCTCTGGCGCACCCTGGGCCTCTCGGTGGACTGGACGCTGGGCTACACCACGGCGGGCACCCACGCCCGCGAGATCAGCCAGCGCGCCTTCCTCCGCAACTTCGCCCGCGGCGAGGCCTACCTCGCCGAGGCGCCGACGGTGTGGGACGTCACCGACCGCACCGCCGTCGCCCAGGCCGAGATCGAGGCCCGGGAGTACCCCGGCGCCTACCACCGGGTCAGCTACCACGCGGCCGACGGTGCGCCGCTGTACGTCGAGACCACCCGTCCCGAGCTGATCCCCTCCGCTGTCGCCCTCATCGCGCACCCCGACGACGGGCGCTACCAGCCCCTGTTCGGGACCACGGCCAGCTCGCCGGTCTTCGGTGTCGAGATCCCGGTCGTCGCCCACCCCCTCGCCGAGCGGGACAAGGGCTCGGGCCTGGTCATGTGCTGCACCTTCGGCGACCTGACCGACGTCCAGTGGTGGCGCGAGCTGCAGCTGCCGGTCCGCACGGTGGTCGGCCGCGACGGCCGGCTGGGCCGGGAGACCCCGGCCTGGATGACCACCGACGCCGCCGTGGCGGCGTACGAGCGGCTCGCCGGCAAGACCGTCTTCTCCGCGCGCGAGGAGATGGTCACGATGCTGCGCGAGACCGGCGACCTCGACGGCGAGCCGAAGCCCACCACCCGGATGGCGAACTTCTACGAGCGCGGTGACAAGCCGCTGGAGATCGTGGCCACCCGGCAGTGGTACATCCGCAACGGCGGGCGCGACGCCGGCATCCGCGCCGAGATGCTCGAGCACGGTGCCGAGATCACCTGGCTGCCGCCCCACATGAAGGTCCGCTACGACAACTGGGTCTCCGGGCTGACCGGCGACTGGCTGATCTCGCGCCAGCGGTTCTTCGGCATCCCCTTCCCGGTCTGGTACCCCCTCGACGGTGAGGGCGAGCCGGACTACGCGCACCCGCTCCTGCCGCCGGAGACCCAGCTGCCGGTCGACCCGTCGACCGACGCGCCCGGCGGCTACACCGAGGACCAGCGCGGCAAGCCGAACGGCTTCCTGGGCGACCCGGACGTCATGGACACCTGGGCGACCTCGTCGCTGACGCCGCAGATCGCCGGCGGGTGGAGCACCGACGACGACCTGTTCGACCGGGTCTTCCCCATGGACCTGTGCACGCAGGCCCACGAGATCATCCGCACCTGGCTCTTCTCGCGCGTGGTCCGCGCCCACTTCGAGAACCACGCGACGCCGTGGAGCCACGCGATGCTCTCCGGCTGGATCCTGGACCCCGACCGCAAGAAGATGTCGAAGTCCAAGGGCAACGTCGTGGTGCCGACCGAGATCCTCGACAAGTTCGGTGCCGACGCCGTCCGCTGGCGGGCCTCGACGGTCCGCCCGGGCATGGACTCGCCGTTCGACGAGACCCAGATGAAGGTCGGCCGCCGCCTGGCCATGAAGGTGCTCAACGCCTCGAAGTTCGTCCTCGGCGGCGTCGGCGCGACCGAGCTCAACGCCTTCGAGGTCTCCGAGCCGGTCGACTGCGCCCTGCTCGGGCGGCTGGCCACGGTGGTCACCGAGTGCACCGAGGCGTTCGAGGCCTACGACTACACCAGCGCCCTGGAGACCGCGGAGCGCTTCTTCTGGGAGTTCTGCGACGACTACCTCGAGCTGGTCAAGGAGCGGGCCTACGACGAGTCCGGCTCCACCGCGGCCCGGTCGGCCCGCGCCACGCTGGCGATCGCGCTCGAGGTGCAGCTGCGCCTGCTCGCGCCGTTCCTGCCCTACGTGACCGAGGAGGTCTGGTCGTGGTGGCGGGAGGGCTCGATCCACCTGGCCGCCTGGCCCACCCAGACCGACCTCGGCGCCGCCGCGGCCGCCGACGCCTCGACCCTGTCCGCCGTCTCCGCTGCCCTCATCGGCGTCCGCGGCGCCAAGTCGCAGGCCAAGGTCTCGATGCGCCACGAGCTGACCGCCGTCACCATCTCCGGCCCCGAGCCCTTGGTCCGCGCAGCCGAGCTGGCCGCCGAGGACCTGCGCAAGACCGGCAAGATCACCGGCGAGCTGCTCTTCACCGTGGACGACTCCGCCACCGAGCTGGCCGTCCAGGCCGAGCTGGCGCCTACCGACTGACGGGTCCCGACCGGCTGTATGGGTCACCGGATCTCCGGTGACCCATACGCTTCTGCACCGAGATCTTGATGCAGAAGCGTATGGGTGCCCTCAGAAGCTCGGCGCCGGTCCGGCCCTGTGGATGACGCTGAGCACGGATCACGGCCAGCAGCCACGCTGACGGGGTGATGGTGAAGCGGTCACCCGAGGATCCCCGCCTGGCGCCGATCGTGCTCAGGAGAGAGCTGCTTGCCCAGGGTCACTGCGACCGGACCATCGGCCGGCTGGTGGCCGACGGTGTGCTGCACCGACTCCGGTACGGCTCGTACGTCGAGCGCTCGAAGTGGGCCGCGTGCGACAAGGTCGGCCAGCACGGCCTGGTGGTTCGGGCCGCGATCAAGCGCTCCGTGGCCGACGTGGTGGTCTCGCACATCAGCGCGCTGCCCGAGTGGGACGTCCCGCTCTGGGACCTTCCCCTGGACGTCGTCCACCTGACGAGGACCGACCAGCGGGCGGGCCGGCGGGAGGCCGGCGTCCTGCAGCACCTGGGTCAGCTCCGCGAGGAGGACGTCGTCGACCTCCACGGGCTCAAGGTGACGAGCCCTACGCGGACGGCGTTGGACTGCATGACGGTGATGGACGTCGAGCACAGCCTGGTCGTGGTCAACGACCTGCTGCACCGGAAGCTGACGACCGCGGCGGAGCTGAAGAAGGGACAGGAGTTCATGAGGACGTGGCCCGGCTCGCTCCAGCAAGGGCTGGTCCTCCAGCTCGCAGACGCTCGGTGCGGTGCCTCCGTCGGAGAGGGCCGCACGGTCCACCTCATCTTCAAGCACGGGCTGCCGAAGGCTGAACCACAGGTGCCGATCCCTGACGAGACCGGCCGGATCGTGGCCTACGTCGACTTCGCGTGGCCGGAGCTCGGCGTCTTCTTGGAGTTCGACGGTCGGGTCAAGTACCAGGAGCTCCTGAAGCCCGGGGAGTCGGCCACGGACGTCGTCCTGCGTGAGAAGGAGCGCGAGAAGCTGATCTGTCGCCTCACCGGGTGGCGGTGCATCCGCATCACCTGGGCCGACCTGGCTCAGCCCGAGCGCACCGCCGAGATGATCCGCCGGGCGCTGTTCGGTAACCGGTTCGGCGTCCGTTGATCGCAGCGACCGGCGATGAGTGCCTAGCTCTGCACCGACCCATACGCTTCTGCACCCAGATCTCGGTGCAGAAGCGTATGGGTCACCGGATATCCGGTGACCCATACCTCAAAGCTGGACGGCGGCGCACCCGAGGGGCGGGCCGAGGATCAGGCCGACTTCTTCTTCTTGGCCTCGGACTCGCGCGGGACCAGGGTGGGGGCGACGCCCTCGAGGACGGTGTCGGCGTTGACGATCACCTTGGCCACGTCGCCGCGGGAGGGGACGTCGTACATCACCTGGAGGAGGACCTCCTCGATGATGGCCCGCAGGCCGCGGGCACCGGTGCCGCGCTCCATGGCGTTGTCGGCGATGGCCATGACGGCCTCGTCGGTGAACTCCAGCTCGACGCCGTCGAGCTCGAAGAGCTTCTGGTACTGCTTGACCAGCGCGTTGCGCGGGACGGTCAGGATCTGGACCAGGGCCTCCTGGTCGAGCTTGGAGACGCTCGCGATCAGCGGCAGGCGGCCGATGAACTCGGGGATCAGGCCGAACTTGGTGAGGTCCTCGGGCCGGACCTGCAGCAGCAGGTCGTCGGCGTCGCGCTCCTCCTTGCCGCGGACCTCCGCGGTGAAGCCGAGCGTCTTCTTGCCGACCCGCTGCTCGATGATGTGCTCGAGCCCGGCGAAGGCACCACCCACCACGAAGAGGATGTTGGTGGTGTCGATCTGGATGAACTCCTGGTGGGGGTGCTTGCGGCCCCCCTGCGGCGGCACCGAGGCGGTGGTGCCCTCGATGATCTTCAGCAGCGCCTGCTGCACGCCCTCGCCGGAGACGTCGCGCGTGATCGAGGGGTTCTCGGCCTTACGGGCCACCTTGTCGATCTCGTCGATGTAGATGATCCCGGTCTCGGCCTTCTTGACGTCGTAGTCGGCGGCCTGGATCAGCTTGAGGAGGATGTTCTCGACGTCCTCACCGACGTAGCCGGCCTCGGTGAGGGCGGTGGCGTCGGCGATCGCGAAGGGGACGTTGAGCATCCGGGCCAGGGTCTGGGCCAGGTAGGTCTTGCCGCAGCCGGTGGGGCCGATCACGAGGATGTTCGACTTCGCGACCTCGACGTCCTCCTCCTTGCTGTGCCGCCCGGTGATGGGCTGGAGGCCGGCCTGGACCCGCTTGTAGTGGTTGTAGACCGCGACGGCGAGGGACTTCTTCGCCTGCTCCTGGCCGATGACGTAGGAGTTGAGGAACTCGAAGATCTCCTTGGGCTTGGGCAGCTCGTCGAGGCTGACCTCGGTGCCCTCGCTCAGCTCTTCCTCGATGATCTCGTTGCAGAGATCGATGCACTCGTCGCAGATGTAGACGCCGGGACCGGCGATGAGCTTCTTGACCTGCTTCTGGCTCTTCCCGCAGAAGGAGCACTTCAGCAGGTCGCCACCGTCACCGATGCGTGCCACGACGTTCCTCCTCCAGCTGGTGCGACCCGAACGGTACCCCGTGTCTCCCCCGTTCGGGGTGTGGACACGAGGGTGTTTCGTCAGCCGGCGCTGAGCGCCGGCGTCCCTTTGAGCGACTGCAGCACGGCGTCGATCAGGCCGTACTCGACCGCGCCCTCGGCCGTGAGGATCTTGTCGCGCTCGATGTCGCGGCTGACCTCCTCGACCGACTTGCCGGAGTGGTCGCTGATCATCTTCTCGAGCAGCTCGCGCATCCGCAGGATCTCGTTGGCCTGGATCTCGATGTCGGAGGTCTGGCCGAAGGTGCCCTCGGTGTAGGGCTGGTGGATCAGGATCCGGCTGTTGGGCAGCGCGAGGCGCTTGCCGGCCGTGCCGGCCGCCAGCAGGATCGCGGCGGCCGAGGCGGCCTGGCCGATGCACACGGTCTGGACGTCGGGCTTGATGAACTTCATCGTGTCGTAGATCGCCGTCAGCGCCGTGAAGGACCCACCGGGGCTGTTGATGTAGATGCTGATGTCCTGGTCGGGGTTCATCGACTGCAGGCAGAGCAGCTGGGCGATGACGGCGTTGGCCACGTCGTCGGAGATCGGCGTGCCGAGGTAGATGATGCGGTCCTCGAACAGCTTGGCGTAGGGGTCGATGCGGCGGAAGCCGTACGACGTCCGCTCCTCCCACTGGGGGATGTAGTAGTTCATCGACGGGCTGAGGTCGGTGCGGGGGTCGTCCATGGGGGTCAGTCCTTCTGCCGCGCGGGGCGGCCGTCGTCTGCGGCGTCGCGGGCGTTGGTGATGACCTGGTCGACGAGGCCGTACTCCTTGGCCTGGTCGGCGGTGAACCAGCGGTCGCGGTCGGCGTCGGTCTCGATCTGCTCGACCGTCTGCCCGGTGTGCTGCGCGATGAGCTCGAGCAGCACCTTCTTGATGTGGAGGGACTGCTGCGCCTGGATCTTGATGTCGGAGGCGGAGCCACCCATGCCCGAGGAGGGCTGGTGCATCATGATCCGCGAGTGCGGCAGCGCGTAGCGCTTGCCCTTGGTGCCGGCGCAGAGCAGGAACTGCCCCATCGACGCGGCCAGCCCCATGCCGACGGTCGCGACGTCGTTGGGGATGTAGTTCATCGTGTCGTAGATCGCCATGCCGGCGTCGACGGACCCACCCGGGCTGTTGATGTGGAGGAAGATGTCGGTCTCGGGGTCCTCGGCCGAGAGCAGCAGCAGCTGGGCGCAGATCGCGTTGGCGTTCTGGTCGCGCACCTCGGAGCCGAGGAACACGATGCGCTCGCGGAGCAGTCGCTGGTAGATGTGGTCGTCGAGGACGGCGATGCCGGCGCCGCCGCCGGCCGACGGGCCAGAAGTCTGTGCAGTCACGTGGCCGACCATAGCCGGGGTCGAGGACAGTTCCACGGCATGCCCCTCGATGTTCGCTGTGGGCAGATGAAACCCCGGGTCAGGAGCTCTCCACGGCCTGCTTGAGCCGGGAGACCGACTGCGCCATGCCCGCCTCGAGCTCGTCGGCGTGCCCGCCGACGCCGCCCAGGAAGGCCGCGGCGAACAGCGTGCTGGTGCCCGTCAGCCTCCGCGGCACCGGCCGGCGGTGCACGACCCGGGTCCCGCTCCCCTCCGGGGCGAGCTCCCAGATCCACCGCGCCCCGCTGCTGGTGGTGTCCCACGACACCGACCGGCCCGGCTCGACCGCGGCCACCACGCTGCGGGTGGGCCAGACCACGCCCTTGCGCCGGTTGACCCCGAGGTACCACTGGCCGGGCCGCAGCCCGCCCTTCTTGAGCGGGACCATCCGCACCAGCTCGGGCGAGAGCTCGGGCATCCGGCGTACGTCCGACAGCACCTTCCACACGGCCTCGGGCGGCGCGTCGATGGTCGTCTCGGCCCGCAGCTCGCGCTCGGCGGTGGCGTTCGGGGCAGCCTTCATGCGCAGAAGTGTGGCAGGACGGGCCCTCAGGCCAGCCAGCGCTGCAGCGCCGTGTGCACCTCGGGATGGTTCAGCAGCCCGAAGTGGCCGGTGCCCCCGACGTGCAGCACGTCGGCGCCCGGGAACAACGTGCGCCCGCCGGCCCGGCCGTACGCCGACGGCGGGCGCACGAGCAGGTCCCCAACGACGTGGCCGACGGGGTGCCGCTCCCGGCGGGTCAGGGTCGCGGCCACCAGGTGGTAGCGGGCGTGCGGGAGCGGCGGCACGTCCTCGGCCAGCCCCGCGACCAGGTCGTGCACCCCGCGGGAGCGCCAGTCGAGGACCCGCCCGAACGCCGCGGTCTCCTTCAGCAGCTGCAGCCCGCGGCTGCCGTGGCCGATGCCCCAGGCGATGGGCGCGCCGAGGTGCGGCGTGCCCAGGGTGACCACGTCGCTCACCAGGCCGCTCCACGGCTCCTCGACCTCGCTGGCCACGGCGCCGGCGGCGCGCACCACCAGCCCGCCCAGGGAGTGCCCGACCAGCGCGATCCGGGTGACGGGGACCGGCCAGGCGTCGACCACCCGCTGCAGC